>NZ_CP094241.1:1245319-1556648 GCF_022749495.1 Neisseria macacae ATCC 33926 | reverse complement strand
GGAAGGCTTAGTTTTTATCGGGCAAAATATTGGCATCTGACAATATTTGATTTAAGTGTTCAAATGCAGCCTGCCATGGGCTGTCAATATATGAAGAGTAGCCGTCGTCGTAGGTATTTGCCGTTATTTCCACGAGAAAACGGACTGTATTCAACAAAGCACGTTGTTGAGCAGCGTTGAGCAGCAGTTCATCGGTATAATAGCTGTTCTCCAAGGCATAAGCCAATGTATCGGCAATCATACCGTCAGGGTCTTGTAATGCCCAAAGCAAGTAATATGGTAGGGCGAAATGCCTGCCTATACTATCCATAAATGTGATGGCAGAACAGGGATTAAAACGTGGGATTTCTCCTACGCGGTGTCCTTGAAAAAGGACATTTTCCCAATAATCCCGTTCATCTTCAGCACGATAGCGGCAACGTTCCGGATTATTGGTATCCATCCAGTCATCCACGCAGTCGGCTTCCAATATTCCGATTCCGTTCTTTAGTTGGGTATCGGCAAATGCGTGACAGACTTGCTCCGCGATTTCTTCGTATGTTTTGTTCCACTGTTGAGCATATTCACGCAGGTAGCCCAGTATCTTGATGATTCGCTTGGGAGACATTGTGCATACAGGCTTGGCACACTTATGTTTCATAGTTAGGTCGTTTGAAAATGGTTCGCCTGTGCAACAGCAAAACGTTGCAAGTCATCTGCCATTTGTTGGTTGATCTCAGACAGAGTACCAGCAAAACACCAACCGCGTAGCTGTGCCAATATGTCAAGTCTCTGCATGGCAAGTAGGGCAAGTTGCTGCAATTCAGGTTTCAGACGACCTGTAATTTTAATGCTGCCGAATGTAGTAGCAATAATCACTCTATCGGATTGGTAAACTTCAGTTTCCTGTTGTTTACACAGTTCTTCAATGCTTTTGGCAGTTTGGTCTGCTTGAGGCGGCAGGTAATCCATACCCCAATATTCACAAATCAATTTCTGAGGGAAAGCCAATATATCCAGATCGGCATTTTTGCGGAAAGTTTGTGCAAGCTCATACAACGCATCACTGCCTTCGTCACTGTCAAATGGAGCCTATTCGTCACCGCAGTCATAATAGAAATCATCGGTTAAGTATCGGACGAAGTGTGGATGCGAGGTTTTGCGATGTGGACCGAAATCTTCATCGTCAAAATAAAAGCGGTCGATGAAATTAAAATCAGGAGCAGGTTTGTAGCCTTTTTTGGTCTTTTGCGTAATGAGCTTGTCAGCAGCTTTTTGACACTCGATTTCATCGTCGTATTCGGTAATTTGGTAACGTCCGGTTGCACCAAGTTTGCCGAAATTGACCATGATGTCGCTACCATCGGAATTGATAATCCAAAATTTCTGGGACTTGTCGTCAGTATAAATGAAGGCTTGTTTCACAGAAATTCCTTTTCAGGTCGTCTGAAGCTGCAAATATTTAAACCAGGTAAAATAACTTACATTTTTATTTTACGCGGCTGCAAACGGTTTCCACCATTTTGTCACTGTGCATTGTTTCGCTGGAATCTTCCTTTTTCAGCTGCTCAATGGCTTCTTGCGGCATTTTGTCGGGACTATTGTAATTGTGAACGTCGATACGCTCTTCAAGTTGTCCGTTTTTGTCAAACAGGGCAATCGCGCTCATAACAGATTGTTTGGGTTCTTGGCAATGTACCCAATCTAAAATCAGCATATGGGCATGTTTGCCTGAACCCGCAGATTGATGCCGTGTAATGGTTGAATACCAACCATTACCGAGATTTTTGATACTGTTCGGATAGAGTGATGCGCTGTATTTCCCATCAGGTGTTTCGTAGTCATACAAATGCACGGCTTGCTCGGAATGAACAACAGGCAATACAGAGGATTTAGGGTTGTTGTCATCCTTAGGCATAGCGTAGGCGTTAACCGTGAGTACGCCAAGTAATAATGTGGTCAAAAATTTATTCATTGTCGGTTTTCCTAAAGGATAAACTCCATCTATTCTTCAATTACCTGAGGCACGATATACAGGCGGTTGCGCACTTCAGGGGCGACGGCTTGATATTCGGCGGCATGGTCGGTTTCGGTAACTTTATCTTCGCGCAGGCGCAGGGCGGCTTCGTGGGGGTGTGCCATCGGCTCGACACCGTCTGTATTCACGCTCTGCATCTTTTCAACCATGGCGAAAATGTCGTTCAATTCTGAGAGGGTTTTGCCTTTTTCTTCCTCGGTCAGCGAAAGGCGTGAGAGTTTGGCGATTTTTTCCACATCGGTTAAGCTTAAAGCCATAAAAAATCCTTGTCTGATAGCAAACGCCCCTTTATTGGGGTATCATTGCGTTCTTCTTCGATGAAACGAGGAATTATAACCGAAAACTACTCAAACGGCGTGTGATTTCGCCATGCGTTTCATACGGGGAGTGGGGAGGTCGTCTGAAAAGGCGTTGTTTCCATGTTTTTAATATTTTGAATAACAATTAAATAAAATCGGTGCTGGGCCGATATTCAGGTATTTTATGTTTCGTTTTTTATCCCGTTTTTTCTCCAACGATATCGCCATTGATTTGGGTACGGCGAACACGTTGATTTATGTGCGTGGTAAAGGCATTGTTTTGGACGAACCGTCTGTGGTGGCGGTTCAATCGGGTACGGGCGGTAAAAGCAAGATTGTCGCCGTGGGTACGGAAGCCAAGAAAATGCAGGGGCGCGCGCCGCGCAATATTGAAATCGTCCGTCCTATGCGGGACGGGGTGATTGCTGATTTTACGATTGCCGAGCGTATGCTGGGTATGTTGATTAAAAAAGCAATACAAGGCAATTCGGTTGTGCCGCCGCGCGTAGTGATCTGTGTGCCGGGCGGGGCGACTCAGGTGGAACGAAAGGCAATTTTGGATTCTGCGTTTGCCGCAGGTGCATCTTCCGTACATTTGATTGAGGAGCCGATGGCGGCTGCTTTGGGTGCGGGTTTGCCGATTGAAGATACTGCCGGTTCGATGGTGGTGGATATCGGCGGCGGCACAACGGAAATCGGCATTTTGTCGTTGGGCGGTATGGCTTATTCCGCCTCCGTCCGTGCGGCAGGCGATGAGTTTGATAAGAGTATCGTGCATTATCTGCGCCGTCATCGCGGCGTGTTGATTGGTGAAGCAACGGCTGAGGAATTGAAGAAAACAATCGGTTCTGCCTCCGGTTTTGCAACCGAAACCGCTATGCGGATTAAAGGTCGCGATTTGGCGGAAGGTACGCCCAAGTCGCTTGCCATTACTTCGGAAGAGGTGCGCGAGGCTTTGAGCGAAACGGTTAATCAGATTATCCGCGCCGTGCGCCTTGCTTTGGAACAGGCTCCGCCTGAGTTGGCCGGCGATATTGCCGACAGGGGAATTATGTTGACGGGCGGTGGCGCGCTGCTGCACGGTATGGATACGGTTTTGGCGGATGCGACGGGGCTGCCTGTCGGTATTGCCGACCAGCCTTTGAACTGTGTGGCTTATGGTGCGGGCAAAGCCTTGGATTATATCGGCAAATGGAATGCCGTCTTTGTGGATAACCCGTAAGGCAGGCTGAAATGGAACATTCTTCTTTACGGTTTGACGAGGCAAAGGGCCAAAAGCTGTTGCCTCGTTTTATTGCGTATTTGTTACTGGGCGCAGGCATTATGGTGGCGGACGGCCGTTTCAACCTGATGCAGCCCGTGCGCACTGCGGCAGCAGAGATTCTTTATCCGGTGCAATGGTTGGCAAACCAGCCGGTCCGTCTCTATCAATATTTTTCCAACCAATCTCAATCACAAACCGAGCTGTTGGAACAAAACCGTCTCCTTTTGGAGGAAAACGGTCGTCTGAAAATCCAGCTTCAACGCGATAAGGTCAACCTGAGCGAATTGCAGGAGCTGAAAAAGCTATACGGCTTGCAACAAAAAGGCATCAGCAATGTCATCGGTGCTGAAGTATTGTCCAGTGGCAAAGACCCGCTGTCCGAGCGTTTGATTATCAATAAAGGCAGTGGCGAAGGGGTGGCGGCAGGCGATGCCGTTATCGACCAAAACGGCTTAATCGGGCGGATTACATTGGTTCATGCAAACAGCGCGGAAGTCGAGCTGATGGCGGCTGCACAAAGTATCGTCCCCGTTGCTGTTGAGCGTACGGGCGAACGCAATCTCGCCTACGGCAATGGCGTGGGTTTGGATTTGCGTTATTTCCCGACGGGCTCGGATTTGAAGCCGCAGGATGTTTTGATTACTTCCGGCTTGGATGGCATTTATCCGGCAGGTATTCCCGTAGCCCGCGTGGATAAAGTCGTCCGTGCTTCAGGTACGCCTTATTACGACACAGAACTGACCCCGTTTGCCGCCTTGCGCCGCAGCCGCTTTGTTTTGGTTCTGTCTTCTTCCCATTCTTCCCAATAAATCATTCATGAACGATTTTGACGATTCCTACCGTGCCATGCCCGTCGGCGTGATTGCGGCAAGTTTTGCCGTAACCATGCTTGTCGATTTCATGCCTTTTCCCTTTGATGTGTTTTTTTGGCTGCCTGAACTGACTGCGCTGATGCTGCTTTATTGGTCTATGCATCATCCCCAACGCGTCGGCATGGGCATTGCGTTTTTGCTCGGCTTGATAGTCGATGCCGCAACGGCAGCAACTTTGGGGCTGCATGCATTGTCTTATACGGTCATGGTGTATTTCGTCTTGAACACGCGCCGTCAAATCATGCTCTACGGCCACATCATGCAGATCGGGGCGGTATTGGCAGCATTATTCTGCCATCAGGCGGTATTGGTGGCGGCGCGCCTGTTCCTCAACAACCAAATCATCACTTGGCAAAGTTTCATCGCGCCTTTGGCAGGTGCGCTGCTTTGGCCTTTCTTGAGCCAGTTGATGCTGGTACTGACCAATTTTTATCGCGCCAACAGATAACGTGAAACCATGTCCATACTGAATACTATGAAACGTCGTCTGAAAAATGGCGGTAGCGGTAAAACACAAACTGCAAAGGCGGCGCAAGCCGATTCTTTATTGCGTCTGCTGGTGGCGTTTATCCTGATTGTGGTTTTGTTTGCCGCATTGGTGGCGCGGTTTGTCTATTTGCAGGTGTTCCGGCATGACGATTTTTCCGGGCAGGCATCCAGCAACCGCATCACATTAATTCCGACCCCGCCCGTCCGCGGCGAAATCGTAGATGTCAACGGCGTACCGCTGGCAAAAAACTATCCCGTGTTTTCGCTGGAAGTCATCCCCAGCCGCATTGAGGGCAAGATGGAGGATGTCATCGAAGCCCTGCGGAAGTATGTCGACATTACGCCTACTGATTTGAAGCGTTTCCACAAATACCGCGAAAGCTACCGCAAATTTGAAAACATCCCGCTTAAGCTGCGCCTGACAGATGAAGAAGCGGCGAAATTGTCCGTGCATCTTAATGAATTTAAAGGTGTAGAAGTCAATTCGCGCACTTTCCGCGAGTATCCTTATGGCAAACTGACTTCACACTTTTTAGGCTACATCGGCCGCATCAGCGATAAAGATCAGGAAATTTTGGAAGAAGAGGGCTTGACTGCGCTCTATCGCGGCAGCACGCACATCGGCAAATCGGGGCTGGAAAAATATTACGAACCGCAGCTTCATGGCGCGCCCGGCTATCAAGAAGTGGAAAAAGACGCTTACGGCAATATTGTTCGCGTCTTGAAAAACGTGCCGTCGCGCATGGGGCAAACTTTGCGCTTGGGCATGGACATCCGCATGCAACAAGAGGCGGACAAAATATTGGGAGATAGGCGCGGGGCGATTGTCGCCATTAATCCGCAAGACGGTACAGTGTTGGCTTTCGTTTCCAAGCCTTCTTTCGATCCCAACCTCTTTATCGACGGCATCGACAGCGAAACTTGGAAAGCCTTGAATGATGACTGGAAAAAGCCGTTGGTCAACCGCGTAACGCAAGGTCTGTATCCGCCGGGCTCGACGTTTAAGCCGTTTATGGGCATGGCTTTGCTGGAAAGCGGCAAAATTACCCAAACGACGGTCGTTCCCGCGCCCGGCGCATGGAGCATCCCCGGCAGCCGCCACATTTTCCGAGATTCCGTACGCAGCGGTCACGGTTCAGCGAATTTGAGCAAGGCGATACAGGTGTCGTCCGATACCTTTTTCTACCGCTTGGGCTACGAAATGGGCATAGACAAAGCGTCGCCGTATTTAGCGCAATTCGGTTTCGGCAAAAAAACCGGCATCGACCTGCCCAGCGAATATACGGGTGTTTTGCCCAGCCGCGAATGGAAGGCGAAACGCTTTGCCAAATCGTCCGATCCTACCGCCAAAGAATGGCGCGCAGGCGAGATGGTCTCAGTCAGCATCGGGCAGGGTTACAACGCTTACACCCCGCTGCAAATGGCACACGCCACCGCTTCGCTCGCCAATAACGGCGTGGTTTATCAGCCGCATTTGGTAAAAGAATTGTTGGATTTCGACAAACGCAAAATCACGCGTATCAATCCCAATCCTGAATACAAAATCCCGTTCAAACAAGATAACTTCGAATACGTCAAACAGGCGATGGAGAAAGTCTTGAAACCGGGCGGTACGGCACACCGCATCGGCGGCGGATTGGCTTACAGCATGGGCGGCAAAACGGGCACGGCGCAGGTTGTGCAAATTAAGCAGGGCGGTCGTTACAACGCCGCAGCCTTGCGCGAGCAACACCGCGACCATGCGTGGTTTATTTCGTTCGCTCCCTTGGAAAAACCTGAAATCGCCATTGCCGTGATTCTGGAAAACGGCGGCTGGGGTGCCTACGCCGCACCGCTTGCCCGCAGCCTGACCGATTTTTATATGCTCAACGTCAAGCCGCAGCAGTTTTCAGACGACCCCGACGCAGGCGGAATGCCCGAACCGCAACAACACCGCACACAACCCCAACCGC
Source organism: Neisseria macacae ATCC 33926 (assembly GCF_022749495.1). Taxonomy (NCBI): domain Bacteria; kingdom Pseudomonadati; phylum Pseudomonadota; class Betaproteobacteria; order Neisseriales; family Neisseriaceae; genus Neisseria; species Neisseria macacae. Next base: position 1,549,755 of record NZ_CP094241.1, on the reverse strand, counting down.
CGACCATATTCCAAAAAGCCTACGGTCTGAAACAGGAGGAAGCAAATCATGAATGAAACGGTCGGAATGTGGGCAAAAATCAAGCGCACCGTATCTGCTCCGATAGACCCGTGGCTGTTTTTCCCCATGCTTGCCATCTACGTCATGAGCCTGTTCTTACTCTATTCGGCGGACGGGCAGGATTTCGGCCAGCTTGAACACAAAACCCTGCATACGGTTGTCGGCTTCGCCCTGCTGTGGTTTGTCGCCTCGTTCAAGCCGCGTGATGCCGCAAAGGTTGCGCTGCCGATGTACCTGATTGGCGTGTTGCTGCTTGTCGCCGTCGAAGTCGCGGGCGTAACCGTCAATGGCTCTACACGCTGGCTGGAGCTGGGTTTCACGCGCATCCAGCCGTCCGAAATCATGAAAATCGTCCTGCCCATGACCGTCGCTTGGTACTTCCAGCGGCACGAAGGTCGTCTGAAATGGTTTCACTACGTCATCGCCATGCTTTTGATCCTCATCCCCGTTGCGCTGATTTTGAAACAGCCCGACTTGGGTACGGCGGTTTTGATTATGGCATCGGGTATTTTCATTGTCTTTTTCGCAGGTCTGCCGTGGAAAGTCATCTTTGCCGCCATCATTGCCTTTGTTGCTGCATTGCCGCTTTTGTGGAACTACGGGATGCACGACTATCAGAAAACCCGCGTCCTGACGCTGTTTGACCCGACGCAGGACCCTTTGGGCGCAGGCTACCACATCATCCAGTCCATGATTGCCATCGGTTCGGGCGGTGTCTGGGGGAAAGGCTGGCTCAACGGCACACAAACGCATTTGGATTACATTCCAGAGTCCACGACCGACTTCATTTTTGCCGTATATGGCGAAGAATTCGGTTTGATCGGCAACATCTTGCTGCTGCTGGTTTACCTCGTTATCCTGACGCGCGGACTGCTGATTGCCGCCAAAGCCCAATCGCTTTACAGCCGCACGCTTGCCGGCGCATTGACCATGACCTTTTTCTGCTACGCCTTTGTGAACATGGGCATGGTCAGCGGCATTTTGCCCGTTGTCGGCGTTCCCCTGCCGTTGGTCAGCTATGGCGGCACTGCAACACTCTCCATCATGACCGTACTTGCGCTGCTCATGGGTATTTCCAGCGAGCACAAAACCAAACGCCGCTACGAATTCAACGACAAAGCGGACGTAAACGTCTCTACAAAAAACCAATAAGGGAATAAAAAATGGAATTAGGTGTAGAAATCGGCAAACTTTTGGTTGCCTTCCTTGTACTGATCAACCCGTTCAGCGCGCTTTCGATTTACCTCGATTTGACGCAGGATCACAGCACCAAAGAAAAACGTCGCATCGCCCGCACCGCCGCGCTCGCCGTCTTTATCGTCATTGCCGTCTTCACCTTGACGGGCGGGATGTTGTTGAAAATATTGGGCATCAGCGTCGGCTCTTTCCAAGTCGGCGGCGGTATTTTGGTATTGCTTATCGCCATCTCCATGATGAACGGCAATGACAACCCCGCCAAACAAAATATCGGTGGAGACAAGGAGGAGGGCGTTGTACCACACATCCAGAAAAACGCCAAAGCCATCGCCGTCGTTCCCGTCGCCATCCCCATCACCATCGGTCCGGGCGGTATCTCTACCGTCATCATCTACGCCTCAGCTGCCAAAAATTACAGCGATATTGCTTTGATCCTCACCGCAGGCTTCCTCGTCAGCCTGATTTGCTACGCCATCCTCATCGTCGCCGGGCGAATCAGCAAAAAACTGGGCACGACAGGACTGACCATCCTCAACCGCATCATGGGCATGATGCTTGCCGCCGTCTCCGTAGAAATCATCGTCGCCGGATTGAAATCTATTTTCCCGCAATTGGCAGGCTAGTTCAGTGGTTTGTATAGAAGGCAAACTGTCCATCTTTATTAAGGAAAAAGGTCGTCTGAAACTAAGTTTCAGACGACCTTTAGTCTATAGCGCAAATATCTATCCAAAATACAATCGTCAAAACTATGTCACTATTTATTGAGGGATTTGCTTTCAGACGACCTCGGCAACAGCAAAGAAGCAATCGCGCCTGCAATTGCCCCCATTATTCCAACTCCGGTGTATATTTGCCAATCCAATGTCGTTGAACGCTGATATATCAGCATCAATATCCCTTCAGATGCCGCAATCGTGATTACCACACCTGCCGCTGAAAGCAATGCAAACAACAGCGTTCCTGCTACACTGCGCCGCAAGCACAAACGTTTCGCGACAAGGGTGCATAGCAGCATGGCGGGTAGTGCATGGGAAGCGAAAATCAAAACACTGCCCGATATCTCTAAAACGGACGGATTTCCTTTATCTAAAACATACATGTAAAGCAATAATAAAAACAAGAGTGCTTGTACGCCAAATGCAACCAGCAGCATAGCGGCAGATTTCCAATATGCTTTAATTTTAGGCTGATTCATCATATTCCTTTTTTAATTTATAGTCATAGTGCAATGTGATTAATTAATCGATTCTAGTTTGAATCTGCTTATCCGCCAATATCGCACATGGATAAATTTGTTCCGCTTGTTGGAGGTCGTCTGAAAATTTGGTTTCCATCAATAGAAATAGGAAATTCAGTTTATTTCTTGAATGAGAAGCTAAAAAATTTTGCCCTGAGTTTTCAAAAGCGTTACACTCCATGCGGCATCGAGAGTAGGGTGGCAGTCTTATGATTTTATGGGCTGCCAAAATTGTTCAAGTGTTTGAATGATTTCACCCTTTGAGGCAAATAACATCGATGTCAACTTATCTAACCACGCCGCTGCCGTCATTGCGCCGGCAGTCAGGCAGTCAGCGTCATTGCGCCGCTGTAAACACGAAAGAACACACTATGACCATCTCTCCCGTCGCCTTGCGCCGAAAGACCGAGCGCAAGCCGCATCCGACCGCGCGTTATTGGAAAAAATGCGATGTCGAAGCCCTGTTCGGGCTGCCCTTCCTCGACCTCGTTTACCAAGCCGCCGAAATCCACCGCCAAAATTTCAACCCGCGCGAAATCCAACTTTCCACGCTGTTATCCATCAAAACCGGCGGCTGCCCCGAAGACTGCGCTTACTGCCCGCAATCGGCGCACCACAACACCAATCTGGGCAAAGAGCAGATGATGGATGTGGATGAAATCGTCGAAAAAGCCAAAATCGCCAAATCGCGCGGCGCAAGCCGTTTCTGCATGGGCGCGGCATGGCGCGGCCCAAAACCGAAAGACGTGGAGACGGTTTCCGCAATCATCAAAGCCGTCAAAGGATTGGGCATGGAAACCTGCGGCACGTTCGGTATGCTTGAAGACGGCATGGCGGAAGACTTCAAAAAAGCAGGTTTGGACTATTACAACCACAACCTTGACACCGACCCCGACCGCTACAACGACATTATCCACACGCGCAAACACGAAGACCGCATGGACACCTTGGGCAAAGTCCGCAACGCCGGTTTGAAAGTCTGCTGCGGCGGCATCGTCGGCATGAACGAGACTCGCGCCGAGCGTGCTGGACTGATTGCCAGCCTCGCCAACCTCGACCCGCAGCCCGAAAGTGTACCGATTAACCAGTTGGTCAAAGTGGAAGGTACGCCGCTGGCCGATGCCGAAGATTTGGACTGGACTGAGTTCGTCCGTACCATCGCCGCAGCGCGGATTACCATGCCGCACAGCTACGTCCGCCTGTCGGCAGGGCGCAGCAATATGCCCGAATCCATGCAAGCAATGTGTTTCATGGCGGGTGCGAACTCGATTTTCTACGGCGACAAGCTCTTAACCACCGAAAACCCCGACGAAGACGGCGACCGCCTGTTGATGGAAAAGCTGGATTTGTATCCGCTGCGGTTTGAGTTGGAAGAAGAATACGAAGCGGCGCAGGAAACGCCCAAGATTAAAGTGGATTATTAATCGTTTTTGCCTATTCCCAATAAACAAGGTCGTCTGAAAACTGTGTTTACAAAGCCAATGCTTCAAACACGGTTTCAGACGACCTTTATCCTTGAAAACTCTTTTTATAGTGGATTAAATTTAAATCAGGACAAGGCGATGAAGCCGCAGACAGTACAGATAGTACGGAACCGATTCACTTGGTGCTTCAGCACCTTAGAGAATCGTTCTCTTTGAGCTAAGGCGAGGCAACGCCGTACTGGTTTAAAGTTAATCTACTATAGTCAATTAAAATCAAAATAGGACAGTAACGCATTGTCAAATCGGGCGTAATCAGACAATACGGTTCGCAGATACCGCTTAATATTCGCCCACACCTTCTCAATCGGGTTGAGCTCAGGTGAATAAGGTGCAAGAGGCAATACCTTATGTCCCCATTTTTCCGCCATTTCCCGTAAGACACCCATACGGTGAAATCGTGCATTATCTAAAATAATCACCGATTTTTGAGTCAATGCGGGCAGTAGGCATTGCTGAAACCACGCTTCAAAAAAGACTCCGGTCATCGTATTTTGATAAACCATCGGAGCAATCAGCCGGTTGCCGACTTGTGCGGACACCAGAGATAAGCGTCGGTATCTTTTTCCACTTATCTGCGCTTTCACTATTTGCCCTTTCGGGCTGCGGGCATAGGGACGGAACAGGTAGCGGTCAAATCCTGTTTCATCCAAATAAACGCGTTGGTAGTCGGAAAATTCGGCCAGCTGTGTCAAATAATGCGTTACTTTGGCCGGGTCTTGTTCTTTGTAAGTGGTGGTCTTTTTTTGCGCGTCATCCCCATCTGTTTGAGTGCATAGCAAACGGCGGCTGGCGTACAATCAAAATGTTTGGCGATTTCATGCAGATAGGCATCCGGGTGTTGCCCAACATATTGAGCCAGTTTTTGCCTATCCAATTTGACGGCATTTAGACCGGTAACTTGATGTTTTAGGCTGCCTGTTTGTTTTTTAAGGCGAATCCACAGGTAAAGCGTGTTTCTTGACAAGTTAAACGTTGCTGCGGTTTGGCTGATGTTTTTGCATTGTTCGTAATAGTTTAAAGCTTTGTTTCTTAAGTCCGCAGAGTATGCCATGGTTAGACCTTAAAAATTGAGTATTGTACCATTTTGTTTTTAATTGACTATATATATCCTAGATATGCCTATTAAGTTATAAAAAACTGCACATGATCAAGCTGGATTTGGTATCCGGCTTACTAATGTGCAGTTTATGATTTTCAGACGACCTTTGCCGTTTAGATGGCAAATATACGTCTTTATCGATTTTCAGCTTTACGCTTTTTCTTTTTGGCGCATTTTTTCCTTTTCCGCCATCATTTCATGCAGCGTTTTCTTGGCAGGTTTCATCGGAACGCGGTTGTCCGTCCAGCCCATTTGCTTGCTTGGCGTCAATGCACGGAATTTGGTGGCCGCCCAACCGAAGGCACGGTAGGCTTTGCTGCCGCTGAAAATGCCGTTGAATGTGCGCCATGCCATTTGTTCGCCGAAGGTATGCGATGCACCTTGTCCGCGGATAGGATGCGGTACGACTTCGGACGGTGAACGTTGCGCTTCAACGCGCAGACGCTGCATTTGCTCGGTAATCGGGATGCGTACCGGACAGACTTCCACGCACGCGCCGCACATGGTGCAGGCGGTTGGCAGGTCGCGGGTGGCATCCAGACCCAACAGGTGCGGAGAAATAATCTCGCCGATAGGACCGGGATAGGTTGTGCCGTATGCCGCGCCACCGATACGGGTATAAACCGGACAATGGTTCATACACGCGCCACAACGGATACATTGCAAGGTTCGGCGCATTTGGTCTTCGGCGTAGGCTTGGCTGCGTCCATTGTCGAGCAGAACCAAGTGCATTTCCTGCGGACCGTCCAGCTCTTTGCTGCGGCGCGGGCCGGTAATCATGTTGAAATAGGTGGTAATGTTCTGACCGATGGCGGAACGTGGCAGTAGGCTGTATAAGGGAGGAATGTCGGACAATTTCGCCACAACTTTTTCAATACCGGTAATGGCGATATGCACGGGCGGTACGGTAGTACTCAAGCGACCGTTGCCTTCGTTTTCCACCAGACACAGTGTACCTGTTTCAGCAACAGCAAAGTTTACGCCGCTCAAACCGACATCGGCAGTGCTGTAAATATCGCGCAGGGCTTTGCGGGCGAAGCCGGTCAGTTGGTCTACATCGTCCGTAAGCGGAGTTCCAAGATTTTGGTGGAAAAGTTCGCTAACCTGTTCTTTGGTTTTGTGAATGGCGGGCATCACGATATGGGTCGGTTTTTCGCCTGCCATTTGGACGATAAACTCGCCCAAGTCGCTTTCCACTGCTTTAATGCCTTTTGCTTCAAGATAATGGTTCAGCTCGATTTCCTCGCTGACCATAGATTTGCCTTTGACCATCAGCTTGCCGTTTTTGGCAGTAATGATGTCGTGGATGATTTCGCAGGCTTCGGCCGGCGTTTCCGCCCAGTGTACTTTTACGCCTAGCTTAGTCAGGTTTTCTTCCAATTGCTCCAGTAGGGCGGGCAATTTAGACAATGAGCGCTGACGGACGTGTTCGCACAAATCACGCAGGCTTTGCAGCTCTTCTTCGTCGCTCAAAACGGCTTTGCGCTTGGTCATCAGCATATCCATCGCGGTACGCAGACTCTTACGCAAAGGCTTGTCTTGAAGGGAAATTGCGGCGTTTTGTTTGAAAGTTTCCGGCTTCATGTGGAACTTGATGGTTTGCGTAGTCATGCGTTTTCCTCCAAATCGGCAGGGGAAATGTGGTCAGGCAGGATGGCGAGAATGACCAAATCACGTGGACCGTGTGCGCCATAAGCAAGCGTCAGTTGGATGTCTGCGGTTTTGGACGGGCCGGAAATCAGGAAAACATTGGTCGACATACCGTTTTCCACCAGTTTTTCACCTTCGACGGCGTTGTGAAATTCGTTATACATTTTCGCCGTATCAAACAGGCAGAAATGCACGGGCGGAACAAGGCTTAAAGTACGCGGCTCTTCAGGGCTGGAAAACAGCATCAGCGTACCGGTGCGGGCGATGCCGCATTGCGAGCCGCTAAAGCCTGCATCGATGTTCGCGAAAAACTCAGTTTTCCAAGTATCGATTTCGCGCTCGAAAGCAATCGGTTCGATATTGCTGTCCACCAGCGCGGCACGGGCGATTTGTCCGTGTTCAGTCGCCAACGGCAGCAGGATGTTTTTCAAACCTTTGCCTTCGGCTGCTTGACGGAATACTTGCGGCCAGCCGGTTTTGGTCACCCAATAAATTTCAGTTTTGACGGCGCGCATAGCGGCAGCCCAATGTTTCAGGCGCTCAACTTCGCTGTCCCAAGAAACACCCATTTCACGGTAATAATCGAAAACCGCAGGCTCTTCCATCGGCAATGCGTCGGCTTTTTTCAGTTTTGCCAAAATATTTTCGCGCGCGCTCATGCTTTGCCTCCGGTGCGTTCCAACAAGAAGGATGCGATGTGTTTCGGACGCGGCATATTCGGTTCGTCCTTAGCGATTTTGCCGCCGATGTTCATCATGCAGCCGCAGTCCGCGCTGATGATTTCGGTCGCACCGGTTTCTTTCAGCGCGGCAACTTTGTCGGTTACCATCGCGCCGGAAATATCGGCTTGTTTGACGGAGAATGTACCGCCGAAGCCGCAACATTCGCTTTCATGGTCGTGAACGATGCGTTCAACGTTTTCCATGCCGTCAATCAACTGCCAGCCTGAAATATGGACATTCATTTCGCGGCGGGCGGCGCAGGAAGTGTGGACGGCGACTTTGACCGGTTCGCCTTTGTCTTCAGGCTTATAGCCGATGGCAAGCAAGAAATGAGTAAACTCAATGATGCGGTTGGCACAATCAACCGCTTTGGATTCGTATTCTGTATTTTTAAACAGAGTAGGCCAGTGATGTTTCATCATGCCGCCGCACGAGCCGGACGGTACGACGATTGGCCAGTTTTCAGGGAAAAGGTCGAGTTGCGCTTTGGCGACATCAAACGCCTCGGTCGGATGACCGGAAGAGTAGGCGGGTTGGCCGCAGCAACTTTGCGCCATCGGGTAATGAACCCGTATGCCTTGCTGCTCGATTAAAGTAATGGCATCCATGCCTGCTTCGGGCATGAAAAGATCGAGGACGCAGGTGCCGAAGAAATAAACATCCGTCGGCTTGCTGTCGAATTTAGTGATTTTGGGTGGGGTGATTGCGCTCATTTTTTCGTTAACGGGAGTACCCGTTTTTCTTTGTATAAATAGACGGCTACTTTAAGTAATTGCATGTAGGCGGTCAAGTATAATTTTAAAAAATAATATTGGAAACGATTGATGGGTCGTCTGAAATGCTGATTTCACAGATATTAATGCCTACATGCGAATAGATATCATTATATTTAAAAGTAATTTTGTTTATTAATAAATGAATTGAACAGCCTATCTAACCGTCAGGAGCGATTCACAAATATATTTGGACCCGGCTTTCAGATAGCTTTGTAGAGTAAATAGGGGAGGGTAGTTAATTGGATTGAGAGGAAGATGGATTTTTAGATGCATTAATTTTTGATGCAACCCACAGCGCGGCACCTGTACCCAACATGTCTGCAATGCCGTCACCGATAGAGCCTTCGCGTGTTGTCGTGAAAGTGGCTTGAGCCCATTCGCTTCCAACAGCAAACAGAAGTGCGAATATCAACAAACCGAGATACGGAATTTTTGCTTTTTCGTGAATATAAGATTTTGCCAATAACCAAATCTGGGCAAAAAACAAAGCGAAGTGGGCTACTTTGTCGAAATTGGGAAACGGTGGCGGCGTATTGCCAGATTCCTTGAAAATCAAAGAATAGATACCGGCCACAAACCAAACGATAGCCAACAGACTGAATTTATTGATGTAAAACTTCATTTTTGTTCCTCATCCAACCAAGTTTGGCAGATAGCCGCAAGGCGGATGAATTTGTTGCCGCGTCCGTTCAATATGTCGCACCATTGTTCAACTTCCTCTGTTGTCGGTGCATCATCTATACTGCATTCGTACAGCAGGAAATCAAGGGTTTCTTCCACTACGCCGATGGGTTCATTCTGGATTAATTCTAAAATCTGAGACATATAGGGAATTTTTCAAAAGAGGAGGGTGGATAATGACGTACACAACATATTATTTACTTGCTGTGTAGGAAACGTGTAGCTTCTTCCCATTCGCCTGCCATTATTTTCGGCATCGCTTTTAATGATTTGGCAATTGCCTCGTCAATCTGTTGGCGGTGTTCTGCGCTTGGCTTGTTCAATACATAAGCGACAACGAGGTTACGGTCACCCGGATGATCTATACCCAAACGCAAACGGTAATAGTCAGGTGTACCAAGACGGGCTTGGATATCTTTCAAGCCGTTATGCCCCCCATTTCCGCCACCAAGTTTAAATTTGATACGGCCGCAAGGAATGTCCAATTCGTCATGCACAACCAGTATCTCTTCGGGCTTGATTTTGTAAAACTGTGCGAGTGCGGTAACAGATTGGCCGGAACGATTCATAAAAGTCATGGGTTTAAGCAGCCAAACATCGCCATCGGGCAGATTCGCCCGCGCCACCTCACCAAAGAATTTTTTCTCTTCTTTAAATGATACTTTCCACTGCCACGCAAGTTCGTCTAAGAACCAAAATCCTGCATTATGGCGGGTTTGTTCGTATTCGCCCCCGGGATTTCCCAATCCGACGATCATTTTGATTTTATTCGACATAATTATTTCTCAATACCGCAGAAAATGCGGTCAATTTCGATAAAAGGTCGTCTGAAAATGGTTTCAGACGACCCAAGTTAACTATCAATCCTGATTTTGTACACGTTTGCGGCGTGCCTCTTTGGGATCGATCAATAATGGGCGATAAATCTCAATCCGGTCTTTATCGCGAAGAAGCGTCTCACTTTTAACTGATTTGCCAAAAATTCCCAGCGGAGCAATTTGTAAGTCCAATTCAGAAAATATTTCATCCAGCCCGCTTTGACATACCGCTTCACGCGCCGTGCAGCCATTTTGCACATTCATTTTTTTCAACACTTGCTTGTCAGGCAAACCGTAAACGACTTCAATCTCAAGCATAACGGCGATCCGCTTCTTTAACGAACGCATCAACCAATGCTCCGGACAAATGGCTGAAAACAGGCGAAATCATGGCAGATAAGACAGAGTTGGAAAATTCATATTCCAATTTAAATTCAACTTTGCACATATCGTCGCCCAAATCTAAGAATTTCCATGTTCCCCGCAAGATTTTAAAAGGTCCTTCCAACAAATCCATTCGGATTTCCTTACCGGGAATATTGTGATTGTGCGTAGCAAATGATTGGCGCACGCGCATATAGTCCATAAAAAGACGCGCTTTCAACTCATTGTTTTTTCGTTCGATTACTTCAGTTTTACTGTACCAGGGCAAAAATTTCGGATAGTCTTCAACCTTATCGACCAACTCAAACATTTGCTCCGCGCTGTGCAAAACCAAGATATTCTTCTCAACCTTTTTCATGCTCAAACAGGCTCAAAATCGGAAAGCGGTATTATAAACGAATTCACTGTATTTTTCAGACGACCTCGAATCTCTGCAACCATCCCAATCCAACTCATCATCAAGACAGTCCTGCTTGGCAAAGTATAACGATATGCGTATAATTGACCTTTCCCATCTGGGGGCGATCTTGGTTTCGACGGGGGTTGCAAAGCAGATGCGGGCATACCGGGGTCTCAGATTTCCCGTAAAACACTGAATCTAAATAGTCGCAAACGACGAAACTTACGCACTGGCCGCTTAAGGCCTGCCGTTGCAGCAGTTGGTCAATGGGCTGTGTAGCGCAAGCTACCGCAACGTCATTCTACATTGACTGGTTTTCCGCCGGGTTACTTGGCGGGAAATAAGATTTAAGGTAACTGGTTCCTAGAAGGCCTGTCGGTCGGCATGATAGGAACGAGATTTTAAATAGACACGACTAAGTATGTAGAACGCTCTGTAGAGGACTTCCGGACGGGGGTTCGATTCCCCCCGCCTCCACCAAGATATCCGATAAGTATCCTATACTTATCTTCATTTCTGTGTTTTTTGGCACACTATTGGCACATTTCCCATCAAAAAGCTGCTCGATTTTAGACTTTTCACGCTGCTTGTCGGCCAAGTCAATCCAGCGGGAATAGTTTTCAAGTAGTATCTTCATGGTGCTGTGTCCCATCTGCCGGGCTACCCACATGGGGTTGGCTCCGGCCATGAGGTTGAGTGTGGCAAATGTATGGCGGGTGTTGTAGGGTTTCCTGTACCTTACCCCCGCTATTTTTATGGCGTGCTGCCACGGTCTCCAAGGTACTTTGTCGTTCTCAAACGGGCAGCCGGTTTTTGGATTGATGAAAACGTATCCGCTTGCTAGTCCTCCTGTTCTTTGCCATTGCCTGCGTAAGGCTTCCAAGGCGCGGCTATTGAGTTCGATGTCTCGGTAGCTGTGGGTTTTAGTACTTTTCAGCTTGCCAGCCACGGATGCTTTGTTTACGCGCACGCACTGCTTCTGGAAGTCGATGTCCTGCCAAGTGAGGGCGATGAGCTCGCTGGTACGCATACCGCTGAAAAAGGCCAGTTTGAAGTAATTGTGAAACACAGGTTTGTTTTTCAGGTAGTCTAGGATGGATTCGGCCTCTTCGAGTGTGAACGGGTCGGGCGGCTCTTTCTGCACTTTGGCGTTGGCTAGATGCTGGGCGGGGTTGTCTTTTATCCTACCGTCGCGGAGCACAAGAACAAACGGCTGCCGAATAACGGTGGCGACGTTATTGCGAGTTTTTTCGCTACAGTCTAAGGTAGCCAGCAGCCCTGCTAGGGTACTGTACTGGATACGGTCTATCGGCATGTCGCCAATTTTAGGCAGGACGTGGCTGTTGAGCATGCCGCGATAGCGGGATAGTGTGGAGTGGGATAGCTGGTTAACGGTGGCTAGCCAGGCTTCGGCCATCTCACGGAAGGAGGGGCTGCGCTCCGTTTCTTCAGCCCGTTTGGAATCGGGGAAGAATTCGGCGTAGTCGAATACGCCGATGGCGATTCGGGTGCATACTTCTTCCCGGAGTTTAGTAGCGTGCCGGATGTTAGCGGTGGTGGGCTTGAGCGGCAGGCTTTCCCAACATCGTTTACCCCGATACATGGACCATATTTTGATACTGCGATCGCGGATAACTACACCGGTTGGTATTCGTTTCGTTGCCATTTTCTACCTCTTTTACGTTGATTAAGATGTGGCGGTCGGGCGCACGGTAGTAGTGGAGTCCCTCTACCCAAACACCGGTGCTGATTTTGTCCCTTAAAGCCTTTTCTGTATAGCCTGATAATTCGGCGTAACGTTTCAACTGGATTTGGTTCAGCATATTCAATCCTCCATATGAATAATTAGGACTTGCAGTAAGTGGTCGTAGTGCCGTAGCCAACCATGTGGCGGACATCAGGTAACCTGAGTCGTCTTTCTGTTTGCATTTTTTCTCCAAATTTAAAGTTCGCCTTTAAGCAGCTTAGTTAATTCATTGCCCACGGCAGATTGTGTTCCACACTGCGTCGTGGCGGGTGATTTACCGTTAGGATAAGCAACAGTGTCAGGTGCGCATCCATTGCCTATGTCGGTACCTGCTATATTAGCAGCAAAAAGCCCTAAAATTTTTTTCAGCCCATTCTCAAAGAATGGATGAATATTGGCAGACCATATGGCGGTTTGAAACGTAGAAAAGCCCTTGTTCACTGAGTGAATAACAGGTTACTTTGGATTGGCGTAGCTGGTTATCACTATAAAAAGTACGATGGTCACAAGTGTATTCATGTAATGGAACTAGGTTCTGTTAATGCTGAGTGCCGCATGGTTTTTAATATAAAGTAGAAATAATATTAAATATCAATGGATTGATATTTTTGAAATGGTTTCTACCTGAGTCCTTGGCAAAACTCACTAACCGGAGAACTTGGTCAGGCACACTTCCCCATCTGTTGAGCCTAATCAAGCACCGATTGAGCGGACAAGGTTCCGATATCCTGTGCGCCGATGTAGGTATCGCTAGCGTTATCCGGACCTGGTTTATCGGCGGCTGACAAAATCAGATCAGCGTATTAGTGCAAATGGAATCCGTACAGCAGTCACTACCGGCAACTACTGTGATGCATGCCGGGTTAAAGGCACTTTAAGGCTTGCTCACAGCATATCCGCACCGATGCAGAAAGTCATACCGACGGGCAATGGGCAGATTGCCGAGACCAAGTCCGCAATCAAAAGGGGGATTGAGGCAGACAGCTTTGCTTGGCTGAAAGATGATTGCAAGAACCTGGTTCTTTCACTCAGTGAAAAGTGAAACCTAATAAAGCAGTGATGATGTATACCGACGACCGGCATCTATCTCCCCTAATGTCCGGAGGAATACCTAGGTTCGTGGTCAATCGTTTCATTGTTGATACTGTTTTCGTTACCCGCAGTATTCGTTTTGATTCAATGATATAGAGATCTTTGCAAAATTCCTTCCTCCCCCGACAGCCGAAACCCCAAACACAGGTTTTCGGCTGTTTTCGTTTCAAATATCCACTGATTCTACCCAAATGCCCCCTTAATCCTCCCCGGATACCCCATAATCAGGCATCCGGGCCGCCTTTTAGGCGGCAACAGGCACACTTAGCCTGTTAGCCGCTTTCAACAGGTTCAAACACATCGCCTTCAGATGGCTTTGCGCACTCACTTTGAGCAGACCAAAATAGGCTGCCCGGGCGTAGCGGAATTTACGGTGCAGCGTACCGAAGCTTTGTTCGACCACATAACGGGTCTTCGACAAATATCGGTTACGTTTGGTTTGCGCTTCCGTCAGCGGACGGTTGCGGCAGGCTTTGCGCATAATGCCGTCTAACAACTGATGCTCTTTCAGATGTTGCCGGTTTTCCTTACTGTCGTAGCCTTTGTCGGCATAGACGGTCGTGCCTTCGGCAATACCTTCCAACAAAGGGGACAGATGGTTGCACTCATGGACATTGGCGGGGGTGATGTGCAGTTTCTCGATATAGCCTTCCTCATCGGTACGGGTATGTTGTTTGTAACCGAGTTTGTAGAGGCCGTTTTTCTTTGTCCAGCGGGCATCTTTGTCTTTACTCGGTGTGGTTTGGCCGCTGACTTGTCCTTCTTCATCGACTTCTATGGCCTGACGCTGTTTGCTGCCGGCGGTCTGAATAATGGTGGCGTCAACGACGGCGGCGGATGCTTTCTCTACTTTTAGGTTTTTTTCGGCCAGTTGGCAGTTAATCAGTTTGAGCAATTCGGACAGGGTGTCATCTTGCGCCAGCCAGTTGCGGTAGCGGCATAAGGTGCTGTAATCGGGGATGTTCAGTTCGTCAAAACGGCAAAACAGGTTGAAGTCGATGCGGGTGATGAGGCTGTGTTCGAGTTCGGGATCGGAGAGGCTGTGCCATTGTCCGAGCAGGACGGCTTTGAACATGGACAACAGGGGATAGGCGGGACGGCCGCGGTGGTCTCGGAGATAACGGGTTCTTTGACGGTTCAGGTATTGTTCGATCGGCTGCCAATCAATCACCTGATCCAACTTCAATAATGGGAAGCGGTCGATGTGTTTGGCGATCATGGCTTGTGCGGTTTGTTGGAAGAAGGTGCTCATAAGAAATCCCCTAAATGTCTTGATGGGAATTTAGGGGATTTTGGGGAATTTTGCAAAGGTCTCTGGCTGTTTTCATGCAGCCATTAAAGAATTTCGGCTTTTTTGAAAAACTGATTGCAATGAATGACATAAAAAATCGTAAGCAAAAATCCGTGCCTTCTGCGCAAATTCAGATATTACGCGTGTTAGGGTTCTTTTTCAGATTAAACCAATTAATTCACCCATAGGTTCGCATTCTATTGAATTTTCTAAATATCCAGGCTGCCAAATTTTTTCATAACAAAATACTATAAATTTAGGAAAATCAAGTAATTCTTCAAAGATACTTAACCAATTATAGATAAAATCATCCGTATCCAGTATCCAAGGTTGATGTGATGGAGAGTAGTAAATTACCACGTTCTTCCCTTGGCAAGCTTTAAATCTTTTAAAAGTATTATAATGAATAGATGCTGTCGTTATTTCCCCAAATAAGGAAATACGCAGCTTCTCGCCTTTAATCTTATCCCAATCTATGCTCGATCCAGCCCAAGGCAGTTGATTTAAAGCTGAATCGATTCTCTCAGCATCAGTAATAGATAAAAAGTTCTTAATTTTTAATGGCATAATCCAGTTGTTTTCGTGATGTGGCTGTGTGTCACTTTAAAATCAGGTTTTGATCGGATTCTATTAACGTAACGTTTAGTCTTAACTAAATCTGCGATTTACTAATATCGCCTATTACTATTAGAAGTCTATTATCAGTTATAGTAATTTTGTTCTCAAGTCTCATTTTTATGAGTTATGAATGCTAAACAAATTTGTGTATAATGCAAAATTTGATTAGTTTCGTTATAAAGTAACTTGCTGGTTAAATAACAAAGGATAAGAAAATGGCTTTACTAATACCCGATTTTGAGCCGATGGAAAAACTGCCTGGAAGCAAGGAGGCTTGGCAGGAAATTTACTGTGAGCTTGTTACGCCTATTTATGGCGGTGGTGTTCAGGCAGCCATGCCTGATGTCTTGATGCCCATTCGTGCTACAGCGATTCGTGGTCAGTTACGCTTTTGGTGGCGGCTGTTAGCTCAGCAAAAATGGAATTTGAAAGAAAAAAGTTTGCGTGAAGCGGAATTTCGTTTGTGGGGAGGTATCGGTGAAGAAGCTGCTGCGAGTTTGGTGTTTTTGCGTGTGCTTGATGTATTAAATGTTAAACAGATTTCTTATTTTCAAGGCAGCTTGGATTCGTCTCTACCTTCAGATAAAAAAGTACGTTCGAAGAGTAAGAGTAATGATTTAAAACCTTATGCTTATGTTTTGTTTCCGATGGATAGTGAGGAAAAACGTGAAAAAACGTTATTGATTAAAGAGGGTTTGACTTGGACCTTGCAATGGCGTTTGAGTGAAAAGGCAAACGAAACAGATAGGGAACAGGTTTT
The DNA here is from genome assembly GCF_022749495.1 of Neisseria macacae ATCC 33926. Taxonomy (NCBI): domain Bacteria; kingdom Pseudomonadati; phylum Pseudomonadota; class Betaproteobacteria; order Neisseriales; family Neisseriaceae; genus Neisseria; species Neisseria macacae. The sequence continues at coordinate 1,533,739 of NZ_CP094241.1, read as the reverse complement.
GGAAACTTTACGCTGGTGGGTAAATTTTGGAGGGATTGGTGCGCGTACCCGGCGCGGATGTGGTGCGTTTGTGGTTAAGGACAGTTCTAATCCTGTTTTCAAACAGCCTTTGAGTATTGATGAAGTAATGAAGGCAGGTTGCAAATTGGTGCTGCGCACAAGTACTAATCATGCTTTATTAGCTTGGAAAGAAGCAGTCCAACGATTACGCGATTTTCGGCAAGGTGTAGGTATTGGACGCAATCATCCCTCATCTGATACGACGAAACCTGCCGGTCGCAGCCGTTGGTCGGAACCTGATGAAATTCGCCGTATAACGCGAACACATTCTGATCGGCATAAACCGGAACATCCTGCCGGAGATTTATTTGCGCGCGGTGTATTCGGTATGCCGATTATTTTTCATTTTGTTGGTGGTGATGAGCCAGCAGATACAACGTTACAGCCTAAACGTAAGGAACGTATGGCCAGCCCTTTAATTATTCGCCCTGTTTGGGATGGCAAGGGAGGCTTTCAGGCTGCCGCATTGAGCCTGCCTTTGGATAAGGTTTTAAATGTTTCTGCCGAGTTATTAGAAAAAAAACAAAATAAGGTAACTGTACACTCAGTAACGCTGTGGGATGAAGGCAAGGCACAGAAGGTTAAGCCGTTAAGTGAAAACAGAGGTGGTAATCCAATTGATGCGTTTTTGAATTATTTTACGAAATAAAAAAGAGGAAAGCTGAAATGACTCAATACGTTTTAACCCTATCCATCGGTCCTGTACAGGGATTCATTGCTTCGGCTCGGCGGAGTCGGGATTTATGGAGCGGTTCTTGGCTGCTGTCGGAAATGGCGAAGGCTGCTGCAAAGAGTTTGTTTGAAGCCGGAGCGCAGATGGTGTTTCCGTTTGTGGATGAGACGACCAAAGACCGTTTAGAGCCTTGCGACCGGATGGACGATAATTTCTCAGTCGGCAACAAAATTCAAGTGCAGGTTGAGGCGGCTGATGATGCCGCCGTGCGCGATTTGGTCGAACAGGCGAAAGCGGTGGCACAGTCACGGTTTGAAACCATAGCACGGCAGGCGCTGCAGGATTTGAATGCGGCCTTGCGCGTTGAAATCTGGCAGATGCAACTTAATGATTATTTGGAAATCCAGGCAGCATGGGCGCGGATAACCGAAAAAGGTTATTCGGATGCAAGCCAACGAGCCGCATCAGCTTTGGCGGCACGTAAGGCAACACGCGATTTTACGCCTGCACATGCGGCTGATGCTTGGGACAAGCGGTTTATGTTGCCTAAATCCTCACTGGATGGCGCACGTGAAACCGTATTGCTGGAAAAAGCCAACGGCGATGCCGACTTGTCCGATGTAGCAAGGCGCAAGCTGGGTTTGAGCCGGTCGGAGCAGTTGGATTGTGCAGGAATTGTGAAGCGTTTGGGCGGCAATAGCGAACAGTTTACGCCCGTTACCCGTGTAGCCGCAGATGCTTGGCTGCAAGGTTTGCCTGAAAATGAGTTAAGCAAACTTTGCGATGCTTACGAACCTTTAATCGCGCTGAATTTAGCGACTCGTGTAAAGGGCAATCAAGGCATTTACGCAGATTTTCCGTTTGATGGGCAGTTGCTGTACCGCAATCGGTTGGATGCTGCTTTGTCAGACAATAAAAGCAGTGCAGATGCATCAGAAAAATTATCAAAGTTGAAAAATGTTTTAAAAACGATTTGGCACAAATATGGCGAACCATGCAGCTACTGGGCGATGTTGCTGGCAGACGGCGACCGCATGGGCGAGTTGCTGGATCGTGCGAAAACGATTGAAGAGCATCAAGCGATTACCGAAGCATTATCTACATTTGCCGAAAGTGTACCTGCGAAAATGCGCGATTTCCAGGCGCAATGTGTGTATGCAGGCGGCGACGATGTATTAGGCTTTGTCGCGCTGGATAAGGCGGTTGATTGCGCGGACGCGTTGCGGCAAGCATTTTCAGACAGCTTGAAAAAAGTGTCAGATGTTTTGAAAGTGGAAAAAACGCCCACATTGTCCGTCGGTTTGGCGATTTGCCACATCAGCACGCCGCTCGGCAATGTACGCCGTTTGGCGAAACACGCGGAAAAAGTGGCAAAAGGCGACAATTATCCTGCCGATCAACAGCGCAATGGATTGGGGATTACCCTGTCTGTGCGTTCAGGCTCGGACAGCGATTGGCGTGTGCAATGGAGTGATGAAGCAGGTTTGGCAGCATTTAAAAAATGGCAAAACCGGTATCAGAAGAAAGAAATCAGCAGCCGTATTGCCTACGACAGCCGCGATATCTTTATGCGCACGGATTTTCCGAAATCCGCCGATTTATCCTTCGATCTGCACCAAAATATCCGCCAAGCCGAGTTTATTCGAATGCTGGATAGGGCGCGAAATATGTCGGGTGGCGAATTGAAAGACGATGTGAAGAAAGAGCTGAAAGCCCGACTGGATGCCTTGCAACGTCAGCTTGGCAGTGAACATACCGGCGCACTCAATATCTTCGCTACCGAGTTAATCATTGCCCGCTGGCTTGCAGCCAAAACACAAAACGATTTAGGACAGGAGGCGCAATCATGAACAGCTATTTTTTAGACGCACTTGCGCCGTTGGTGTTCCGCAGCGGCAAACCGTTTGGGGCGCAGTCGGATACCGATGATATTCAATTTCCGTTACCCTCTGCGGCAGCAGGTTTGGTACGCACGCAAATCATGGGGCAGAGCGGCTGTAATTGGGACAGTAAAACCCAAGGCAATCGAGCCAAGTTGTCGGACGCACAAGTTGATGAATTACGCCAAATTGCCGTACAGGGCGCGTTTTTAGCGAAACAGGATATTTCAGACGACCTGAGAATCCTATTGCCTAAACCTGCCAACGCCCTGTATTTAAAAAACAAAGAGACAGATAAAACCGAACTCGTCCGTCTCGCGCCGCAAGCCTTTGGCAGCGATACGGCAGCGGATTTTCCCCAAGCCGATTTATTGTCCGTACAAATCCAATCGCCCATCAAAGGCAAGCCTCAAAGCGGCGCAACGTATTGGGATTTGGCGGATCTGCTGGCTTGGCAAAACGGCGGGAAGTTGGTGTTTGAAGACATCAATAAACGCGGCGCACAATCGCTGCCGATTGAAACGCGTACCCATGTCGGCATAAATCGAGAAACACTTGCAGCCGAAGACGGACGTTTGTTCCAAACTGCCGCCTATGACTTTGCCGAATCTGCGCGGAAGCATCATCAGGGCTGGGAAAGCCACCGCTATGGTTTCGTGATACGCACGGCAGCCGATTTGCAAGATAACAGCGTAGTGCGTTTTGGCGGCGAAGGAAGACTGTCGCGACTGAATAAAATTTCAGACGACGTATTCAAACAGCCCGAATACGCATATACAAACGGATTGATGCTCACCTTGCTGACGCCTGCCTTGTTTGAAAAAGGTTGGCTGCCCGGCTGGTTGGACAGCCAAACCTTAACAGGCAAACTCCCGCATACCAACCTGCAAGTCAAACTCCGCGCCGCCGCCATAGACCGTTGGCTGCCCGTTTCAGGTTGGGATTTGCAGCAACATGCACCGAAAGCCATGCGAAAAGCCGTTTCAGCAGGCGCAGTGTATTGGTTTGAAATACAAAGCGGCAACCCGGCAGAACTTACCCAAGCCCAATGGCAGGCATTCAGCGATAGCGAACAAGACCGACGCGACGGCTTCGGCATCGGATTGATCGGCCCGTGGCAGAGCATTTAATTTTCAGACGACCTGACAACCTATTTCACATTTAAAAACAAGGAAACCAAAATGAACACCCGAATTTTCCACCTACATGCCTTATCCGCCCTCCACGTCGGCACAGGTCAAGGCATCGGCGCAGTAGACTTGCCCATCGCCCGCAGCCGCGCCACCAATCTGCCGCTCGTCCCCGGCAGCGCGCTCAAAGGCGTATTGCGTGATGAGGCCAAAGAAAAATGGCATGTCAGCGAAGACGACATTCAAGCCCTGTTTGGCGCAGACAGCCAAGCCGACAAAGAAAATATTCATGCCGGTGCCGCCGCCTTTGGCGATGCACATCTATTGCTGCTTCCGATCCGCTCGTTTGCCGGAACAGTCGCCTTTGCCACTTGCCCCTTTATCCTGCAACGTTATGCACGCGATGTACGCGGGATACTGCCGGAAAGCCCCAAAGTACCCGCTTTAAAAGATAGCGCATCCGTGCCGGACAACACCGTATTGCGCGTTTCAGGCAGCCAAATCGCGCTGGAAGATTTGGACATCGGCAGCGAAACCAGTACCGAAGCCAAACAATGGGCAGAACACATTGCCGCCGCCGTTTACCCCGAAAACACGGCAAACAGCGAAGCATGGCGCGAACAGCTCTGCCAACGCTTCATTATCCTGCCTGACAGCACATTCTCCTTCTTAGCCGATACCGCAACCGAAATCCGCATGCGCATCAGAATCGACCGCGAAACACGCATCGTCAAAGAAGGCGCGCTCTGGTCGGAAGAAAACCTGCCCGCTGAAAGCGTGTTGTACGGCATTTTAGCGATTGACAAATCGCGCCACAGCCGCAACACCAAAAGCGCAGACGAACTCTCCGCATTGATTCCCGCAGGAGAAACCCAAATCCAAATCGGCGGCAAACATACAGTCGGACGCGGCCTGTGTCGTCTCGTACTTTCAGACGACCTGACAAAAGGGGAATAACATGCCACACATCCGCTCGCAAAAATACGCCCAACGCGCATTAGGCTTGATTCAAAGAGTCAAAGAGAAAAACGAAAAAGTCAAAGAATACCGCACGCTTGCGCTGAATTTCCCCACCATGATCCTGCAATCCGGGCTTGCCCAAGCCATCGGCTTTTTACAAGCCAAAGGCAAAGAAGAACACCTGCTCCTACTGGCGCACATTGCCGAATTGTTGGAAGAAAACGAAAACAGCCTGCACAAGAAAATCTTAGAAGCAGACTTACCGCATTACCAACTCCTCACGCGCCAAGCCATAGAAGCCGCCTCCGGCCTCAAACGCTACACCCAAGCCCTGCTGCCCAAACCCAAAGACGAACAAGGGGGACAATCATGACCATATCACTCATGCGGGAAAGCCTGAAAAAACTCATTTCAGACGACCTAAAAGACGCACACGCCGGTTTGCTCATGCAGCGCGGCCTGACCGAGTGGGACAAAGACAACAAACAAGCCAAAGCAGAGCTGATTCAAAAAATCGTCAAAATTCCCGCGCCCAAAAAAGACAGCCTGTACGCACTCGCCTTTACGCGCTGGGTGCAGGCCACTTCCGATACCGGCCGCTTCGCCACACTTGCCGCCGGCATTTCAGGCAGGCTTTACACAGGCCTCAACAGCGCAGGCGCACTGGAAACAGGCATCAGCACCAGCCACACCTACGGCATGCCCCTCATCGCAGGCTCCTCCGTCAAAGGCATCGCCCGCAGCCATGCCGAAAGCCTCGGACTGGATAAAGCCCACCTGACCGTATTGTTCGGCGACGACAGCGACTCAGGCAGCCTGAAGTCAGGCGCACTCGTTTGGCACGACGCATGGTTCATCCCCGCCAACACACCTCCCTTTGCCGCAGAAATCATCACCACCCACCACCAAGAATACTACAACGGCAAACAACCCGAAGCCGACGAAATGGAATCCCCCATCCCCAATCAGCAAATCGCCACACAAGGCAGCTTCTATTTCGTCATCGAAAGCGCACCGGGCGCGCAGGCATGGGCGACATACGCCCAAAACCTACTGTTTCAAGCCTTGCAGACACAAGGCGCAGGCAGCAAAACCGCATCCGGCTACGGCTATTTTACAGTTGCAGATGACGATGCCCTTGGGAAAATCAAGCATATCCAAGAAGAGCAGCAACAAGCCCTGGCCGCGCAACAAAAAGCCGCCGAGCTTGCCGCCATGCCCGCGCATCAACAGTTTATCCAAACATGGCAAGAACGAATGGAGGAGCAACCAAACAAGATCATAGGCAACCAAGCACACGACAAACTCTATCAAGAATGGAAGGCAGCCCTGCAAACCGCCACAGAAAGCCCCGATTTCAACGCGGCAGAGAAAAAAGAAATTGCTGACGCGTTTGCCGTCAAAAAGATGATGGCAAAATACGCGAAATGGCTGACCGACAAGCGCGGCAAAGAGCTGAAACCCATCCTGGCGAAGCTGCGCGGCGAATAGCTTTTCGGCTTTATCGAAACCCAAGCTTTTCAGACGACCTAAAGCCGCAAAACGGTTAAAAATCGTTGTCGAATGCAAAGCGCACGGCTATAATCCGAAACACAAGTTTTCCGGCGGATAGCGAAAAGTCTGTCTTTCGGCTGCTCTTTTCAGTTAAGGTTTTATTAAATAATGTCTTTGTTGGTTAAGGAAAAATGCTAACTTTTCTTAACTATATAGAAGATTGAAAATAATGAAATTTTTTGACTGAGTGCAGTCGGAAGACTTGCCCCACGAATCGGGGATTAAGACACATGTTTTGCATACGTCAACACTGCATTCTTGGGTCGGAAGACTTGCCCCACGAATCGGGGATTAAGACTTCACATTAGAGTCGCCTTCCGTGGTGAGGTTGGGTCGGAAGACTTGCCCCACGAATCGGGGATTAAGACTGAATGCCTTTCATGTTTGTTGACAAAGAAATTTGTCGGAAGACTTGCCCCACTAATCGGGGATTAAGACATTTCAGCCATGATTTCCTTGTACCAGTATCTTAGGTCGGAAGACTTGCCCCACTAATCGGGGATTAAGACATAACTTCTGCCGAAATAAAATCCAAATCTGACTCAGTCGGAAAACTTGCCCCACTAATCGGGGATTAAGACTTCCTGCCCCTTCCAGACGACCGCCTGATTCAGTCGGAAGACTTGCCCCACGAATCGGGGATTAAGACGCATAAGGCTAATCAGGTTTGCCGCGCGTTTAGTCGGAAGACTTGCCCCACTCAACGGGGATTAAGATTCCTTGGCAACCCGGTCATAACCATAGAAGCCAAAGTCAGAAGACTTGCTCCACGCATCGGGGGTTTCAATCTTTTCAGACGACCTCAAGCCTGGGTCGTCTGAAAACGTAGGTCGGATTCTTGAATCCGACAAATATTCCGACGTTTCTACATAGCAAAACAGCCTTGATATTGCATCAATGCTGTTTTTGTTGGCGGAGGGTTTGTGTGAGTTCGGGGTCGTCTGAAAGGCGGCTTCGCGCTTACAGTTTGCCCATACCGCCCAAGATGATGCCTTCGGGCAAGGCGGGTTTGCCCAGGGCATGGATTATGCTGCTATTGGGCAGGGGATAGCAGCGTAAATTGTCCAGTCGCCGCAAGCCCCGATTTCAGCGCGGAGCAGAAAGCCGAAATCGCCGTCGCGTTTGCCGTCAAAAAGATGGAGCAGGCGTATAAAAACTGGCTGACCGGCAAACACCCCAAAGAGCTGAAACCCATCCTGGCGAAGCTACGCGGCGAATAGATTTTCATCTTTATCGAGGCACTAGCTTTTCAGACGACCTAAAGCCGCAAAAGGGTTAAAAAGCGTTGTCCAATGCAAAGCAGACGGCTATAATCCGAAACACAAGTTTTCCGACGGATAGCGAAAAGTCTGTCTTTCGGCTGCTCTTTTCAGTTAAGGTTTTATTAAATAATGTCTTTGTTGGTTAAGGAAAAATGTTAATCTTTCTTAACCATATAAAAACTTGAAAATAATGAAATTTTTTGACCGAGTGCAGTCGGAAGACTTGCCCCACTAATCGGGGATTAAGACGCGTTAGGCCGTGTTCTTTTCTCAGAGCCTTGAGGTCGGAAGACTTGCCCCACTAATCGGGGATTAAGACTCCATTTTTATATCCTTAAGTGATTAATCTTCTGTCGGAAGACTTGCCCCACCCATCGGGGATTAAGACTTGGGCAATACCAAGTAAGACAGGTCATTGCTGGGTCGGAAGACTAGCCCCACTAATCGGGGATTAAGACCTGAACCGGCGGTTTTCGTAATCCATGCTGAACATCGTCGGAAGACTTGCCCCACTAATCGGGGATTAAGACAAAGAGACTGTGCAAGCAGTCACTCCAATACGTCGGAAGACTTGCGCCACTCATCGGGGATTAAGACGAAAATCATTTCGTCGGAACGGCACATTTGTTTCAGTCGGAAGACTTGCCCCACGCATCGGGGATTAAGACTTGTCCGTATGTATTCATGTTTGAGCATATTTTAGTCGGAAGACTTGCCCCACTCATCGGGGATTAAGACATATGCGGCTTTTCCTTAGTCCAGCCGTCAATTATCGGAAGGCTTGCCCCACGTATCGGGGATTAAGACAACGGTGTTTCCGACGAATAGACATAAACCGTTGATCGGAAGACTTGCCCCACTAATCGGGGATTAAGATGTAATCGCCGATAACGCCTTTTCCAAATTATTTAGTCGGAAGACTTGCCCTACTCATCTGGAACTTCAAGCTTTTCAGACGACCTCAAGCCAAGGTCGTCTGAAAATGTCTGAAGGGTTTGTTGATGACCGATAGCAAAATAGCCTTGATATTGCATCAAGGCTGTTTTTGTTTGCGGGCTGCTTTTTTATAGTGGATTAACCTTAAACCAGTACGACGTTTATCTGTACTGTCTGCGGCTTCGTCGCCTTGTCCTGATTTAAAGTTAATCCACTATATTGTGTTCAACGGGGCGGCTGGCGGACGCTGTTTGAGGTCGTCTGAAAACGGCGGGCTTCGGTGGGTTGGGTTCAGATATATCGGTCGGCTGCTGATGTTTCTTTGGTTCGCCGTTTGCCCATGCGCCGACACTCCGTCTGAATGCGGCTTTGCGCTTACAGTTTGCGGATACGCCGCATTTCACATTTTCAGGTCGTCTGAAACGCCGTATCATGCCATTTTTTACTTGTCTGTCTGCCATGAATCCGCTTAATCTTCCTCCGGAATTGCCCATAGCCCGCTATCGTTTGCATTTCACGCTGACGCATGATTTGCAGCTTCCGTCCTATGCGGCTTCGACCTTGCGCGGTGTGTTCGGGCATGCGCTTTTGGCTGCCGCGTGTACCTGCGACACGCCCCAAACGCCGCATCTTCCCGATTGCCCCTATGCGCAGATTTTCGAGCCGGCGCCTTGTGCCGACTTGCCCGGCAGCGTGCGCCAAAGCCCGCCGCCGCCTTATCTGATCGAGACGCCGCTGGTCGCGCCCACGCATTTTCCGGCGGGCGCGGGGTATGCGTTTGATTTGGTGCTGTTCGGCAGGGCGCGGCACAGCCTGCCTTTGATTGCCGCGGTATTTGCCCAGGCTTTTGCCAAAGGGTTGGGGGCAAACAATGCGGGTAAGGGCGAATTGGGCGGCATTGCGGTACAGCAGGCGGACGGCAGTTTCCTGACGATTAGCGAACGCGGCAGCCCCATCGCGCTACACGACAACCATATCAGGCTGCCCGAACGCTATCCCGCCCATGCGTATATCCAGCTGCTTACGCCTCTGCGTATCCAGCAAAAAGGCAAGATTTTGCGGGAAACCGAACTGACGCAGGCGGTTTTCCTGCGCCAGCTCCTGCGCCGCTATCTGACGCTTGCCCATCTGCACTGGGGCAACAATGCAAACGCTGCCGAGCTGTCCGCCCAAATCGGCGGACAAGGCGTCCCGCCCCGACTTTCATGGCACGAACACCGCCGTTTTTCCAACCGTCAAAAGCAGATTACGCCCCTTAGCGGCGCAATCGGCACATGGCAGCTGACCGGCCTTCCGCCCGCCTTCTCGCAAATGCTGTATATCGGACAATGGCTGCACTTGGGCAAAGAAACCGTATTCGGCAACGGGCAATACCGCATTATCCAAGCAGCTTGACAATACACCCGACGCAAAAACAGCCTTGATGGAACGAACCATCAAGGCTGTTTGATTTTTATCCCCGATGAGAGGGGCAGGTTTTCCGACGCCGACTATATTAACAAACTGGCGGGAGACGCTGGGTCTTAATCCCCGATTAGTGGGGCAGGTTTTCCGATATTTTCAGACGACCTTGGTTTGAGGTCGTCTGAAAAGCTTGAAAGACTGATAAGTGGAGCAAGTCTTCCGACTGTACTGACGGGCGATACACGATTGGCGTGTGAGTCTTAATCCCCGATGAGTGGGGTAAGTCTTCCGACCAAAGGAACTGAGTTGGTAAAGCTCACCAGTTCGTCTTAATCCCCGATAAGTGGGGCAAGTCTTCCGACAAATTTCGAAATCAATCCAGCTCGTATCATCTCGTCTTAATCCCCGATTAGTGGGGCAAGTCTTCCGACTGCACTCGGTCAAAAAATTTCATTATTTTCAATCTTCTATATAGTTAAGAAAAGTTAGTATTTTTCCTTAACTAACAAAGACATTATTTAATAAAACCTTAACTGAAAAGAGCAGCCGAAAGACAGACTTTTCGCTATCCGTCGGAAAACTTGTGTTGCGGATTATAGCCGTCTGCTTTGCATTTCACAATGTTTTTTAACGTTTTCAGACGACGTTTCCATGGTCAAGAAACTTCGATGTCAGCTTGTCAGGGCTTTCAGCGCTTCTTTGTCGCGGGCGATGATGATTTGGATGTTTTTGGCGGCGCAGTTGCGCTCGAATTCCGTCCATTGTGGTTTTTTACGTTCTTCTTTTTGGTAATCATTTTGGATTTTGGGCGACAAAATCAGGACGCGGCGTACTTTGCCCATGTTGAGGCTTTGGTCGATCACTTGCCTTAGCGGGTCTGCCAGCTTGCTTTCGGAGCTTAAATCGGATTTGAGTTCGCAAAAAATCAGTTGGTTTTTACGGAACAGCAAAATGTCGGTTTCGTTGCCCTGACTTTCTCCTTGTATCAGTTGCAAACCTGTCTCCAGTTCTTCGTCTTTTACGCCGTTTTCTTTAAACCATGTGTAAATGAGTTGTTCAAACCAGTCGCCGCTTATCCATTTTCTCCAGTCGTGAATTTGTCGGGCTATTTGGCTGTTTTTGTTGTATTTGGTGGGCAGGATCAGTCCTTTTTCGTCCAGGCGGATGCGGTCTTGCGGGTCAAGCAGGTTGATCAGCCTTTGAAGGAAGGGTTTGAGTTCGTCGGGTTGTGCAAGCCCGAACTCTTGCCATTCGAGCAGGATTTCTTTTTGGTCTTTGGAATATTTTTGTGTCCATGCGTTTTCCAATACGGGCATAACGGCGGGGAAGAGGTTGCCGTTTTCTGGCTGCTGCATGCTTTGGGCGGCAAAACGCATTTGGGCAAGGGGCAGGCTGTCGGGATGTTTGGCAATGGGGTTGGGGTTGTGTTTTTTGATTTCGTCGGCGTAGAGTTTCAAGCTGTCGCGCAGGGAGAATCGGTCGGATAGGACGATTTCGCCCAGAAATGCCAGGTTGTCGGGATTGAGGCGGTCTATGTGGATTTGGTTGCTGTCGCGTTGGAAGGCTTGGTAGTGCAGCTCCTGCCATATGCCGGTTTGGGCGGCGAGCAGTTGGGACAGGATTTTTGTGCCGCCTGTGATGTTGAGTATGGCGTTGTTTGCAATGTGGTGTTCGGCGCAGTAGGCTTTGAAGACGGTGTCGAGCCACATTTGGATTTCTTCGGTTCGTTCGCCGATGAGTTGGCTGTCGCTTTGAAAGCCGATTTCGTGGATTTTGCCGTTAAATTGTTCGCTTTGCTCGAGCGTGTTTTTGAAACGGGTGTGTGCGTTTTTACCGGCTATCCAGCCGGTGACGATGAGATGGACGTTTTGGGGCCGTAAATCGAGGCAGGCGCGGTATTCGGCGATGTTGTGTTCGGAAAGGATGATGAAGTAGTGTGGAATTTGGGACATGGCGGTCTCGCTTTGTTTGAGAGATTCGGTTTGCTTGAAAAAGGGCGTGTTGTGTCGGTATGTGCTTTTTTATTTGAAGTTAAAAGGCAGGCAGGCTTTCAGCGCGGCAAGCAGTTTTTCGGGTTGTGCTTCGCTTTTCTGCAAGGTCTGTAAGGCTGCGTGCGGCGCTTGGGGGAACGCGGTTTTCAGACGAGCAGCTTCGGCGGCAATGGGGTAGGGGCTGGATTTGCCCAGTCCGAGCCGTTCTGCCAATACGGCAGTCGTCAGCGCAATCCATTGCAGGGTCAGGCCGTCTGCTTCTTCGTCTAGGGCATGGTTAAAGGCTTCGATGGCAATGATGTCGTTGCCTGCAAAATGCGCCAACCAGCCGCGCCACAGGTGGATAAGCTGCCATGGGTGTCCTGCTTCGCTTTGCCAGTGGGCTTGATTGTACAAATAGGTTTTTTGCGCGGATGCGGTTTGCTGCGGATAGGCGGCAAGCAGGCGCAATAAGGCATGATGGGTAAAGCGGTCGTCCGGGCTGATTGAAAATTTGTTGGCGGCTTTGTCTAAATCGCTGCCGAAAACAGATGTGGCGAGCGGCTGTATGTTTTCCCATGTTTCGCCTGCGTCCAGGGCGTTGTGCAGCCGGTATAGGCGGGTTTGACGGATGTCTTTTTGTGCCGCGTCAGGGTCGGATAGTTTTTCAAATGTTTCAAGTGCTTGGGTAAAAAATGATGCGGCAGCTTGGTGTTCGCCCGAGAAGGCGTGTATCTGTCCCATGCCTGATAGAAGCCTGCCGTATTGCTGCCGACCGACGGCAATTTCAGGCAGTTTGAGCGCGTGTTCCAGAATTTGTTTGGCGTAGTCGAATTCGTATATGTTGGTGGTGGCTACCGCCAGGCGGTTGTATACCTGCGCGACTTCGGGTGCGGCTTCGTATTTCAGTTGGTTGCCCAAATCAAGCAGGTTTTGTATGGCTTCCAGACGCATTCTGCCCTGATGGTTGTCGGCGGCAAGCCGGGCTGCTTGAAAACGCAGTTGTAATAGTGGCGGCAGTTTGTTGTCTGCCGGGGCGTAGGTTTGCAGCCAGCCTAAGATTTCATCTAGGGCTTGGGGGTGGTAGTCTTTTTCGTTTAGGCGTTGGCGGACTGTTTGCAGGTAGTTTTGCCAGATTTCGGGCTGTGTTTGGCAGCGTTCGCCCAATTGCTGCATGGCTTCGCGTAAGAGGCTGTGTTCGGGTTCACCGGACAGGGCGCAGACTGCTTGAAACCAGTCGTGCGACGACAGGGCAGTTTTGCCATCGAGTGCGGCATAAATGCGTTCTAAATCGCCGCTTTCCGGGGTAAGGAAACAATGTCCTTTGAATTTGGCTCTTATCAAACGTTGTTTGGCGGACGAACCGCCCCAGCAGTGCGCCAGTGCATCAACATGGGCGAGATAGGGGTGTTTGCCTTTGGGGGCGATTTCCAGCGACAGGAGCAGCTGGCTGAAACGGGCTTCGTCTATGCTTTGCAATTCGCTTAACAGCAGTTGTTTTAAAACCTGCAAGTCGGTGTCGGCATTAAAGCCGCCGCGTTGTTCGATAAATACGTGTACCTGCTTGCTGCCTTCGTTGGGTAGCGGCAGCAGGCGCAAGGCAAGTTGCAGTAAACGGTACACACCGCTAAACCAACGCGGGCGGTTGAATGAAAGCGGGTCTTTGGCCGTAATGCCCAATACGCCTACCGATTGCGAGAGGATGTTGTTGATGACTTTGTCCAGCAGCTCGGGCTTTTCTTCAGCGGCGTGGAATGTTTCGGGCAGTTTGTCCAATTTGGCTCTGCCTTGCGGAATGGCAAGCGCGACATAGCGGCCTAAGCTGTAGTCGTCGATGGATAAATCCTCCGCCTGCTCAAATTCCATGCCTGTTTCGTCAATGACGATTTCCCAGTTGGAATGTGCTGGCAGGTGGCGAAGGCTGTTGGGATGATGTTGGGTAAATTGGGGTGGTCGTACCAGGCAGCCTTGTGTGGGCGTGAAGGATTTTCTCTTGTCTTTATTGTTGTTGAGCTTGCCCAGTTTGATGGCTAAGTGTTTTTTGATGCGTTGGCTTAGTTCGGGGCGGGCTTGCTGCTCATTAAACCAAGCGTTTAGAGCTGTCTGGTTGTCTTTTTTGAATAGGGTTTCTAATTCTTGCGTCAGCTGATAGGCGTGTTCGCCCTGTTTCTTGTTTTTTTGAGCGGAGTTTGACAATTCAGTACCACGCTGTGCCGCAAGGTAAAGCAGTTCGTTTACTTTTTCTTGATAGTCTTTGTTGTCTAAGCCCCAGGCGGCGAATTTGAATATTTCAAACAATAGTGTGTTGTCTGTCATGTTACCAGGCGGATTACTGGACTGTTTGATTTGTATTTGTTGGGGAGGGGTTGTTACTGCCTGTTGTTCTTTTTTAGGCTGTTCGCGGGTAGATAACAGCTGATTGAAATCTACAGATTGCCGTGTTTGTCCGTCCAGCCACTGTTGTCTGCCCTGTGAGATGAAAAAGCGGCTTTGGGAAAAACGCTGCCATGCCGCACTTAATAATGGAACGGGCGTCTCGGGCAAGCACAAAATGCAATCGGCTGCTTGGAAGCGGTTTAGGCGCTCTGATGTGTTTGCAAATTGAATGCCGTATCGTTGCCAATCGGGAATGGCGGAGGCCAGTTGCTCGGCAGTGCAGAGGGCAATGATGGTTTGGGACATGTAAGACTCCATGTAAAAGTGGAAATAGGGCTGGCAGCTTAAAAAAATGATTTTTTGTTACCCTACAATTTCAATTTTTTCGACCGGCATTTTTAAATAATATGTAGGCGTTGTTTTGCGCGTACCTGTGCTAAATACGCCGTATTGTTCTGCAACGTATTCTGAAAAGTTCTCCATTAAGATGAGACGGAGTTTGGAAGGTAGTTCGCGCAAACTTTGCAATGCGCTATTGCGCGCCTGCTCTAACAGCTCTTGACGATTCGGAGCATTTTTGAGAGATGGTTCGTTGATTTGCATGATGTCCCAATAGCATGTTTGAAAATCATCCAGTTCCGGATATACGCCAAGCTGCCATTTGTTGTTTTTAATGTTGTCATAGCAGGCTGCTTGGTTTATCAGCTTGATGCTTTTATTTTGCAAATGAAACCGCGCTAATGCGGCATAGGCAAAAAAGTAGCGTTTGTCGGCTATTTTAATGGGTTTGTCCTGCCCAAGTTGAATGGTGCAATTTTTGATATTTAAAATGATGCGGTCAGCTTTTAAATTGTTTTGTAGGAGTTGTACTGCTTCAGAGTAGCTCACATTATTCTGCGCCAAATTTGGCAAACCGTAACTCATGCGTACAAACGGAATTTCTGCCTGCATTACTTTGGCTTCACGAGTGTTAATGGTTTCTGTACAATTGGGGTCGTACGGCTTTTTGGAAATATAGTTGTCGTAATGGGTCGGATAGAAAAAAAGCGGGTTGTTTTCAAATCCTTCGGTAACCAGGACGTGCGACAGCTTATCCTGCGGACGACCAAACAAAGATAGTGCGTAACCAATATAAAATCCCATGGATTTTCGTCCGCCTGCGATGGAAACGTGTAGCTCGGTCTTATCATCGGCGCATTGTTGGCGGATAAAATTCACAATCATATCCGCTGCCAAATTGTTTTCTTCAGGTGTGCGGATATCACTCAGTTTTTCACCGCCAGTATCGTGGATAACATGGATATTCCGTTCGCCGAACTGAATTTCAGGCAGATTGTAATCTTTGCAAAGGCGCGTGAAAAAGCCGTCTTCCCCAAGCAAATTACGAACGATATTGTTGTAGCCGGTTTGTGTGGTCAGTACAAAAATTTCATCAGGCAGCCAATTTTGCTGCGTATACAGGGCATAGACGGTTTCGGTCAAAATTTGTGGCGACATGCCTGTAACGGCGATTAAGATTTTGCGTTTTTGTCTCATTGCATTTTCTGGATCAATGTTTTTCAGGAAACTTGAAGTTTTATTCGGAGATTTTTTTGACTTCAAACCGCTGTAAAGTTGCGCCTGCGGCAGACATGGCTGCGACAGTATGTTCATTGCCGCGTTCGGCAAATTGTTGGGGCAACATTAAAAAATAAAGCTTGGCACCACGACTGCACACTTCCGCAGCCAAGTGCAAAGGCAGTGTTCCTAAAACCACATCACCCGCTTGAATTCTTGTTGCGTCCAGGTGTGGGGTAAATTCATCTATCTGCCATTGAGGTTGCTGCTTTATCCATTCAATTGCGCCTAGATGTCGCGAGACGAAGTAGGTAGTCATGTATTCTCCTTTTGATCAATATACTATTCTAATGCAGAGAATTTGAGGTTGGGTAGAGGGAGACCTTTGCAAAATTCCCCTAAATCCCCTAAATTCCCATCAAGACATTTAGGGGATTTCTCATGAGCACTTTCTTCCAGCAAACCGCACAAGCCATGATCGCCAAACACATCGACCGCTTCCCATTATTGAAGTTGGATCAGGTGATTGATTGGCAGCCGATCGAACAATACCTGAATCGTCAAAGAACCCGTTACCTCCGAGACCACCGCGGCCGTCCCGCCTATCCCCTGTTGTCCATGTTCAAAGCCGTCCTGCTCGGACAATGGCACAGCCTCTCCGATCCCGAACTCGAACACAGCCTCATCACCCGCATCGATTTCAACCTGTTTTGCCGTTTTGACGAACTGAGCATCCCCGATTACAGCACCTTATGCCGCTACCGCAACTGGCTGGCGCAGGACGACACCCTGTCCGAATTGCTCAAACTGATTAACTGCCAACTGACCGAAAAAAACCTAAAAGTAGAGAAGGCATCCGCCGCCGTCGTTGACGCCACCATTATTCAGACTGCCGGCAGCAAACAGCGTCAGGCCATAGAAGTCGATGAGGAAGGACAAATCAGCGGTCAAACCACACCGAGCAAAGACAAAGATGCCCGCTGGACAAAGAAAAACGGCCTCTACAAACTCGGTTACAAACAACATACCCGTACCGATGAGGAAGGCTATATCGAGAAACTGCACATCACCCCCGCCAATGTCCATGAGTGCAACCATCTTTCCCCTTTGTTGGAGGGTATTGCCGAAGGTACGACCGTTTATGCCGACAAAGGCTACGACAGCAAGGAAAACCGGCAACATCTGGAAGACCATCAGTTGTTAGACGGCATTATGCGCAAAGCCCAACGCAACCGTCCGCTGACGGAAGCGCAAACCAAACGCAACCGATATTTATCGAAGACCCGTTATGTGGTCGAACAAAGCTTCGGTACACTGCACCGTAAATTCCGCTACGCCCGGGCAGCCTATTTTGGTCTGCTCAAAGTGAGTGCGCAAAGCCATCTGAAGGCGATATGTTTGAACCTGTTGAAAGCAGCTAACAGGCTAAGTGTGCCTGTTGCCGCCTAAAGGGCGGCCCGGATGCCTGATTATTAGGTATCCGGGGAGGATTAAGGGGGCGTTTGGGTAAAATCAGGAGCAATTAGGGGCGAAAACAGCCGAAAACCTGTGTTTGGGTTTCGGCTGTTGGGGGAAAGGCTTTTTTGCAAAGGTCTCTGCCAAGCTGGTACTGACCGCCGAACAAACGGCCGAAATCGAACGCCTGCGGAAGAAACCGGCGTGGATACGCGCGGCGGCTGGGAAGGCGAAGCATAAATCCGTTTTAGCTTCGCAGAAACTCGCTTCGCTTCGTTTTAACTTCGTTGAAGCTGCGCTTTCAGGTAGCCTTTATAAACAACAAAAAATAAAACACAAAAGCCAAAAACCGCCCGATGATTTCCCATTAAGAAAATATATTCTTCTCCAAACGGGATTGTTCGCGCAAAAGTTTCCCGTAAAATCATCCGTTTCAAAACGAATTGGGAAACACCATGAACAAAATGCCCGTATTGTTTGCCGGACACGGCAGCCCGATGAACGCGCTGGACGCAGAAAATCCGTTCAACCAAGGCTTCCGCCGCATTGCGCAGAAATTTGCCAAGCCCAAAGCCATTCTGATGATTTCGGCGCACTGGTACGGCAACCGTTTGCAGGTAACGTCCGGCGAACGCCCCGAAATGATTTACGATTTTTACGGCTTCCCCGCAGCACTCAGCCAAGTGCAATATCCCGCGCCCGGCTCGCCCGAACTGGCGGGGCTGGTGCGCTCGCTGTTGCGACCTGAAAATGTGGAAATGAACCCGGAACGCGGCTTCGACCACGGCGCGTGGGCGGTGCTGAAACACTTGTATTCCGAAGCCGACATTCCCGTGGTGCAGCTCAGCCTGAACCTGATGCAGCCTGCACAATGGCATTTTATAATTAATTAAAAACAAAATAGTACAATACTCAACTTTGAAGGTTTAACCATGGCATACTCTGCGGACTTAAGAAACAAAGCTTTAAACTATTACGAACAATGCAAAAACATCAGCCAAACCGCAGCAACGTTTAACTTGTCAAGAAACACGCTTTACCTGTGGATTCGCCTTAAAAAGCAAACAGGCAGCCTAAAACATCAAGTTACCGGTCTGAATGCCGTCAAATTGGATAGGCAAAAACTGGCTCAATATGTTGGGCAACACCCAGATGCCTATCTGCATGAAATCGCCAAACATTTTGATTGTACGCCAGCCGCCGTTTGCTATGCACTCAAACAGATGGGGATGACGCGCAAAAAAAGACCACCACTTACAAAGAACAAGACCCGGCCAAAGTAACGCATTATTTGACACAGCTGGCCGAATTTTCCGACTACCAACGCGTTTATTTGGATGAAACAGGATTTGACCGCTACCTGTTCCGTCCCTATGCCCGTAGCCTGAGAGGGCAAATAGTGAAAGCGCAGATAAGTGGGAAAAGATACCGACGCTTATCTCTGGTGTCCGCACAAGTCGGCAACCGGCTGATTGCTCCGATGGTTTATCAAAATACGATGACCGGAGTCTTTTTTGAAGCGTGGTTTCAGCAATGCCTACTGCCCGCATTGACTCAAAAATCGGTGATTATTTTAGATAATGCACGATTTCACCGTATGGGTGTCTTACGGGAAATGGCGGAAAAATGGGGACATAAGGTATTGCCTCTTGCACCTTATTCACCTGAGCTCAACCCGATTGAGAAGGTGTGGGCAAATATTAAGCGGTATCTGCGAACCGTATTGTCTGATTACGCCCGATTTGACGATGCGCTACTGTCTTATTTTGATTTTAATTGACTATAATTTGGCGAAAAAACTCGCCCCGCTGCGCGAACAGGGCGTGCTGGTGGTCGGCAGCGGCAACATCGTGCACAACCTGCGCGCCATGCGCCGCGAACCCGCCGCGGGCTACGACTGGGCAATAGACTTCCGCAATGCCGTCAACCGCGCCCTTGCCGCGCAGGACAACGACACGCTGGTGCATTACGAACGGCTGGGGGACGCCGCCGAGCTCTCCGTGCCGTCGCCCGAACACTACCTGCCGCTGCTCTACACCGCCGCGCTGCGCGAACCGCAGGACGATATGGAAATATTCAATGACGAACTCGCCTTCGGCTCGATCAGCATGACTTCCGTTTTAATAGGGTAAGAGGCCATGATAAACAACGCGGGTTGGAAACCCTGCGCGCCTGCCCAAAAGCCCGCTACGAAGACGGCTTAGACACGGCGAAATCGGACGTATTGGCTGACGTATTGCGACAAATCGGCTGCACGCAGGCAGCGGAAATCCTGACCAACTCCGCCACCGAAGCGCAAGCCAAGCAGCGCATTGCCGAAGGCGCAGATTGCTTCGGACAGTTTGGGCACTGACCGCCATTGTGCTGATGGTTTCCAGCAACCGATCCGCCGAAGGAAAAGGACTAGGGCGAAAGCAGTATCGCCCAAACGCAAAAGCAGCCTGCACTTTGAAATTGAAGTGCAGGCTGCTTTTTCATATTGCCGACAAGTGTTCCAACACCTCCGCGAAGTAATTCGCCACCGCCCTGACGCTGGAGCTACGGCGTACGTCTTCGTGCATGACCAGAAAGAGTTCCGACGAGAATTCGGGCGGCGGCTTATCCGGATTGAGTGAGACGGGATGCAGCCTGTCAGCGGGGAAAACGGCGAAATCAGGCAGGATACCGATGCCGATTTGTTCGCACACGGCTTGTTTGACGGCGGCGAAGTCGTTGCTGGCGAAGGAAATGTCGGCATCTTCGCCGATTTGTTCGGCAAACCAGCGGGAAAAACGGGTGTTTACGGCAATTTGCACGAAACGCCAGTCTTCGCGGCGGATGGTTTTCAGGTAGCCTTCATGGCCGTAGATGCGGTAGGAGAAATGGGCGATGCGGCGCACGGCAAGGTCGTTTTGGGTGGGGCGGACGAGGCGCAGGGCGATGTCGGCTTGACGGCCGTGCAAGTCGGCGAGTGCGGCATCACTTTGAATGATAAGACGTATATCGTTGTGTTTGCGGTAGAAATCGGCAATGTGGGGCATCAGCAGGAGTCGGGCGACGAATGGCGGTGCGGAAATGACGACGCTGTGCCGCAGCTCGGCCTGTTCGCGTGCAGTACGCTGCAACATGCTCATATCTTTGCAGATTTCGCAGGCATGGCGGTAAAGTCGTTCGCCTTCGGGGGTGAGCAGGTAGCGTTTGCCGATGCGGTCAAACAGGCGCAGGCCGAGTGCGTTTTCCAGCTGGGCGATTTGCCGCGAAACGGTGCTGTGCTGCACGCCCAGGTGTTCGGCAGCGGCGGTAAGGGTTTGTTTTTCCACGAGGGTGGTGAAGTGGCGGATGCCGTTCCAGTCCCAATCCATTATTGCTTCCTTTGTGCATTTTTTAGCTGTGTTTGCCAATTTATCTTATTTTCGTGTTTTTATAAACGGTTTAAACTGCACGATATGGATTTTTTGAGGGGAGCGAGATGAAAAAATTGCCGAAAAAATACGCGGGCGTACTGTTTTCTTTTTACGCTTCGACGGTGATGGTGCGCGGTGCTGGTGGCGCTGAATACCGGCATCGACGCGGGCTACCTGCAGCGCTTGTTGAAATCATATTTGATTACTTGGCCGGTGGCATTCGCCAGCCTGCTCGGCGTGCGGCCGTTGGTGGTGAAATGGGTGGCGGCTTCGGTGGCGGATTGAGGCTACCTGAAAACATGAATAAAGCAGTGACAACCCCAGTTGCATCAAAGTGTAGGCTGCTTTCAGCTTCACAAAAGCGCCGCTTTTCATAGACAAACTAATATTGTTTTTAAATTTCAGACGGCTGAATACAGCCAAAAGCTCCTCTGAAAACCAGCCTTTATTTACCAACCTTGCAGACAGGAGACACACATGTCCGACAAACCCATTCTCTACGTTGTAACCAGCAATGCCGTTAAAGGTGCAAGCGGCCAGCCCACCGGCTTTTGGTTGTCCGAACTCACGCACCCCATGCACGAAACCGAAGCCGCCGGGCACCGAAGCGAAATCGCCGCCATCCGAGCCGGAGTCGCCCCCGTTGATGCCGACAGCCTGAATATGGATGACCCCGTGAACGCCCATTACTGGCAGCAAACTGACCTGCAACAACGTTTGCAAGCTGCGCCCGGGCTGGGCGGTCTGAACGGCGCGGACTATTCCGCCATTCTGTTTACCGGCGGCTACGGTACGATGTGGGATTTCCGCGAAAGCCTTGACGCGCAACGCCTTATCCGCGAAGTGTACGAAAACGGCGGTATCGTTGCCGCCGTCTGCCACGGCCCTGCCGCGCTGGTGGACGCGAAACTTTCTAATGGCGAATATCTGGTCAGCGGCAAAAACGTTGCCGCTTTCACCAACGCCGAAGAAGAAGCAACGGGCGGAGCTAAAATCGTCCCCTTCCTGCTGGAAACCGCGCTCGTTGAACACGGCGCAAAACACCATGCCGCGCCGAACTGGGCGGAAAACGTGGTGGTGGACGGCCGTCTGATTACCGGTCAAAACCCGGCATCCGCCAAAGGCGTAGGGGTGGCGTTGGCAAAGGCATTGGGTTGATGAAGTGAAAAAAGCAGCCTGCACTTTGGAAATTGAAGTGCAGGCTGCTTTTTATTGTGCCGACTTTATGTTTTCAGACGGCCTTCACGTTTCCAAAGCCCCCAACCACGCCGCCAATCCTTGTTCGAGTTGCGTGCGGGTGTCCGCATCCAGCTTTTCCAGCAGCCGCTTTTCGTTTTCCACATGCGGGAACACGGCTTTTTCAATTAAGTCTTTGCCTTTATCCGTCAGGCGGACCAGCAGGCTGCGGGCATCGTCCGGGTTGGGCAGACGGTCGATTAGCCCTTGGTTTTCCAAGTTTTTCAGGCGCGTGGTCATGGTACCTGATGTTACCATCAGCGAAGAGAACAACTCGGTCGGGGTCAACGTATAAGGCGCGCCACTGCGGCGCAAAGTGGCCAGCACATCGAACGAGCCTTCGGTTAAACCATATTCTCCGTAAACTTTTTCCAATTCGCGCGCGATGAAGGCAGCGGCACGTTTCAGACGGCCGATTAACAGCATATTTTCGGCGGCCAATTCAGGCAGTTCCTGCTTCCATTGGGCAACGGCGTGGGCGGCTGCATCAAGGTGTTCGGTCATAGAATGCTCCGTTCGGTTTAAATGGCGATTATTTTATCTTGACTTCAAGCTAATCTCCATTTATATTTAACTTGAATTCAAGATAATTTTACTAGAGAAAACTATGTTTGCCGATAAACAAACTGTTTTAAACGCCTTCCGTTTCCGCCACGCCTGCAAAAGTTATGATGCGGCGAAGAAAATCCCTGCCGATGATTTTGCTTATATTTTGGAAACCGCACGCCTGTCGCCCAGTTCGTTCGGGCTGGAACCTTGGCGGTTTTTGGTGGTGCAAAACCGTACTCTGCGCCAAGAGTTGCGCGGCATCGCATGGGGCGCGGCGGAAAAAATCATGGATTGCAGCCATTTTGTGATTTTGTTGGCGCGCACGCAGGCTGCCATGCAGGCGGATTATCAGGAAAAAATCTGGGGCGATGTGCATGGAATGCCGCCTGAAACCGTTGGAATGATGCAAAAATTTTTCAAACAGTTTGCCGAAACCGATTTTGCCATTGCCGATAATCCGCACGCATTTAACGATTGGGCAGCCAAGCAAACCTATATCGCGTTGGCAAACATGATGACTGCCGCCGCGTTGATTGGTGTGGATTCCACGCCGATGGAAGGCTTTCAAAAAGAAAATGTGGAAAAGTTGCTGTCCGGCAAAGGCTTCATCAATCTTGACGAATACCGCGTCAGTGTTATGGCGGCATTTGGCTATCGCACAGGCGAACCCAAGCGCGCCAAAACACGGCAGGCAGTAGAAGATGTGGTTGATTGGATTGAATAATTCATCCATACTACCGTTTTGCTGCACACATAAAGGAAACGCCATGATTACCCTTTACGCACTCACCCAATCCCGCGCTTACCGCATCGCCTGGCTGCTGGAACACCTCGGATTGGATTACCACGCCGAAATTGTCCGCCGTAACGAACAAACCCAACTCGCGCCGGAAAGCCTGCGCTCAATCCACCCACTCGGTAAATCGCCGCTGTTGCAGGACGGCAGCCTTATCTTGCCCGAAAGCGGCGCGATTGTGGAATACCTGATTGCCACGTATGACAAAACAGGCAGTCTGCGCCCCGCCGCCGACAGCCCGAATTACCCCGACTACCTATTTTGGTTGCACTACGCCGAAGGATCACTGATGCCGCTTTTGGTCATGTCGCTGGTGTTTCGTAAGATAGACCAAAACCCGATGCCGTTTTTTGCGAAGCCGATTGCCCGCAAGATTACCGATGGGGCACGCAGGAATTTCCTGAATCCGCAACTCGAACTGCACCTTGGATTCGTCGAACAGAAATTGCAGGGCAAAACCGCATGGCTGCTGGGCGACACACTCACTGGCGCGGACATCATGATGAGCTTCCCGCTGCAAGCCGCCGTGTCGCGCACCGAATTAAACCTGCCGAACATTACCGCCTATGTGCGCCGCATCGAAAGTCATCCCGACTATCAAAAAGCGGAAGCCAGGCTGGGCAAACTGACGCTGTTGTAACCAAGGCCGTCTGAAAAGCAGCCTGCACTTGAAGAAGAAAGTTCCGGCAGGCCAAATTTCCCACCCGCTTATTCATTTATTTGGAGAACTTATGCGCTTACACTATTCCCAATATGCCCTTGACACCTATAAGGCACTGCTGGCCTTGGAAGCCAGCCTCACGCTGGATAGTACCCTGAAAGATTTGGTGAAACTACGCGTTTCACAAATCAACGGCTGCGCTTTTTGTGTCGATATGCACGTTAAAGAAGCCAAGCTGCACGGCGAGCGCGAACTGCGCCTGCACCATTTGGCCGTTTGGCACGAATCCACCCTGTTTACCAAAAAAGAACGGGCCGCGCTGCAATGGGCGGAAAACCTGACCCGCATCTCCGAACGGGGTATTCACGATGCGGACTACGCAGCGGTACGCGCTCATTTTGATGAAGAAGAACTGGTGGCGTTGACCCATGTCATCAACACCATCAACGTCTGGAACCGCCTGAATGTGGCTTTTGCCACTCCGGCGGGCAGCATGGACGGTCTGATGGGATTGGAGAAGGCAGGACTGATTTAGCCTGGCCTACAAGCCGAACGTGCAAAAAAGCAGCCTGCACTTGAAATTTCCCAAGTGCAGGCTGCCTGAAACCCATCGAGCTTCGCCTTATGCGGCGTTGTTGTTCATCGTCCAGCAGTCGGTGATTTTGCCGTCTTTGACTTTCAGGAAATCCGTGCCGACTTTGACGGCGGTTTTGTCGCCGAGCGTGGCGGTAACGCGCCAATAGGCGGAAATCATGTCGCCGTCGCAAAACGGGCCGAGCACGAGTTCGTAATGCAAATCGGCTTTGGCGCGGATGGTGGCAATCCAGGCCTTCGCGCTGGCAATGTCGGTAACGGGTGCGGGCGGCGGGGTGGAGTCGGCGGTCAGGTGCGCTTTGAAATGGGGCGACAACAGTTCGTCGGCAATATCGAGATGGCCGTTCCACATCTGCGTCCATGCGGTGTAGATTTTGTGTGCGTCGGTCATGTTTTATCTCCTAATGTATTGGATTACAATGAATATCGCTGCCTGGCGGCTGTGCCATAATGCGGTGAAACGAAGCTGCCGTCAAGGCGGGGCGGCGAAGCAATAAGGCTTTCAGACGGCCTTCGGACAGATATTCAGGCCGAGACCTTTGCAAAATTCCCCAAAATCCCCTAAATTCCCACCAAGACATTTAGGGGATTTTCCATGAGCACCTTCTTCCAGCAAACCGCACAAGCCATGATTGCCAAACACATCGACCGCTTTCCACTGTTGAAGTTGGATCAGGTGATTGATTGGCAACCGATCGAGCAATACCTGAATCGTCAAAGAACCCGTTACCTCCGAGACCATCGCGGCCGTCCCGCCTATCCCCTGTTGTCCATGTTCAAAGCCGTCCTGCTCGGACAATGGCACAGCCTCTCCGATCCCGAACTCGAACACAGCCTCATCACCCGCATCGATTTCAACCTGTTTTGCCGTTTTGACGAACTGAGCATCCCCGATTACAGCACCTTATGCCGCTACCGCAACTGGCTGGCGCAAGACGATACCCTGTCCGAATTGCTCAAACTGATCAACCGACAACTGGCCGAAAAAAACCTAAAAGTAGAGAAGGCATCTGCCGCCGTCATTGATGCCACCATTATTCAGACTGGCGGCAGCAAACAGCGTCAGGCCATAGAAGTCGACGAGGAAGGACAAGTCAGCGGCCAAACCACACCGAGTAAGGATAAAGATGCCCGCTGGACAAAGAAAAACGGCCTCTACAAACTCGGTTACAAACAACATACCCGTACCGATGAGGAAGGCTATATCGAGAAACTGCACATCACCCCCGCCAATACCCATGAGTGCAACCATCTTTCCCCTTTGTTGGAGAGTATTGCCGAAGGTACGACCGTTTATGCCGACAAAGGCTACGACAGCAAGGAAAACCGGCAACATCTGGAAGACCATCAGTTGTTAGACGGCATTATGCGCAAAGCCCAACGCAACCGTCCGCTGACGGAAGCACAAACCAAACGCAACCGATATTTATCGAAGACCCGTTATGTGGTCGAACAAAGCTTCGGTACGCTGCACCGTAAATTCCGCTACGCCCGGGCAGCCTATTTTGGTCTGCTCAAAGTGAGTGCGCAAAGTCATCTGAAAGCGATGTGTTTGAACCTGTTGAAAGCGGCTAACAGGCTAAGTGTGCCTGTTGCTGCCTAAAAGGCGGCCCGGATGCCTGATTATCGGGTATCCGGGGAGGATTAAGGGGGCATTTGGGTAAAATCAGGAGCAATTAGGGGCGAAAACAGCCGAAAACCTGTGTTTGGGTTTTGGCTGTTGGGGGAAAAGGAATTTTGCAAAGGTCTCTATATCATTAATACAGCCAAAAACCGACATAGGTCAAACAACAAGATGAAAAACCGATACAGGCCGTCTGAAAAAACAGCCTGCAAAAACGGAAATCAATGATCGCTTGCTTCGGCTGCGCCCATACCCGTCATCGAACGGACATACTGAGCGTTAAAACCCGCCTTGTCGCAGCCGGCCTGTTCCGATTTGTCGGCCAGCGACACCAGCCAGGCCACGATAAAGGCCAGCGGGATGGTAAACAGCGCGGGATTACCGTAGGGGAAGACGGGTTTGTCGTGATGCAGCACACTCACCCACACGGTCGGGCCCAGCAAAATCAGCACCAAGGCGCCGAGCAGCCCCGCGAAACCGCCCGCAATCGCCCCGCGCGTGGTCAGTCCCTTCCAAAACATACTGAGCATCAGCACGGGGAAATTGGCCGATGCCGCCAACGCGAAAGCCAACCCGACCATAAAGGCAACATTCTGATTCTCAAAGGCTGCCCCGAACAAAATAGCCACGATGCCCAAAGTCAGCGTGGCCGCCTTGGAAACCCGCATCTCCTCGTGCTGCGTGGCCTTACCTTTGCGGATGACTGAAGCATACAGATCATGGCTTACAGCCGATGCGCCCGAAAGCGTCAGCCCCGCCACCACCGCCAAAATTGTGGCAAAGGCGACGGCCGAAATGAAGCCCAGCAGCAAATCGCCACCCGTGGCTCCCGCCAAGTGCACCGCCGCCATATTTGTGCCGCCCACCATTTCGTACACGCTTTTGCCTTCTTTGACAACCTGCGTGAAAAACTGCGGGTTATCGCGGCTCAGGAAAATAATCGCGCCAAAGCCGATGATAATCGTCAGCAGGTAGAAATAACCGATAAGCCCCGTAGCCACCACCACCGACTTGCGTGCTTCTCGCGCATCAGGCACGGTGAAAAAGCGCATCAGAATGTGCGGCAGCCCGGCCGTGCCGAACATCAGTGCGAAACCGAGCGACAGCGCGTCCGCCGGGTTTTTGACCAGCCCGCCGGGCGACATGATTGCCTCGCCCTTTTCATGCGCCGATACGGCCTGGCCGAACATGGTTTCCAGATTGAACCCCGCATGTTGCAACACAAAAAACGCCATCAGCGTCGCCCCGCCCAGCAGCAACACCGCCTTAATCATCTGAACCCATGTCGTTGCCAGCATCCCGCCGAACAGCACATAGGCCACCATCAGCACGCCCACCAGTATCACGGCGGAAAGGTAGCTCATGCCGAACAAAAGCTGAATCAGCTTGCCCGCACCCACCACCTGCGCGATTAAATAAAGAATCACCACCAAAAGCGAACCTGCGGCAGAAAACACCCTCACCGGCGTTTGTTTCAGGCGGTAGGCGGCCACATCCGAAAACGTGTACCGTCCCAGATTACGCAGCCGCTCAGCCACTAAAAACAGCACAACAGGCCAGCCGACCAAAAAGCCCGTGGAATAAATCAGCCCGTCGTAGCCGCTGGTAAACACCATTGCCGAAATGCCGAGAAAAGACGCGGCGGACATATAGTCGCCCGCAATCGCCAGCCCGTTCTGCGTGCCGGAAATCCCGCCGCCGCCCGTATAGAAATCCTTGGCCGAACGGTTTTGCCGTGCCGCCCACTTGGTAATCAGCAGCGTGCTGCCGACAAAGACGAAAAACATCACGATGGCCGTCCAATTGGTCGCCTGCCGCTGCACGTCGCCCGTCAGCGCGTCCGCATACGCCGCATTCGCAAATATCGGCGAAATGAAATATGATATTGTTTTTATGTATATTTTTTTCATCGGAATTTCCTTAATGGTTGAAACTGAGCCCTTTGGGGCAGTAGAATCTGGATTTTTTGTAACAACAGGCGTTATCCCTTTCCAATCGGACAGGTACATGAAGCTGTGCCTTATGCATGTTCCTGTACGTTAGTACAGGATGCATCCCCCTGAACTTCACGTACCACCTCCCGCGTGGTTTTTTCGAAATAGCCGTTGGCCAACCACACATACGTCAGTGTAATAAGGAAGGAAAATACAATAACGGCGATGCCGGCGTAGATGCCCCAAGTGGTAACGCCTCCTTCGGAAACTTTGCGTCCCAAAAGGTCGGGGCGCGTGCCGATGATCCAGATGAAGGCCGTGTAAACGGAAAACATTACTGCCGAAAACGACCAGCCCAGCAACGACTTCTGCAGCGCCATTTTTTGGAATTTCGGATTATTCAGGATTTCAGCCGTTAATCTGGCCTCTTCCGTAGATGATTTGTCCATCGGTTTGCTCCTTATGTAGGGGTTATTTAATTGCGAAGCGGCAGCCCGCCGAGATATTAAATGTCCAAGCCGCACCCGATGCCAATCGCAAATTCTGATTAAGCCTATCCGGACTACCTATGGCTTGATTCAATTTAATGAATATAAAAGAAAAAATTTTAAAAACGATATTTTTGGCGCGGTAATTGCAAATTTGGATAAGGATTATCAAAAAGGTTGATACCTAATAAGGCCGAAGTAATTCGGTTTCTGAGTAGTTAATTGATTTTAAATAAGAAAATTCAAACAAATGCACAGATAAACATGGGCAAAACAGACAGAACGCTGCCCTCTATCTGTAGAAAAAAGAAGAATATATGGATATCAATCAATTGCGCGCCTTTATCACTGTGGCGCATACGCAAAATCTGACACAGGCCGCCGAAAGGCTGTTTTTGTCGCAACCGGCCGTTTCCGCCCAAATCAAGGCCATAGAAAGCGACGTCGGTACGCCGCTTTTCATCCGCACCAGCAACGGTATGCAGCTTACCCGCGCAGGCGAAGTGCTGCTGCCCGAAGCCGAAGCCCTGATGCAGCACAAGCACCGTTTGGAAAAGTTTGCCGAAACGCTGTCGGAACACTTCGTCTCCCATGCGCAGCTCGGCCTGATCCACCCCATAGCATCACACAAGGTAACCGAACTGACCCGCCTGATCCAACAGCGCAGTCCCGATGTGCAACTTCACATCCAATACGGTATGAGCGGCGAAATTTTGGAACGCCTGACCGCAAAGCGGCTGCACGGCGGTTTTTTCCTCGGCAACATAGAAGGACGCAGCCTGCAATGCCGTTTCCTGCAAAACATCGCCTACGCCTTGATTTGCCCGGATGGGGAAGAAGATAAGTTGCGGCGCGGTTTGCCCAAAAGCCTGAATGACTACACTTGGATAGAGATGTCCGGCATATCCGGCAGCCACAAAAACCTACAGCAGTTCTGGCACCGCCACAAGCTGTCGCCCAAAAAGCAGATCATCTGCGATTATCCTCAAACCATTATCGACTTGGTCGCCGATGGTGCGGGACTGGCCATGGTGCCCAAACATACCGCCAAAGCCGCCCGCACACAAGGCAAACCCGTCGCCCTGATAGACGAATTCGAACAAAGCCTGCCGCTGCATTTCGTTTATCTGGACGAATATGGCACCGACCACGCCCTATTGTTGCTGCTGGATTGTGTGTTGGAAGTTTGGCAGGCCGAAATCGGCAAAGCCTGACCAACCCCTTTATCCATCCCGTCAGAAACACCCGCCCCTTCACAAATGTTCTTCTGCAAGGGCGGCGGTCTGCCTTATGTCTTCCTCCTGCAATGTGGTTAGTCTGCCGGTTAGAATTTTCAACAATACCCCATAGGCGGGCAGGAAAAACAGGGTGCAAACAGCCAGTTTGAACAGATAATCAACAAAGGCGATATGCGGCCAATTGGCAGCCATAAATTTGTCGCCGCTGCCGGCAAAGGCTATGCCGAAAAAAAGTAAAGTGTCGATTGCATTGCCGGCAAACATTGATGAAAAAGGGGCAATCCACCACGATTTCAGGCGGCGCAGCCGGTTGAACACGAAAATATCCAATATCTGTCCGACCGCATAAGCCGAAAAACTGGCGACGGCGATACGGAACACAGACGGTATGAATACGGCCAAAGAGGCAAAACCGACCCATGTGCCGTTTTGGAACAAGACGGATAATGCGTAAGACAGCGCCAGAGCGGGAAACATGACGAAAAATACTATCCTCCGCGCCAGCCGCTGCCCGAAAATCCGAACGGTCAAATCGGTAGCCAAAAAGATAAACGGAAAGGTCAGCGCGCCCCAAGTGGAATGTACTTCAAATCCGTTGGGCAGGGTTACGGTGAAGGGGAATTGCACCAAATAATTGCTTGAGGCAATAATGAGCATATGGAACAATACCAGCCAAAACAGCGCATGCCGTTGCTGGGCATAAGAGAAGCCGTTGTCTTGCATAGGAATCCTTGATTTTTGTTTAAATATTTGAAATTAGAAGGCGGTAAAATGGAAAATACTTGGTTTTATTGGGCATTGGCTTCTGCTTTCTTTGCCGCTTTGACGGCTGTTTTTGCCAAAGCCGGCTTGCAGGACATCGATTCGGATTTTGCCACCTTTATCCGCACATTGGTTATTTTGGCTGCCTTGGCGGCATTTTTGAGTTATGCGGGCAAATGGCAGGGCGTGACCGATTTTTCCGCGCGCAATTGGACGTTCCTGATATTGTCGGGTTTGGCCACAGGCGCATCTTGGCTGGCTTATTTTAAGGCCTTGCAGATGGGCGAGGCCTCAAAGGTCGCGCCTGTGGATAAATTCAGTATCGTGCTGGTGGCGTTATTCGCAGTGGTGTTGAAGGAATGGCCGTCTTCCCAGGAATGGCTGGGCATTGGGCTGATTGCCGCCGGCGTGCTGACTTTGGCCGAGACCTTTGCAAAAAAGCACTTCCCCCGACAGCTGAAACCCAAACACAGGTTTTCGGCTGTTTTCGCCCCAAATCACTCCTAATTTTACCCAAATACCCCCTTAATCCTCCCCGGATACCTCATAATAAGGCATCCGGACCGCCTTTTAGGCGGCAACAGGCACACTTAGCCTGTTGGCGGCTTTCAACAGGTTCAAACACATCACCTTCAGATGGCTTTGCGCACTCACTTTAATCAGACCAAAATAGGCTGCCCGGGCATAGCGGAATTTACGGTGCAACGTACCAAAGCTTTGTTCGATTGCTGTCATTTGAAGAGAAAAAGTAGTAAGGTAAACAAAACTTGGTAGCCGGTACAGAAAAATTCCAGCCATGGTTTGCCAGGCCGGTGTACTAGGGTTCGTGTTGGAAAAATTTTTACTCAAGTTTGGGCCACATTTATTTTTTTTCACGAAGTGTTCTACTACGGTCTGCATAAAAATAAAAAGATGAAGGACTGGTCTGCAAAGAATTATTTATCATTGGAGGAATGAGACTCTGAAAAATATGAGCGATATATGAAGATTTCGGAAAAATTTTTCTTGGGAGGTAAAACTTTTATTGTTTTGCCTCCCGAATTTTTTGAAATTATAGATTTGGGAAAAGTGGAGCTATGATATGTCCTAGAGATTGCTTTTTTTGTTTAAAGCGCATACTTATATTTATATATACTATATAAGTACCTATTATAAGAATATATATATCATATATAGTATATATACATCGGTGATTTTGGAAATTTTGGCTGACTTTTCCCATAGGGTTTGACACGATGGTCATCGGATTGTCGAGACGGAATTCGGTAAGACGCCCGTCGGCATACTCCGAGTTCGGTCGTCAACCGAACGAGGGCGAAGCTGATTTTATGTTATCGGGTTCGGCTCGACAGCCTTCGGGTTGGTAGGTGGGTTGATGACAAAAAGGGAAATAGTCGAGTATGCCAATATGGAGATGTATGCAAACTGGCGGATGGAGCGTTAGTTATGTCTGCCGAAGCAATAAATTCATCCTACGCTGTACCAATGATCAATGGGGTTAACCAAACCAACCCAAGAGCAGATTCGCGAGATGTATCTGTCCACCCAATAATAAAAAGGCCACCCAATCAGGGTGGCTTGTTTATTGGCTGGCGATTTGGTTAATATTGGTTCCACCAATAATTATCAGGATTGTAGTTGGGATTCTAGGATACCGATGATGTTTTAGAAGGGCGGGGCTGAATATCTCTGGTTGAATGTAGATAGGTTATGGAAAGGATGTTTGATGCCTTGCACCTCCTTCATGAGCGCATTGATATCACTACGGGTAGAACACAGTATCCGTTGCTGTTCTGTTGAGCGTACTTGAAGTAGGGAGGCCTGCGTACTGTGCTCCATGAGCTCCCCCCCCTTAGTGCCATCTGAACCCCGTCAAAAACCCTCTGCAGCTGCGAAAGAGCATGTTCTGGTTTCAGCAGTGGTTCGGATGTGCCTTTGTCGGTCAGCTTGCCTAACTGGAAAGAGCGGTTCTTTTTTTAGTCGGGTTAGCGTATCTGTAAGCATCCTCAGCTACTTCCTGTTATGCTCGCTGATCGCTTAATGCTGTTAACTCTTCACGCACCTTTTGTACCGCCAGAGAATCTACCGTGTTATCTAGCCCGGTCTCTATTGTTGATTACCTGCCTAACAGCCAGAATGAGCGGCGCATCACGCCCGAGGACTATGTACGCCAGTATAACAAGGAGTGTATATAGCGGCTGTTTCGCGGTGTGGCCTACGGCATCATTACCATACAAAATAAGATGTATTGCGCAAAAATACAGTTTAAATTAAGATTCTGTCTTAAGTTAAACTGGATTTTGTTATGTATTACCCACGTCACCTGCAATCCGTCCTGCAAAAGCTGTCCGCCCAATTTCCCGCCGTATTGCTGACCGGTGCGCGGCAGGTCGGTAAATCTACGCTGCTTCAGCACATTGCGCCCGAATACGGATACCTTACCTTAGACGATCCCTTGCTGCTCGACCAAGCCAAAAACGAGCCGCAACTGTTTTTATTGAACCACACGCCGCCGCTGATTGTGGACGAAGTCCAATATGCCCCCGAGCTGTTCCCCCTGCTGAAAATGGATATAGACCGGCGCAAGCAGAACGGCCTGTACCTGCTGTCCGGTTCTCAGGCTTTTGAGTTGATGCAAAATGTCAGCGAAAGCCTGGCCGGGCGCATTGCGGTATTGAAATTAAACGGATTGTCGTGGCGCGAAATGCGCGGCGATGATTTTCAGACGGCCTTTGTGCCGGACGAAGGCTATTTGGCTGACCGGAAACCGGTATTCAGTTTGCCCGAACACGAAAATATCTGGCAGATTATCCACCGCGGCGATATGCCGCGCTTATACGAGCAACCCGCAACCGACTGGCAGGTTTACTATGCCTCGTATGTCGCCACCTATATCGAACGCGACGTGCGCCAATTGGTCAATGTAGGCAGCAGCGGCGATTTCACTCGGTTCATGATTGCTATTGCCGCCCGCAGCGGGGAATTATTGAATTACAGCAGCGTGGCCCAGGAAATCGGTGTATCGGTGGATACCGTCAAGCGTTGGCTCACCGTGCTGCAAACATCGGGCATCGTCTATCTGCTGCAACCCTATGGCAACAACCACCTTAAACGCGCCATCAAAACCCCGAAAGTCTATATGCTGAACACCGGCCTGATGGCCTACCTGACCAAATGGCTGACGCCGGAAACCATTCAAAACGGAGCCAAGAGCGGGCAGTTTTTTGAAACTTTTGTCGTGGGCGAAATCATCAAATCCTTCCACAACCAAGGCCAAGAACCGCCGATTTATTTTTACCGCGACACCAATCAAAAAGAAATCGACCTACTGATCGAACACCAGCAGATGCTGTACCCCGTTGAAATCAAAGCCACCGCCAATCCCAATAAAAAAATGGCCGCCGCTTTCAACCTGCTGCGCAACACGCTGCCGGCAAACGAATTGGGCATCGCCCACGGCACGATCATCAACCAGTACCCGCAAAAAATCTGGTTGGCGGAGAATTTGGTTGCCGTGCCTGCGGCCTATGTTTGAGGCTACCTGAAACCGCCCTTCAAGGAATGAACCATGCCCAACACCCCCGCCAACCCCATCCCATCCGAACATTTCCACGACGGCGCCCTTATCTCCTGCAAGCTCACCGACTGGACCTTCACGCGCTACCACACGCCCGGCAAATCCGAGTATGCCGTGGTGTACGGCACAGTCGCCCAAGATGGTTCGGGACGCTTTGCCGCAGGCGGCCGAATCCGCACCTCGCCCGTTACCCTATGGGCTGCACCGCTGGCACATACGCACAACTCGGTGTACTGCCTGCTGGAAGGTGCAGGCTGCTTTTGCGACCTGCCTGCAACCTTGCAGCCTGCCATAGACAGTTTGGGTATTGACCCTGCAGAAGCGGCCGTTATCCTGCAAAACACCTTCATGCAGCCTGCACATGCCTTGCCTGAAACCGCCTGTTTCGGCGTTCCGGTGATGCGGCCGGTAGGGCAGAGAGATTTTCCGGTCATCATGGAACATCACATCGCTGCATTACCGTTCTACCCGTTTTGGCGGGACAGCAGCATCGGTTCCGCCCAAAGCCTGATAGACGGGCAAGCCACCGTTTTTCTGCATGATTGGAACGCGTTCTGCCGCCGATTTGTCCGTACCGGCAGACACCGCGGCCAAACCGGCCTCATAGGTGACAAAGTCGCAGACGGTCAATACAGCTATTTCGGCTTGCCGATTGTGCATACGCCAGAACAGGATAATGCCCCTGCCGTATCGGAAGCCGACATCGCCAAACTTCCGTTTTACACCTATTGGCGCACCACTTGCGCTTCCGATGTATACCCGTTGGCAGACGGCACGCACGTTGTGCACCTTACCGACTGGGAAGCCTTCTGCCGACGGTTGGTATTGACCGGCAGATAGGTGGGCAAAAAAGTGCAGGCTGCTTTTTATCGCCCCAACCCTGTTTCAGACGGCCTCTAAAGCAGCCTGCACCTTATTTTTCATTGTCAGATCACCCGAAACCGAGTATCCCATGTCCCAAACCTATTTCACCGCCGACTGGCACTTCTCCCATCCCAACATCGCCCGATACTGCCCGCAATTCCGCCTACAAAGCGATAACACCAACGAGCTGAACGAATACCTGATCGACTGCTGGAACCGCGTCGTTACCCCGCAAGACACTGTGTACAACCTCGGCGATGTCTGCTTTGCCAAAAATCCCGCACACATCGAAGCCGTGCTGCAACGGCTTAACGGTCAACACCATTTGATTTACGGTAACCACGACTACCTAATTCGGCAAAACGAAGCACATTTCCTCAACACACGCAAAGCCGACGGTCATCCGTTGCTCTCGTCCGCCAGCCATTACCTGCGGCTCAAACTGCCCGAAATCGGCAATACCGCGATTTTGTGCCACTATCCCTTATACGAATGGGACGGCATCCACCACGGCCTATACCACCTCTACGGCCATCTGCACGACCGCATGGCTGCCGTCAAAGGACGCGCCCTCAATGTCGGCTGGGATATGCACGGCCGTTTCCTGACCGCACAGGATATTGACAGCTTCCTGCGCGACCTCCCCGCCGTGCAGTATTTCGACGACAAGCAAAACGTTATCGTTGGTAACAGTACGGAAGATG
The DNA here is from genome assembly GCF_022749495.1 of Neisseria macacae ATCC 33926. NCBI lineage: Bacteria > Pseudomonadati > Pseudomonadota > Betaproteobacteria > Neisseriales > Neisseriaceae > Neisseria > Neisseria macacae. The sequence continues at coordinate 1,498,112 of NZ_CP094241.1, read as the reverse complement.
CAGCTGCAAAAATTCGGGCGAGATTGGCGGCATTGAATGAATGAGCTTTTATTTTTAGAAATGAATTTTCAGGTAGCCTTGAATGGTGTAGGCTACCTGAAAAACAACCGGCAAAACAAAAGGACGGGTTTTCAATCCCTCCTTTCCGCATCAGCAATACCGCCAAGTGTCCTGCATAAAATGAATGATCTCGTTTAACGGTACAGGCGAAAGCGTAAACAGCTTGTCCCCTTTCTTCTGCTCCACTTCCAAAATCAACATACAGCCTTCCGACAATTTTCCCTGTCCGTCAAATTCCAATTCTTTAATTTTTACCGACCGGGTGATGCCGTTATCCGCGAAGTTGTTTTGGTATGCCTCGCCCGTGTGCCCGTAAAAATGGTAGGTAAACGCCAGCTGGTCCAACACACTGGCGATCTCTTCCGCGCCGTAACCTCTTTGGCTGTCGGCAAACCGTTTCGGGCGTTCTCTTCTTTGGACGGCACCTTCCATTGGTGCTGGGCGATAAGCTGGCCGTTTTCGTTGTAGTCGAAGCAGGTGATGCTGTGGCGGTTGGCGGCGCGGACGAGATTGCCGTCCAAGTCGTAGCCGTAAACGGTTTCCTGAACCTTGTCGTTGTCGCGGGCGAGGGCGTGGATTAAGCGTCCCAATATATCGCGTTTGAACTCGGTAATCCGCAGCGGGGTTTGGCTGTCGAGGTCGTCTGAAAGCGTGGCGGCGTCTTTTTTGGGGACGGGCTGTCCGCCCAGCTGCGCCATCAGTTTGGCGGCTAGGGAGGCGTCGTCGCCGAATTCGCGCTGCTCGACCAGCTCGTTGCCGGCGTTGTAGCGGTAGCCGGTGAGCTTATGGTCGAAGCCGCTTTCGGCAATCAGGCGGTCGAGGACGTCGTAGGCAAAGCGGTAGCGCGCACCGTTTTCATTGGTGAGGCCGACTAAGCGGCGGGCTTTGTCGTAGTGGTAGCCGAAGGTATGGCCCAAGGCATTGGTGCGTCGGGTCGGCAGACCGTCTTGGCCGTATTCGTAGGAAGTGGTATAGCCTTCGCCGTCGGTATGGGTTTTCAGACGACCCGCGGCATCGTAGCCGAAGGTCTCTTTGCTGCCGTCGGGATAGCGGGCGAGGGTGAGGTTTTGGTCGGCGTCGTAATGGTATTCGGTGTACTGTCCCAGCGCATCGGTTATACGCGCCAGCTGTCCTTCGGGGGTGTAGGCCAGTTTGGTTTCGTAACCGGAGCAGTCGGTAATGAGGTCGGGCTGGCGGTTTTCATTATAGTGATAGGCGGTACTGCTGCCGTTCGGATCGGTTACCGACAGCAACAGACCGTTGCCGGCGTATTCGAAACGGGTGGTATGCTTCAGCGGGTCGGTATGGGTCAGCAGATTGCCCGCTTCGTCGTAGGTATAGCCGTCATAACGGCCTTCCGCATCGCTTTTACGGATCAGACGGTAGCAGTCGTCATAGTCGAAATGCAGGATGGCGTCGTCGGGGCGGACGATGGTTTCAACCTGCCCCTCGTTGCTGTACTGATAACGGGTAACGCGCCCCATCGCATCGGTGTGGCTGAGCAGACGGCCCAAACCGTCGCGCTCCATCAACACAGCGCTGCCGTCGGCAAACACCCGCTTGGTCAACTCGTTGTTGTAATCGTAATGATATTGCTCGGTACGGCCCAACACGTCGGTTACCTCGGTATAACCGTCGTGATAGGTAAAACGCCATTCCTCGCCCAAGGAGGTCCAGTTGCGCAACACCTTGCCGGTCGGGGTGTAATGGTCGTATTCGTATTCCGATACCAATCCGGCCGCATCCGTGTGCGACACCATCAGATTGTTTTTATAGCCGAAGCTGCGTTTGACGTTGCCGTCGCGGCCGATGACGCGGACCAAGTCGCCGCTGCCGTTGTATTCGTAGCGGACCAGCGGACTGCCGACCCGGACCGCTTCGCCGAAGGCGGGCAAACCCTCCAGCAGCGATACCGACAGCAGCCGCATTTTGGGCGACTGTTCATCCGCCACATTGCCGAAGTTCAGCGAGAACACCCGGCCGTTGCCGTCGATGACGTACTGCGGCAGACCGGTCAGCGGATGATAGACGAAACGCTGATGGTTGCCGTTGGCGTCTTCCACCGCCACCAGCGGGAAGAAGGTGGAATCTTCGTCCGAACCGTCTTCCGCCACCACCAAAGGCGCAAAACGCAGCGCTATCGAACCGTCCAGCGACGCAATGACATAATGCCCGTCCGGATTTTTACTGAACCAAATCTGTTCGCTCTCGAACAATACCGGTTCCTCATCGTCTTCATCGACTTCCGGCAGCGGGAACAAACGGCCATGATCGTCGATATAGGCCAATCCCGCCGCATCGCGGATGATGCGTTGGCAGCCCGGTACGCTCCAGCCCTCGCCGAGCCAGCCGGTACCGTCTTGGTCGGAATAATAGCTGCGGCTCCAAACCAGCGGCAGGATGCCTTCAAAAGCAAAGTCGGTTTCACTCTCCAAAAACTTCAGCCCGTGTATCGGATTGACCGGGCGGCCGGCAGCGGCGGCGGCTTTGCAGGAAATACAGGGTTTGGGCGGCAGTTTCTTCTTGAACTTGTTGTTCATGTGGAACATATCGCCGGCGCGTATGATGTGGCGCTTGCGGATTTTAACCGAAGAAGAATGCATCATCGGCCAGGCGGGTTTGGTGGCGGTACGGGAAAGTATGCCCTTGCGGCCCGGAAGGGCGGGTTCGTCACCGGTAGTGCGGTTGGTTTTACTGGCCTTGAAGACGAAGGCGGGCTTGCGGTTGAGGCGGACGTCTTTGGCGACGGTTTTGGCATTGCCCAAGTCGGCGAAGAGCGGGAAGGGGATGGGTGGTGTGATAGGAGGAGCGGGAGGAGGTGCCCAGCAGAAATCGGGGAGGGTACAGATTACATAGAAGTCGCTGTCTTTACGGGCGATTTTATTGAATGCCATGGCGGCTTGCTCCTGTTGGGGATGGGGTCGTCTGAAAATTTTTCAGACGACCTTACGGGGGCGTTAGAGCTTGGGAAAGTCTATGTGTTGTACTTAGTATCTCTAATATTCATATTCATATTCCCTGGTGAAATACCTTCTTCTGATTCTACAAAAAGTTCTTCATTCTCTACTTTCTTTTTTGAAAAAGGTGTTTGGCATAAGGGAGGGTGTAATTTTAAGTAATAATTGATGGGTGATAAACCTAATTTATTAGTTTGTAAAGGGTCAGCATTTTTCTGAATTAATAAATCAATTAAATCTAGTTGAAAGTAGGTTTCTATTTGCCGCATAAATAACAACCACTTAAAATAAAATTAACAAAAATAAAGTTACTTAAGTTATTGATTATAATCTTATCTCAGACATATCCAAAATATGCCTACTTTGCGAATACTTTACCATAAATTTGATTTATGCATTGATATTTTTTACATATCAAAAAATAGGTGAAGTAAGCATTTTATGATATTATTGTATTTACAAAACGTTATTTATTCTTAACGTCTTAAGATACACTGTGTTTACAGTTTCTTATTTGTATAATTTTGTTGCAATGCCATTCTAAAACAGTCATAATTATTTTGACTTAGTTTCTCAAGTTTCTCAAATATTTCAGTTTTTCATTTCAAAAATAAAAGAATCTCGACGGAGAGAGTAAGCGCATGGCCTCTTTCGGTAACACTTTCGGTGTTCTCATCCCCAAACCTGAAGCACCAGCCATGGTGTCTCAAGGTTCTGCCAATCCACCTGAGCCGCTGACCAATGCAGCCGGACCGGTTGATGTGATAGAGATGGTTGCCGATGTCGCTTCCACTGCCCTTTCCATAGTTGCGCCTGATTCTGCTGCAGCCGATGCAGTTGATGCCATATCCGAACTGGTTTCCCTTGCGTCCATGATACCCGGTCAGCCGGGTCCCAAACCGCCTTCCCGTAAAATGGTTAGCGGTTTTAGCGGCGGCATGGGCATGGGCTTTGACGGCGGGGTGGTTACCTCGGGTCATGGGCACTGTATTCCTTGTAAGGTAGCTGCTGCCACAAATGTTGGTAACCCCGTAAACGCAGTGCTCGGTATCAAAGTCCTATTTGACGATACCGAGACCGACTTTGCCTTCGATTCCCCACTTCCCCTTGTTTGGCAGCGCAGCTACTATTCCGACCAAATAGGCAACGGCTGGCTGGGACAAGGTTGGTCGCTGCCGTTCTCCATGCGTCTTGTCCGGACTGCCGACGGTTTCCTTTATATTGATGAGCAGGGCAGGGAAATTTCGTTGCCGGATATCAGCGACGAAGCGGACAAGCCTTATTCCGCGGCCGACGAAGATGAAGACGATTTATATGAAGAAGAGGCTGCCCCAAGACCTGCTTCCGCCGAAGAAGATCCCTACGGTCTGGATGACGCCTATTTCGATCCTTACGAACAAATCTTCTTTTCACAGATTTCAGACGACCTCTACCAAATAGCCTCCCCCGACGGCGGCGCACGGCTGCTGTTCGCCGAAGTCGATTCCGGCTGCGGCATTTTCCAACTGGTCGCCCAACTCGACCGCAACGGCCGCCATATCCGCCTTTGTTACGATGACAACGGGCTGCCGCACAGCATTTACGACGGCAGCGGCCGACACTTCCAACCCGTATTCTCCTCCATCCAACTGAACGACAACGATCCCGACTTCGACCCTGCCGGAGAACGGGACGTCTTCGTTTCCGAAGACGAGCGTTTCTACGTCAACCGCCTCACCTCCGTCACCTTCAACGGCAAGGAACTGGTGCGCTACGACTACGACGGCTACGGCGATTTGACCGCCGTTTACGGACGCGACGGCAAAAAACTGCGCGGTTTCGCCTACCGCAACCACATCATGGTCGAACACAGCCAGCCCGACGGACTGGTGTCCCGCTACGAATACGACCGTTACGACACCGACGGCAAAGTGCTCAAGAGCAGCAACAACCTCGGCGAAGAATGGACGTTCGACTACCGCAAAGACCATACCGTCGTTACCGACGCATTGGGGCGGACGGAAGTGTACGGTTTCGACGAAAACCGCGAACTCGTCTACCGCATCGACGCCGACGGACAGCGCAGCGACAGCGAACGCGACAGCTACGGCCGCATTACCGTAGAACGCGATCCCCTCGGACGCGAAACCCGCTATCTTTACGATACCGAAGGCAACGTCATCGCCATTACCGCGCCGGACGGCAGCAGCACCCAAATCGACTACCACGAAACCCTCAACCTGCCGGTTGCCGTCAACGATCCCGCAGGCAGGATTACCGCCTACGATTACGACGGACGCGGCAACCTCGTCAGTATCACCGACCCCGCCGGTTACACCACCAGCTACGGCTACAACGCCCGATGGCTGCCCGAAACCGTTACCGACGCCTTAGGCAAAACCCGACGCCTACACTACGACACCCTCGACCAACTCGTCTGCTTTACCGACTGTACCGGCGAAACCACCCGCTTCGGTTACACCGAATACGGCGATCTCGAAACCGTTACCGATGCGCTGGGCCATACCACCCGCCACCACTACGATGCAGCGGGCAACCCCGTCCGTACCGACTATCCCGACGGCAGTCACGAAACCTTCGAATACGACCGCCTCAACCGTCTGACCGCCCACATCGACGGACTCGGTGCCAAAACCGCCTACGAGCTCGCGGTGGACGGACTGCCGCTCAAACGCACCAACGCGCTGGGCCATACCTTCGCCTACGCCTACGACAAAGCCCGCCGTCTGACCGTCCTCACCAACGAAAACGGCGAAACCTATCGTCTCGATTACGACCGAACCGACAACCTGATCCAAGAAACCGGCTGGGACGGCAAAATCACCGCCTACGGCTACGACGCCGCCGGACAACTGGTCCAACAGACCGAATACGGCCAAAGCAATCATGAAGGCCGTCTGAAAGAGCGTCCCGAGACTTGGCACCGAGCGGTTTGTTTTTTTGTATTGGTTGGTTTGAGTATTAATGGGAATACCCTCGTTGGGTTTGGCACAAATTGTGGCACAAATTGTGGCACAAATGACCGCAGCCAGTAGTATATGAACAGATAAAAAACGCCCTAAGTCAAGGGCGTTTGTCTATACACATACTACTGGTTACGGGCTAGGTGGGTTCGATTCCCCCCCGCCTCCACCAAGTCTAATTTTCAGTTTTATTTTATAACGTATAAAAGCCTTGAAATATAACAATTTCAAGGCTTTTTGTTATCTCATTGCTGATGTTTAAAGCAAACAGGAATCTACTATCGACAAATCAAACTGCTTCACCGTTCTGCTTTGCCTCCAAAAGCTCCCAGCGTTCCAATTTTTCCAAAAGCAGCGTTTCGATTTCTTCGGCGCGGTTTTGCAATGCCCCGGCTTTCTCATAATCTTTGAAGATTTCAGGATCGGAAAGCTGCACGTTGATTGCCGCCTGTTCGGTTTCCAAGGCGGCGATTTCGTCGGGTAGGGCGTCGAGTTCGCGCTGTTCTTTGTAGGAAAGTTTGACCGTGCGGTTGGCTTTGGGTTTGGCTTTTTCCGGTTCTGCGGTTGTTTTGGGGGGCGAGGTCGTCTGAATTTTCTCTTCGCGTGATTTTGCGTCAATGTAGTCCTGATAGCCGCCGATGTATTCTTTCAGACGACCTTGTCCCTCGAAAACAATGCTTTGGGTAATTACATTGTCGAGGAACATACGGTCGTGCGAGACGAGGAATACCGTGCCTTGGTAATCGCGCAGCAGGTCTTCGAGCAGCTCTTGGGTGTCGATGTCTAGGTCGTTGGTCGGTTCGTCCAAGACCAGGATATTGGCGGGGCGGGTGAAGAGTTTTGCCAGCAGGAGGCGGTTGCGTTCGCCACCGGAGAGCGATGAGACGGGGCTTTGCGCGCGGGCAGGGTGGAACAGGAAATCTTCCAGATAGCTCATAACGTGTTTTTTCTTGCCGCCGACTTCGACGTAATCATTACCTTGACCAAGTGTGTAAAACACGGTGTCGTTTTCGTTCAACGCGCTGCGGAACTGGTCGAAATAGGCGACTTCCTGCTTGCTGCCGATGCGGATTCTGCCGAAGGTCGGCTGCAATTCGCCCAGAATCAGCTTGAGGAAGGTGGTTTTGCCGATACCGTTGGGGCCGATTAAGCCGATTTTATCGCCGCGCTGCAAGATGGCGGAAAATTTGTCCATGATGACTTTGTCGCCATAGGCAAACGAGGCGTGTTCCAGCTCGGCGATGATTTTGCCGCTTTTCTCGCCGCTGTCGAGTTTGAAGTTGACCTGTCCTTGTACGTTGCGGCGTTCGGCACGCTGGCGGCGCAGTTCTTCCAAACGGCGCACGCGTCCTTCGTTGCGGGTGCGGCGCGCTTCGATGCCTTTGCGTATCCATGCTTCTTCTTGAGCATGAAATTTGTCAAATAAGCGGTTATGTTCCGCCTCGACTGCCAACTCTTGCGCTTTTTTCTCGCTGTATTTGGAGAACGAGCCGGGATAGGAGCGCAGAATGCCGCGGTCGAGTTCGACAATGCGCGTAGCAATGTTGTCCAGAAAACGGCGGTCGTGGGTAATCACGACCAGGCTGCCTTCAAACGCTTTGAGCAGGTTTTCCAGCCAGATAATCGCGTCGATGTCCAAATGGTTGGTCGGTTCGTCCAGCAGCAATACGTCGGGCTTCTGCACCCAAGCCTGCGCCAAGGCGACGCGCTTTTTCTGCCCGCCGGAGAGGTTGCCGATTTTTTCATTTTCCGGCAAGCCGAGTTCGCCCAAAGTCTGCTTCACCGCCGCATCCAGCTTCCAACCGTCCTTCGCTTCGATTTCAAGCTGCAATTCGTTGAGTTCTTTCAATAAAACGTCGTCTGAATTGTGTTCCAAATCATGGCTGACGCGGTAGTAACGGCGCAGTAGGTCGCGGATTTCGCCCAAGCCTTCGGCGACGGTGTCGAATACGGTGGCTTCCTTATCAAAAAACGATTCCTGCGGCACATAAACGATTTTGAGGTTGTTTTGAACGATAATCTGCCCGTCGTCGAGTTTCTGCACGCCGGCGAGGATTTTCAGAAACGAAGACTTACCCGCGCCGTTGCGGCCGATTAAGCCGATTTTCTCGCCGCTGTCGAGTTGGAAGGAAGTTTTGTCGAGCAGGGCAACATGACCGACGGCAAAGGAAGCGTTTTCTACGGATAAGATGTTCATAAGGAAATAGGGAAAAATAAAATCAAGTCGTGTATTTTAACTGATTTTAGAAAGCTCTGTGATGGGTACGAAGAGAGATGGATAGAACTAAATAATATTGAGAAACTTGAATCAATCGATATAATTTAACATAATATACATTATGCGAACTAATGTGGCAGATAATAAGTTACTCACAAACAAAATCCGCCCCTTATTTTTACAGGCGGATTTTTCCAAGTGTGAACTATTTAATTTTATGCATGCGTTTGTCTGTATAGACACACAGTACCCCGCTATTGTTGTAGATGACTTGATGATTGGTATCGCAGAAAAATGCTGACAATTCGATAGGAACTTTTTCACTACCCCATGTTTGTGGTGAAAGGAATATAAGTTTGCCCGGCGTACATTTTTGAATTTCATCTTTATTGATTTTGCTCACCACACAAACATCACTTTGATCGATATTTGTATCAGAATTTGTATCGGACTTCATTTTGTCACAACCAGCAACCAGTACAGTCAAAGCCGTCAAAATTAGAATCGAAGATTTCCTCATATCTATTTACTCCTCAATTATTTGGATTTATAAAAAAACTCAAACTAAATTCACAACTTGGCAATAAACTTCGCCGGAACGTTTTCAGTCAGCCAAACGCCGTTATCTGCGAGGTAAAACTGATGACCGTCAGCGAGCATGGCGGCGGTGTCGATGGTCAATACGACGGGTTTGCCATGTCGGGAACCGACTTTGATTGCAGTTTCAATATCTGCCGAAAGATGGACGAAATGGCGTGAACCTGCATGCAATCCCTGACCAAATATCGACTGCACCGATTTTTCCGCTGTACCGTGATATAGGATATCAGGCGGTGTCGTTGCGCAATATTGGATTTCAACCTGTTTTGTGGAATGCCCTTGCGCGGCACGAATACGCTTACCGTCTTCTGATATGGTAAACCGTTTTTTATCATTGTTTTCAACGACTTCCATTAAATTATCGTACGTCAATGCAACGCCGGTAAAGTTGTGCTTGGGGTGATTTGCTTGTGCCAGCAGGATATCAATATCCACCCAGCCGTTTTTGTCCAAAGTAATTCCGATCTGTTCGGGTCTGTGACGCAAGATCAGGCTAAGGAATTTGCTGACGGATTTTTGTTGTTTTTCATTTAATAGCATTGGTGTTTTTCTTTCTTTTAAGTATTTTCAGACGACCCTCTCTACAAAGGTCGTCTGAAATTTATTTATCCAACCCTTCCTGCACCATCTGCGCAGCGCGTACCACTGCTCGGGCTTTGTTCTGCGTTTCCTGCCATTCGGAGGTCGGGTCGGAGTCGGCGACGATACCTGCGCCGCTTTGGACGTATAGCATGTTGTTTTTCACTACGGCGGTACGGATGGCGATTGCCAAATCCATGTCATTGTTGAAGCCCCATACGCCGACGGCGCCGCCGTAGATGCCGCGTTTGCTTGGTTCGACTTCTTCGATGATTTCCATGGCGCGGACTTTGGGTGCGCCGGAGAGTGTGCCGGCGGGGAAAGTGGCGGCGAGGATGTCCATGTTGGTAATGCCCTCTTTCAGACGACCTTCGACGTTGGAAACGATGTGCATCACGTGGGAGTATTTTTCAATCACCATTTTGTCGGTTACTTTGACTTCGCCTGTTTTGCTGATGCGGCCGACGTCGTTGCGTCCTAAATCGATAAGCATGACGTGTTCGGCGATTTCTTTGGCGTCGCTTAATAAGTCCTGTTCATTGGCAAGGTCTTCGGCGGGGGTTTTGCCGCGCAGGCGCGTGCCGGCGATGGGGCGGACGATGACGTCGTTGCGTTCGCGGCGGACAAGGATTTCGGGCGAGGAACCGACGATGTGGAAATCGCCGAAATCGTAGTAGAAGAGATAAGGCGAAGGGTTGAGCGTGCGCAAGGCGCGGTAGAGGGCGAGCGGGCTGTCGGTGAATTCCATGCTCATGCGCTGGCTGGGGACGACCTGCATACAGTCGCCTGCGAAGATGTAGTCTTTGATTTTGTTGACGCAGGCTTTGAACGGTTCTTCGCCGAACTCGCTGACGGCTTCGGTGTGTTTGCTGCCGAGCGAGAGCGGGATGGCGCAGCTTTGGCGCAACTGGGTGCGGATGTCTTCGAGGCGTTCGCGGGCGCGTTCGTAGCCGTCGGGCTGCGCCGGATCGGCGTAAACGATGAGGTGGATTTTGCCGCTCAAATTGTCGATAACCGCCAATTCTTGCGACAGCATCAGCAAGATGTCGGGCGTACCGAGCGGGTCGGCTTTGGCGGTGTTTTTCAGGCGGTGGGCGAAGTGTTCGAAATTGTAGATGGTTTCGTAACCGAAGTAGCCGACCAGTCCGCCGGTAAAGCGCGGCAGGCTTGGGATTTCGGGCGTTTTGAAGCGGTTGTGGAAGGCTTCGATAAAGGGCAGCGGATTGCCGTCGTGTTGTTCGACGATTTCGCCGTTTTGGTAAACATCGACGTGTTTGCCGCTGACTTTGAGATAGTGGCGGCAAGGCAGGCCGATAAAGGAATAGCGGCCGAAACGTTCGCCGCCGACAACGGATTCGAGCAGGTAGGTATAGGGGCGGTTGGCGAGTTTGAGATAGAGGGAAAGCGGCGTATCCAGGTCGGCAAGGAGTTCTTGAACGAGCGGGATGCGGTTGTAGCCTTGGGCGGCTTGGGCTTGGTATTCTTGTTTGCTGATCATTTCTATTCCGTTTGTCGGGTACTTTTCAGACGACCTTATCCGAGTAAAAACCGGTTGAATTATCCGAAAAGTATAGCAGTTTATCGATGGTGTTGACAGTATGCGGGTCGTCTGAAAAAGCAAAACGCCGTTTGCTATCAACGGCGTTTTAGGCTGGGGATATCAGGCATTTGGCGTAGCGGTATGGCGTTTTTTAGCCTGTTTCCATTTGTATGCGTAGCCGAGTACGACCGGAATCAGCGACAGGATGAATTTGAAGGTCCAGCTTGCATACCATGGTCTGTTCAGGATAATCGCCTCCCCTCCGGAAGCGGGAACCACGATGTCTTTGATGGCGAACCAATCCAAATATGGCCACCAACACATTACCAAGCTGCCTAAAAACAGCGGCCAGATATTACGGCTCAAATTAATCTGCCACAGGCGGAAGCATACGCCTGCCCATACCAGCGTCAGGCCGGTAATCAGGAAGATGGTGTAAGTATCGGCGCCGAGAAAGGCGGCGATGAAATAAGTCAGCACCACCCAAATGACGGCAAGGACAAGGACGATGATTTCTTCAGGACGTTTGAACATTTCAGCGCTTCTCCAAAGCAATGTCGCATCATACGGTTTAGGGCGGGCTGACGATTGGCGGCGCGGGAATCTTTAGGGATAACATATAAAACGTCGCTTCCGCACCAGTCAGCCTGCCTGAAAGTCTGTTCAGGCGATACTATACCCGAAACGAAATAGTTTGAATATGCTACTTATTGCTAGGACGGGCGTTTCAGACGACCCTCAAATCGTTGAAAAAGGTCGTCTGAAAACCGATATCCTGAGATGCCCTTAAAGCCATTTTCAGACGACCTCTTTAAGACCTTGAAAATACGCATGACGCAAAAACGGCCTTGATGGGATGAATCATCAAGGCCGTTTGAGTTTTATCCCCGACTAGTGGGGTAAGTCTTCCGACTTAGATGATGCGTGGGATATTGAAATCAGAAATAGTCTTAATCCCCGATTAGTGGGGCAAGTCTTCCGACCTCAATACTGTCCCTGATGCCCGTGTGTGGATCCTGTCTTAATCCCCGATTCGTGGGGCAAGTCTTCCGACTGAAGATGCAGCTCATGAGGAAGCGAAAGAATCGTCTTAATCCCCGATTAGTGGGGCAAGTCTTCCGACTGCACGCAGTCAAAAAAAATCATTATTTTCAATCTTCTATACAGTTAAGAAAGGTTAGTATTTTTCCTTAACCAACAAAGACATTATTTAATAAAATCTTAACTGAAAAGAGCAGCCGAAAGACAGACTTTTCGCTATCCGTCGGAAAACTTGTAATGCGGATTATAGCCATGTATTTTACATTCGACAACGCTGCTTTTGAATTATTGAGGCTGATACAGATTTGTTGTTCTTTCAGGCTGACAGGAGGAATCCGGAACACTTCAAATTATAGTGGATTAAATTTAAACCGGTACGGCGTTGCCTCGCCTTGCCGTACTATCTGTACTGTCTGCGGCTTCGTCGCCTTGTCCTGATTTAAATTTAATCCACTATAAAGAAGAGTACCATGTGCAACCTATTTCAGACGACCTTTTGCTGGCCTATCTCTCGTTTCAGCCTTTCCCTTTCGCCGCCAACATATCCAGCATCCCCGCCAGATGGCTTCTGCCCTCTTCCTTGCTCACAATCGGCTCGCCGCCTTTGCGCCCTAAAATCTTGATGTCTTCCTGCGGCATTTCGTCTATGAAGCGGCTGGGTTCGGGGAACTGCCATGTGCCTTGTTTTTTGCGTTTGACGCAGTGGGTCAGCGTAAGCTGGCGTTTGGCGCGGGTGATGCCGACGTACATCAGGCGGCGTTCTTCTTCAACGTTGTCTTCTTCGATGCTGTCGTTGTGCGGCAGGATGCCCTCTTCGCAGCCGACAAGGAAGACGTAGGGGTATTCCAAGCCTTTGGAGGCGTGTAGGGTCGAGAGTTTGACGGCATCGACTTCTTCTTCGCTTTTGCCTTCCAAGAGTGTCATTAAGGCGACGGTTTGGGCAAGTTCGATGATGTTTTTGCCGTCTTGCTCGCCTTTGCGCTCTAGCCAGCCGGTCAGGTCGCTGACGTTGCGCCATTTGATTTCGCCGGCTTTGCCCTCTTCGTTGGCAAGCAGGTGGTTTTCGTAGTCGATTTCTTTGAGCAGGCCGTTGATGAGTTCCCCAGCTTCACTGGTTTCCGCTTTGGCGCGGTAGCTGCCGAACATATCCATAAAGGCTTGCAGGTGTTGGCGGTTGGTATTGTTCAGCAAGGCAAGGGCTTCTTCGGTTTGTGCGGCTTCATACAGGCTGCATTCGTGTTCGTGCGCGTAGGTGTTGAGCTTGCCCAGTGTAACGTCGCCGATGCCGCGTTTGGGTGTGGTTACGGCGCGCAGGAAGGCGGGATCGTCGTTGGGATTGGCAAGCAGGCGCAAATAGGACAAAACGTCTTTGATTTCGGCCTTGTCGAAAAAGCTTTGTCCGCCGGAGAGTTGGTAGGGAACGCGCGCGCTGCGCAAGGCTTCTTCAAAAATCCGCGCCTGATGGTTGCCGCGGTATAACACGGCGAAATCGGCGTATTGGGTTTTGTCGCCGCCGACCAGCTTCTGCTTGACGATTTGGCTGACAACCCAGTCGGCTTCGTGTTGCTCGTTTTGGCAGGCAACGACTTTGACGATTTCGCCTTCGCCGAACTGCGACCAAAGTTTTTTGGTGAACAGCTTGGGGTTGTTTTCGATCACTTTGTTGGCGATTTTGAGAATCCGCGCGGTGGAGCGGTAGTTTTGCTCCAGCTTGATGATTTTCATCTGCGGATAGTCTTCCTGCATTTTTCGCAGGTTTTCCATGTTCGCGCCGCGCCATGCGTAGATGGACTGGTCGTCGTCGCCGACGGCGGTAAACATGCCTTCCGCGCCGGTCAAGAGTTTCATCAGGGTGAATTGGCAGGTATTGGTGTCCTGACATTCGTCAACCAACAGATAACGCAGCCGCCGCTGCCATTTGTTTCGTACCTCGCTGTTTTGCTGCAACAGCACGGCGGGCAGGCGGATCAAGTCGTCGAAGTCCACCGCCTGATAGCTTTGCAAGGTTTCCTGATAGCTCGCATACACGCGCGCGATTTGTTCTTCCCAAGCGTTGGAGGTCGTCTGAAGTACGTCTTCGGGCGTTTTCAAGTCGTTTTTCCACAGGGAAATCTGATGCTGCGCCTTGAATAAGGCTTCTTTTCCCGTGCCGCCCAAAAGTTCGCCGATGATTTTCGCGCTGTCGGTGGAATCGAGGATGGAGAAGTTTTTTTTGTAACCGATATGGTTCGCCTCTTCGCGCAGAATCTTCATGCCCAAAGAGTGGAACGTGCAAATCGTCAGCCCGCGCGTTTGCGACTTGGGCAGCATTTTGGCGACGCGCTCCTGCATTTCCGTGGCGGCTTTGTTGGTGAAGGTAATCGCGGCGACGGTATGCGGCAGATAGCCGACGTTGACAATCAAATGTTTGATTTTTTGCGTAATCACGCCGGTTTTGCCGCTGCCGGCGCCGGCGAGCACGAGCAGAGGCCCGCCGAGGTATTTGACGGCGGCTTGTTGTTGGGGGTTGAGTTTCATGGGGAATGCAGACGAACCAAAAAGAGGCGCAGATTATAACAGGTCGTCTGAAAGCCCCAAACGGCAATCCGACATATATAACAAAATCATCTTTGCAACAAACAAACCATTCTTTCCGTTTTTCAGACGACCCCGTTAAAGTGGCAGCATCTTCTTTTTCCCTTCCGAGCGACCATGTTATTACTCAAAACGCCCAGCGTACTGCCCGGCTTCAAAATCAGCCTCGGCCTGACCGTATTGTGCCTGTCGCTTCTGGTGGTTTTGCCGTTTGCGATGATGGCGGCGAAGGCGGCGGAAATCGGCTGGGGCGGCTTTTGGAACACGATTGCCGAGCCGAACGTGTTGGCGGCGGTGTGGCTGAGTTTACGGATGTCGTTTTATGCGATGCTGACCAATGTCGTGTTCGGCACGCTGGTGGCTTGGGTGTTGGTGCGTTATGAATTTCCGCTCAAGGGGCTGGTGAACGCGCTGGTCGATTTGCCGTTTGCGCTGCCGACGGCGGTTACGGGCATCGCGTTGGCGACCCTATATGCACCCAACGGTTGGATCGGCCGATTTTTCGAGCCTTTGGGCATCAAAATCGCGTTTACGCCCGTCGGCATTTGGATTGCGCTGGTCGTCGTCAGCCTGCCTTTTATCGTCCGCGCCGTGCAGCCGGTATTGGAGGAATTGTCGGGCGAATATGAGGAAGCGGCGGCGACTTTGGGGGCAAACCGCTTCACGACGTTCCGCCGCGTGCTGCTGCCGGAAATCACGCCGGCGCTCTTAACCGGCGCGGGCATGATGTTCGCGCGGGCAACGGGGGAATACGGCTCGGTGATTTTTATCGCGGGCAACATTCCGATGGTTTCCGAAATCCTGCCGCTGATTATTACGGGTAAGCTAGAACAGTTCGACGTACAGGGCGCATCGGCGGTGGCGTTGTTTATGCTGCTGGTTTCGTTTGTGATTCTGTTTGCGTTAAATGTGATGCAGTGGGCGTTGAGCAGGCGTTCGGGAGCGAAGGGTTGAGGGGTCGTCTGAAAACCTGAACTACGCTGTTGCCGTCATTCCCGCGCAGGCGGGAATCCATTGGTGAATTTCGGCTGCCTTATTTATTTTCTGTTTTCCTGTTGCCCTGTGGTGGATTCCCGCCTGCGCGGGAATGACGGTAGCTAGACGTTTTTATTCCCTTAATCAATAAAAGGTCGTCTGAAAACGAATCCGCCCCACGAAAACGGTTTTTTCAGACGACCTCCAAACATCTTAAAACCAACCAGAGAACACCACCGCCATGAAACCCTATTCCGCCAATCCCAACCTGACCGAACCGCGCTGGCTGCGCGTGCTGCTGACCGCCGTCGCGCTGGGGTTCCTGCTGCTGATGCTGGTCGTACCGCTTGTCGCCGTGTTTTACGAGGCGCTGAAAGGCGGTTGGGATTTGTACCTGCAATCCCTTACCGACCCCGAAGCGTGGGCGGCGATCAAGCTCACCCTGATTACTGCCGCGGTGGTCGTTCCCGTCAATGCCGTCTTGGGCGTGGCGATGGCGTGGCTGCTGACCCGTTTCGACTTCCGCGGCAAGCAGTTGCTGACCACCCTGCTCGATTTGCCGTTTTCCGTATCACCCGTGGTGGCCGGTTTGATGTTCGTCTTATTGTTCGGCGCGCACACGGCATTGGGCGGCTGGCTGGAAGCGCAAGGCATACAGATTATCTTCGCCATCCCCGGCATTATTCTGGCGACGCTGTTCGTTACCTTTCCCTTTGTCGCGCGCGAAATCATCCCGCTGATGCAGGCGCAGGGCGACAGCGAAGAACAGGCCGCGCTGATACTCGGTGCAAGCGGCTGGCAGATGTTTTGGCGCGTTACCCTGCCCAACATCAAATGGGCGCTGCTCTACGGCATTATCCTTACCAACGCCCGCGCGATGGGCGAGTTCGGCGCGGTCAGCGTGGTATCGGGACACATACGCGGCGAAACCAACACCATCCCGCTTTTGGTCGAAATCTTCTACAACGAATACAACTTCACCGGCGCATTCGCCCTCTCCGGCGTATTGGCACTTTTAGCACTGGCGACGCTGGCGGTGCAGAACATCATCACAAAATTACAAGATAAAAAACTCGCCGCCGCCGAAAGGAACGCAGCATGAGCATCACCATCCAAAACCTAAACAAACACTTCGGCAATTTCCACGCGCTGAAAAACATCAACCTCAACGTCCCCACCGGCAAACTCGTTTCCCTACTCGGCCCTTCCGGCTGCGGCAAAACCACGCTCCTGCGCATCATCGCCGGACTGGAAAACGCCGACGGCGGCAACATCCTCTTTGACGGGCAAGACGTAACCGCCAAGCATGTGCGCGAGCGCAAAGTCGGTTTCGTGTTCCAACACTACGCCCTCTTCCGCCACATGAACGTGTTTGACAACGTCGCCTTCGGTTTGACCGTATTGCCCAAGTCCGAACGCCCGTCCAAAGAACAAATCCGCGCCAAAGTCGAAGAATTGCTCAAACTCGTACAACTCTCCCACCTCGCCAAATCCTATCCGCACCAGCTCTCCGGCGGGCAACGCCAACGCATCGCCCTCGCCCGCGCCCTCGCGGTTGAACCCAAACTCCTGCTCCTGGACGAACCCTTCGGCGCGCTGGATGCCAAAGTCCGCAAAGAATTGCGCACTTGGCTGCGCGACATCCATCACAACCTAGGCGTAACCAGCATTCTGGTGACGCACGACCAAGAAGAAGCCCTTGAAGTTTCCGACGAAATCGTCGTCATGAACCACGGCAAAATCGAACAAACCGGCAGCGCCGAAGCCATTTACCGCAAACCCGAAAACGCCTTCGTTACCGAGTTCCTCGGCGAAACCGACGCATTTGAAGGCAGAATCGAAAAAGGCATCTGGCACTACAACGGCTTCGCGTGGAAATTGGACGCGCAATACAAATGGCAGGAACAAACCGCCACCGGCTACATCCGCCCGCACGAATGGCAGCTTGCCGCCGAACACGAAACCCCGATGATCCGCGCCGAAATCGAAAAAATCCACGCCGTCGGCGCACTGACGCACGTTTTGGTGAAACACGGCAAACAGGACGTACACATCACGCTCGCAGGCAGCGACGCCTCGCGGCTGGATTTGTCCGCCGGGCGGGAATTGGCATTGGTACCGAAACAGGTTTATGTGTTCTCGCAGAACGAGTTGATTGAATATTCGATTTGATGGAGGAGAAAAGCAAAAGGTCGTCTGAAAACAGGTTTTCAGACGACCTTTTGTACATGAGTTTTAATTTGGTTAAATCCCAAAAACTGTAAAGCCGTCTTATCCGTTTATAATGGTTTAAGCAGAAGGATAAGTAAAGTTCGTTTGAAGAACGATATGCAAACCTCAGTATTTAAGGTTTTATTATGACTAGAAAAGAAGCCATAAAATTTTTATCTGAGTATCAGATTAATGCAATATCTAAGTCAGAAAAGATGAATATTCTTTTAGATTTTTGGTATTCCTACGAGTCTGACCCTGAATATTTGAATAAAGAACTTATAAGTTACTTGAGTACACATGATTTTGATGATATAGAATTTTATAGTGATTTTTTTGATCCTGTAGTTATCTTAGGTTTGAAACATAAAAATTCGATTTTAAATAATAAGTTTTTAGCGAAGAATGTAAGTATCATTCGATCTGCAGAAATAAAAGTCGTTGGAGATGAGATAGATCAAAAAGTAAAATGCCCATGCTGTTATTTCTATACTTTATCTAGTAAATCGAACTATGATGTTTGTGCTATTTGTTATTGGGAAGATGACGGTAGTCATGAAGAGCAATATTCTGTGGCTAATCAAAATAGTTTATCTGCATATAGAAAAAATTTTTTCCTGAAACAAGATAAAACTCAACTAGAGGAAAAATATATTTTTAGTAAGCCATAGCCTGTAAGGTACGTACAGAGCAATATATGCCGATAGATCGTTTGAAATAACTTTCAGACGACCAAAACAAAAAAAAACAGGCAGGTTTTCCCTGCCTGTTTTTTCGTTTCTACAAAACCTTTATCCAAACGGCTTAGAATTTGTATTCCACCTGACCGCGCAAGACGTTGACGTCTTGTCTGCTTGAGCCGGCAGTCGGGGTAACTTGTTTACCCGCCAAGTAAAAGCCTGACACTTTCCAGTTTTTCCAAGGAACGTAGGTCGCGCCGACTTGTACGCCTTGTACGTTTTTGCTGTAGTCTTGTACGGAAGATACGCCCGAAAGTGCGCCGACGCGGCGGTAGTTCAGGAAGACGTCGTAGGAATTGCGGACTTTCCAGTCGGCGAGTTTGTAGCGGACTTCGGTGAACACGCCGTCGTTTTTGATTTTTTGTCCTGCGTCGTTATAGGCTTTGATGTTGGACTTGCTGACTGCCGCCATCCAACGCCAATCGTCGTTGAATTTGACATCCGCGCCGATTTCGCCGAAGACGGCGTTTTTCTTCGCGCCGCGCACGTCTATGTCTTTCATGTAGCTGACGGTTGCGCCGACGTTGATGTTTTCGTTAATCGGCAGGCTGCTTTGAATGGCGGCGAAGTGTTTGCGGCGGCCGCCTATGCCCCATACGTTGTCGTTGAGGCTGCCGGTACGGCGGCCAGCATAGATTTTGGTGGGTAGGGTTTTGTTGTCAAAGAAGATTTCTCCGCCGGTTACTTCCGTATCCCAGACACGGCCGTAGGAAGAGAATGCGCCGAATTTACCGACGCGGGCTTTGATGCCTTCGGTAATCGAGCCTTCAGCATACAGTTTGTTTACGGGAACATCATGGTCGCCGTTGAATTTGCCGGTTTTCAAGTCGATGTTGGGTTCGATTTGGGTCACCAGTTTCCAGTCTTTATAAAGTTTGGCGCGCAACCAGAATTCGGCGTTGAAATTGGTATTGGAGGCGTCGGGCGTGGGATTGGTGCTGCTGTTGTTGGCATTGATGTCTTTGGTGTCGGCACGGACGCGGAATGTGCCGTTTACGGTCAGCAAATCGTTGAAAATACTGATTTTGTCTTCGTCTTTGCGGATGACGCTGCCCGAATTGACGTAATCGCTCGTCGTTGCCAATGCGGCGGCATCGCGCTCTACGCTAGCGGTTTCTGCAAATGCGGTGGGTAATGCCGCCAAGGCAGCGCATACAACGGCAAAGTTTTTTTGGATGTTCATGCCAATCTCCGATTGAAGGGTAAAAGGTATTTTTAACAAAAATTCCTAATCAATATTTGTTAGAAATTTACTAATTTTTGTAATCGAACGGCTGTAATCCTATGAAAGACGGCACAAACCGTCAAGAAGATTTAGAGTATTATGCTTATTTCCAAACTGATTTTGACACACATCAATAGAGAAAGGTCGTCTGAAAACTCTCGGCAGCATCCGTTTCGTTTTCAGACGACCTTTAGGGTTTGATTCAAGCTTTCGGTACGAACATCGCGTCCAAGATGTCGCCCAATGCCGTGCGGCGGGTTTTGCGGGTTTCCACCGCCAACCGCCATTGCTCTTCATTTCCCCAAAAGACGAAGCGTTCCCGTGCGCGGGTGATGGCGGTGTAAAGCAGCGCATTGTTTAAGCCCGACAGCGCGTCATCCCCGCCCTGCTCTATTTTCCCCGACGGCGGCAGCAGCCAGACTTCCCGATATTCCGAACCCTGGCTTTTATGCACAGTCATGGCGAACGCGGAATCAAACTGCGGCAGGCGGCTGATGGCGATTTTTTTGAAACCGTCCGCATTCGGAAAATATGCCGCCAAGCCGTTCGCCGATTCCGCATCGGGCATAATCAGCCCGATATCGCCGTTGAACACTTCCAGCGTATAGTCGTTGCGCGCAATCATGATGATTTGTCCCGCGAACCACGGCGTATCCGCGCCCGCCCGATGTTTGCGTTGCAGATAACGGCAATACTCTTCGTTGAACGCCTCCGCGTCCTGCCGCCATGCCGCCAAAACGACCACATCCGCCGCGTGTCCGAACGCCAGTGCCACATCGTTTTTATCGACTGCCTGCCAGTATTTTTCGTGTTTGCGGTAAAGCAGCTCCGCCTGCTGTTTCAGACGACCTTCGCGGATTTCCAGCTCGTCGGGGAACAAGGCAAACTGCGCCCAACCTTCCCCGCTCTTGCCCGATACGACCGCCCTAGCCAGACAGCCGATGCCGCTGTCTGCGCCGAAACGGTGGCTGACCTTCAGTTGCGCGACGTTTTGCGACAAAGCCGGCGGATTTTCCTCCACGGGGAAACCGTGTTCCGGCAGATAAATACTCAGTTGCTCCGCCGTCTCCTTATCCAAAACCGTCTGTCTCGACAACGCCGCCAATACCGCGCCGACGCCGACCGAGGGCAGTTGGAACTCGTCGCCCAAAAAAATCACGCGGCAGCCCGACGGAATCGCACGCAGCAAGTGAAGCAGCAGGGAAACATCCAACATCGAAGCCTCATCCACCACCAACACATCCAAAGGCAGCGGGCGGCTGCCGTCAAACGCAGGCAGCATTTGCGGCGGGCGCAGTTTCAAAAGGCGGTGAACCGTCTGCCCTTCCAGCGCGGACAAATGATTGCGTACCGCATCCGGCATCTCGAAACCATCCACCGCCCGATGCAGCGCGCGTGCCATATGCGCCGCCGCCTTGCCCGTCGGTGCGGCCAGAGCGATACGCGGCAGGCGCGTGGCAGAGTTGGTGCAAACCAGCCCCAAAAGTTTCGCCACAGTCGTCGTCTTGCCCGTACCCGGCCCGCCCGTAATCAGCATAAACGCTTGAAGCAGGGCAAGCCCCGCCGCATCCCGCTGCCCTTCGCTGCCTTTGTCGGCAAACCAACCGGACAAGTTTTGCGACGCGCTCATCCAATCCACAGGCTCGACTTCCGCCTCCGCCAAACTCTTGATTTCAGCCGCCAAATCATGCTCGAGCTGCCACATCCGCCCCAAAAACAACTTTCTGCCCTGCAACACCAACGGCGACGCGCCCTGCCCGACCGTCGGCGCCAATCCCGCCAATTCCTCCGCCTCGCCCTCATCCAGCCAAACAAACGAATGCCCGTTCTGCAAAGCAGCAAACAGCCGCAACACATAAGGCGTCAGCACCGCAGCATGCTCCGGTACGCAACGCTCCAGCAAATGCCCGGCCGCTTGTGCGGCGGCAAGGTTCAAATCATCGGCAGTATTCTCAGCCATTTTCGTTTCCCGTATTGAAAAAAGGTCGTCTGAAAACTGTTTTTCAGACGGCCTTCTTTTGTTGACCGCTATTTGCCTTCATCCAGAAGGGATAAAGGCCGCTGTGCCTTGCGCAATTCTTCCACTTCGTCCAGCAGGCGCATAATCAGGCCGAGCGCGGGAATGCCGGCATCGAAGTCGCGGCTCAGGCGCTGGGCGCGGCGGATGCGGGCGAGTTGGAAGCCGCTGTACAAAGTTTGTTCCGGCCGGCCGTTTACGCTGATGATTTCTTCCTCTATCAGCTCCAGCAGCCAATCGCGGCGGCAGCGGCTGGCAGCGAGGATTTCTTCGAAAGTCAGGGTAATGTCGGTGTGTTGCGTCATGGTTTGTCCTTTCAGTTTGATGCGCTTTTGCCGTCAAAGTGGGCGGCAAGCTGCGCCCATGCGGCGCGGTCGGCTTCGCTTTCGGCCTTGGGAACGTTGATGCGGATGTTGAGGTACAAATCGCCCGCTTCTTTGGCCGGAATGCCTTTGCCTTTCAGGCGTATGCTTTTACCGTTTTGGCTGTTGGCGGGCAGGTTGACCTGCAAACGTCCCGCTGCGGTGGGAACGATGATTTTGCCACCCAATACGGCTTCCCAAGGCTTGACGTCTATGGTCTGGTATACGTCTTTTTTGTTTTTAACGTATAAATCGGGTTTGTCGTGGAACTTGATTTTCAGATACAAATCGCCGTTTGCGCCGCCGTTGTGGCCGGGCAGGCCCTGTCCCGCCAAACGGATTTGCTGGCCTTCGGTAATGCCTTTGGGAATTTTGACGTTTAAGGTTTTGGTCTGATAACCGACGCGGCCGTATTCGTCCACGGTCGGTACGTTCAGGCTTAATGAGCGCTCCGCGCCGACATAAGCGGCGTAAATATCGATACTCAGTTCGGCGTGCTGGTCTTCGCCTTTAATCGGACCGTCCGGCCTTGCGTGCGCCTGTCTCTGACTGCGGCCGAAGCCGGCAAACAAATCTTCAAAATTGAAATCGCCCGCACCGAAAGGTTCGCCTCCGCGGTATTCGTAGCGGAAGCCGCCGGATTGCGCGCCGCCGAACGGATTGCCGCCTGCGCTGCGGCCGTAGGGGTTGGCCAGCAATTCGTCGTATTCGGCACGCTTTTCACGGTCGGATAAGGTTTCGTAGGCTGTGTTGATTTCGGCGGTGCGCTCGGCGGCGTCAGGTTCTTTGCTGACGTCGGGATGGTATTTGCGTACCAGTTTGCGGTAGGCCTTTTTAATGGTGTCGGCGTCGGCGGTTTTGTCCACGCCGAGAATTTCGTAATAGGTTTTTTCTGCCATATCGTTGTTCTTCCGTCTTTATCATGTTAATCATTATGCCGTATTTGCTATTTATAAGGGCGGAAGGCATAGATTCAATACTCTAGTTGCACAAATATAGTGGATTAACTTTAAACCAGTACGGCGTTGCCTCGCCTTAGCTCAAAGAGAAGGATTCTCTAAGGTGCTGAAGCACCAAGTGAATCGGTTCCGTACTATCTGTACTGTCTGCGGCTTCGTTGCCTTGTCCTGATTTAAATTTAATCCACTATAAATGGTTAAGGCAGGTAAGCATCAAAAAGGTCGTCTGAAAACGGAAATCCTGTTTTCAGACGACCTGTCTGGTGTAACGGAATCGATAGCTAAGAATGGCAAGGCGGCGGTTGTTCAAATCCATAGCCGTCTGGACGATGGTCTGTCAGAGCTTTTAGCCGGTTGAAACATACCAAAGCCTTTCTATTTCGTAGCCGGCTTTGTGAGCTTTCTGCCCAATACCTTACTCTTCAGTTATATTTAGATACAGAAATCAAACTGATATGTCGTGTTTTACGGTAACGCCGAGTTTGATTCGGCGCTTCACCTTTGCCCGGATAAATCCCTGTTCCACGTTCCACTTCAAATGTAAAATGTTTTGGTTGACGGGTAAATATTGCGTATTCACGCGATTCGATTGCTGATAGGTGGACTTCTTTGACTTTGCCCAGCTTGGCTTCTGCATCTTTGATCTTCATGCCCGGGTGTACCCCCGAAGCCGTGTGACAGGCGGGAGAGTAGGTCTCCAAAGAATCAATTTTTTTATGGAGTTTTATAGGAGCATCAGGATCGTCGTCTCCATCTTGATGGGTGATAACCATGACGTCTTTAGACAGTGTAATGGCAACATACGCCACACCTTCGGGATCGCTTTCTCTCTCCATTTTCGCCTTCGGGAATTTATGTTTTACCTGCTTTAAGTTCTGCCCTAATTTAATTCCTGCGATACTGTCTTTTTCAATCAAACATTCGGCAGCGGCCGGCATGGCAAGACCTAAAATCAACGCGCTCATGATCCCGATTTTGTGCAACATGGTTACTATTCCTGTTTAATAAAAATAGGATATTAACATATCAATATATCTATATGGCAAGAATATCGTTTTAGACGACCTATTATAGTGGATTAACTTTAAATCAGGACAAGGCGACGAAGCCGCAGACAGTACAGATAGTACGGAACCGATTCACTTGGTGCTTCAGCACCTTAGAGAATCGTTCTCTTTGAGCTAAGGCGAGGCAACGCCGTACTGGTTTAAAGTTAATCCACTATATTATTTTTTCCAACATCAAATCTTTTTGCTAAAAAAGGTCGTCTGAAATCAAGGCATTCCCCATTTCAGACGACCTTTTTACCTTATCGGCGGCAATGCCAAATCAACTTTCCGTCTTCGGATCCGGTAGCAAGAAGTTCAATACGATTGCCAAAATGGCGCACAAACCGACGCCGGCAAAACTCAACGTACCGACATGAACCGCCATGCCGCCGACGCCAACCGTCAGAACCGAGCTAACAATCACCAGATTTTTCGGCTGCATCAAATCCACTTTTGCATCTACCAGCGTTTTAATGCCCAAAGAAGCAATCGTGCCGAACAAAAGCAGCATGATACCGCCCATTACGGGCAGAGGGATGGAAGCGAGGAAAGCATTGAATTTGCCGAAAAACGCCATAGCGATAGCGAAAATTGCCGCCCAAGTCATAATGACCGGATTGCTGTTTTTCGTAATCATCACCGCGCCCGTTACCTCGCCATAAGTCGTTACCGGTGGACCACCGATCAAACCTGCCACGCATACGCCCAATCCGTCGCCAGCCAGCGTTTTATCCAAACCCGGGTCTTTGGTGTAGTTGTTGCCCGTTACATTGCCGATGGCCATGATGCCGCCGATGTGTTCGATGGCGGGCGCGATGGCGACGGGCAGCATAAACAGCGCTGCCTGCCAGTTGACTTGCGGTGTTTCAAAATGTGGTACGGCAAACCACGGCGCAGCCGCGATGGTGGCAGTATCCACCAAGCCCATCACCAAAGCCAAAATATAGCCTGCGGCCACGCCGATTAAAATCGGAACCAGTTTCATCATGCGGCTGCCGAAAACCGACACAACCACCGTAACGGCAAACGTAAAGCCCGACAAAATCAGTGCATCCGCATAGCCGACCACTTGGTTTCCGCCGGATTTACCCATTGCCATTTCACTTGCGGCCGCAGCGACAGACAAACCGATAACCATAATCACAGGCCCGATAACCACAGGCGGCAGCAGCCGGTTGACCGTAGCCAGCCCGCGCCATTTAATCAGCGCGGCAAATACAAAATACATAAAACCCGCCGCAAACAGCCCGAACATGGTCGAAGGCAGGCCCCATGTTTTAATGGAGTAGATAATCGGCGCAATAAAGGCAAAAGAAGAACCGAGGAAAATCGGCACTTTACGTTTGGTGACTATTTGAAAGAGCAGCGTACCGATACCCGCCCCCAAAAGTGCCAAAGAAGGATTCAGTCCGGTCAATAGCGGAACAAGCACCATCGCCCCGAACGCCACAAACAAAATCTGCGCGCCGGAAACCGCCAATTTAAGCTGGTTCATCAAAAAGCCTCGTCAAATCAATTCAAACGGCGGGAATTATACAGTTTCACCCCATAAATGAACATTAATTTACAAACAACCCATTAAATATACCAAGCCCCTGAAAACAAAACTGAACTGCCCTACTCCTAACCTGCCAAATCTTCATCTGAATTACCCAAACGAAATAATAACAAATAAAGTCAGGTTTATATCCAAGCTCCAATTGACACCAGAGGTCGTCTGAAACGCTTTTTCAGACGACCTCGGTTCTCATTATTAAATAATTATCTATATAATGCCTGCCTGATACGTCCTTTCAGACGACCTCCTGCATTATTTCAGAAAGCCAAAATATGAATACCAAACAAAAAGTCATCGCCATAGACGGACCCAGTGCATCGGGAAAAGGAACGGTCGCTTCCCGTGTCGCTCAGGCTTTAGGGTTCGATTATCTGGACTCCGGCGCGTTATACCGCCTGACCGCGCTGTACGCGAAGAAACGGGATGTGGAATGGAGCGATGAAGAGGCGGTTGCCGCGTTAGCGGAAAATCTGCCCGCCCGCTTTGAAGGCACGCAGGTTTTTTTGGATGATGAAGACGTTTCGGGACAAATCCGCAGCGAAGCCATCGGCATGGGCGCTTCTGCGGTGGCGCAGTTGCCAAAAGTGCGTGCCGCGCTTTTGCAGCGGCAGCGTGATTTTCTAACGGGAAAAGGTTTGGTCGCCGACGGGCGCGATATGGGTTCGGTTGTTTTCCCCGATGCGGCGTTAAAGGTTTTTCTGACCGCAGGTGCGAAAATACGGGCGGAACGCCGCGCCAAACAAATCGGCATTCCATGCGAAGGCTTGGAATTTGAACGGATTTTGTCGGACATCGAGGCACGCGATGAAGCGGACCGCCGCCGCAGCGTTGCGCCCTTAAAGCAGCTTCCCGACGCGGAGCTTTTGGATACGGGTGGGCTGAGTATCGAAGAAGCTGTAAAAAAAGTGCTTGATTGGTATCATAAAGTTTGAAATTTAGGGTATAATCCCTGCGTTTTGTTTCAGACGACCTTTGGAGCATCCGAAGGTCGTCTGAAATATTTATTTTCAAAGCCTGCCGTGCCAAGGGCGGCAGGCATTCTCCAACCTACCCCGCACCCCTTGGCGGTGTACCGAAAAGAGTATATATGACTATGGAAAATTTTGCCCAGTTGCTTGAAGAAAGCTTTACCCTGCAAGAAATGAACCCGGGTGAGGTGATTACTGCCGAAGTCGTGGCAATCGATCAAAACTTCGTTACCGTTAATGCAGGTCTGAAATCAGAATCTCTGATTGACGTTGCTGAATTCAAAAACGCTCAGGGCGAGATTGAAGTTAAAGTTGGTGATTTCGTTACCGTTACCATCGAATCCGTTGAAAACGGCTTCGGCGAAACCAAACTGTCCCGCGAAAAAGCCAAACGTGCTGCCGACTGGATCGCTTTGGAAGAAGCGATGGAAAACGGCGACATCCTGTCCGGCGTTATCAATGGCAAAGTCAAAGGCGGCCTGACCGTTATGATCAACAGCATCCGCGCATTCCTGCCGGGTTCTTTGGTTGACGTACGTCCCGTTAAAGACACTTCCCACTTTGAAGGCAAAGAAATCGAATTCAAAGTCATCAAACTGGACAAAAAACGCAACAACGTCGTGGTTTCCCGCCGTGCCGTTCTGGAAGCTACTTTGGGTGAAGAGCGCAAAGCCCTGCTGGAAAATCTGCAAGAAGGCTCTATCATCAAAGGTATCGTTAAAAACATCACCGACTACGGTGCATTCGTTGACTTGGGCGGCATCGACGGCCTGTTGCACATCACCGACCTGGCATGGCGCCGTGTGAAACACCCGAGCGAAGTTCTGGAAGTCGGTCAAGAAGTTGAAGCCAAAGTCCTGAAATTCGACCAAGACAAACAACGTGTTTCTCTGGGTATGAAACAATTGGGCGAAGATCCTTGGAGCGGCCTGACCCGTCGTTACCCACAAGGTACCCGCCTGTTCGGTAAAGTATCCAACCTGACCGACTACGGTGCGTTCGTTGAAATCGAACAAGGTATCGAAGGTTTGGTACACGTTTCCGAAATGGACTGGACCAACAAAAACGTACACCCAAGCAAAGTCGTACAATTGGGCGACGAAGTCGAAGTCATGATTCTGGAAATCGACGAAGACCGCCGCCGTATCTCTTTGGGCATGAAACAATGCCAAGCCAATCCTTGGGAAGAATTTGCCGCCAACCACAACAAAGGCGACAAAATCTCCGGTGCGGTTAAATCCATCACCGACTTCGGCGTATTCGTAGGCCTGCCCGGCGGTATCGACGGTCTGGTTCACCTGTCCGACCTGTCTTGGACTGAAGCCGGCGAAGAAGCTGTACGCAAATACAAAAAAGGCGAAGAAGTTGAAGCCGTTGTATTGGCAATCGACGTTGACAAAGAGCGCATCTCTTTGGGCATCAAACAACTGGAAGGCGATCCTTTCGGTAACTTCATCAGCGTAAACGACAAAGGTTCTTTGGTTAAAGGTTCTGTGAAATCTGTTGACGCCAAAGGTGCTGTTGTTGCACTGTCTGACGAAGTGGAAGGCTACCTGCCTGCTTCCGAATTCGCAGCCGACCGCGTTGAAGACCTGACCACCAAACTGAAAGAAGGTGACGAGGTTGAAGCCGTTATCGTAACCGTCGACCGCAAAAACCGCAGCATCCGCCTGTCTGTTAAAGCCAAAGACGCTAAAGAAAACCGCGAAGCTCTGAATTCAGTCAACGCTGCTGCAACCGCCAGCGCAGGTACTACCAGCCTCGGCGACTTGCTGAAAGCCAAACTGTCCGGCGACCAAGAATAAGGTTGCAGACATGACGAAGTCTGAATTAATGGTTCGTTTGGCAGAAGTTTTTGCCGAGAAAAACGGTAACCAATTGCTGGCAAAAGACGTCGAATACAGCGTAAAGGTTTTGGTTGATACCATGACCCGCTCGCTGGCTCGCGGTCAGCGTATTGAAATCCGTGGTTTCGGCAGCTTCGATTTGAACCATCGCCCGGCCCGTATCGGCCGCAACCCCAAAACCGGCGAACGTGTGGAAGTGCCTGAAAAACACGTCCCCCACTTCAAGCCCGGTAAGGAATTGCGTGAACGTGTGGACTTGGCTTTACAAGAAAATGCCAACTAAACCTGAGTAAACGAACGCCGCAGAAATGCGGCGTTTTTGTTGTCTGAAAATATGGTTCTCTATTGTTTTCGTAATTTGGGCGGAATTTGTAATGGAAAATTCATAGGGTCGTCTGAAATCATCTATAATACGTTTCTTTTAATGATTGCCCGTTGATAAAACGTATAGTGGATTAACTTTAAATCAGGACAAGGCGACGAAGCCGCAGACAGTACAGATAGTACGGAACCGATTCACTTGGTGCTTCAGCACCTTAGAGAATCGTTCTCTTTGAGCTAAGGCGAGGCAACGCCGTAATGGTTTAAAGTTAATCCACTATAATTGTCAAACCCAAAAACATAATAAAGGTCAGATATGAGTGATAGAGGTCAACTGTTTGTCGCCCCTCCGTTTGAAAACCACAGCCCGCTGACTTGGTATCAGGCTGCAGCCGAACAACCGAATTTCATCCGCGATGAAGCACAGGCGCGGGCGATTGAATATTTGGATCGTTTGTGGACGGAACTGATGATGTTCAAACGCAAACGCAATCGTTTCCTAGGGCGCAGCCTGCGCTCTCCCCAAGTGCCGAAAGGTCTGTATTTTTATGGCGGCGTGGGTCGCGGCAAAAGTTTCTTGATGGACGCTTTTTTCGGCTGCTTGCCATACCGCCGCAAACGCCGTGTCCACTTTCATGCCTTTATGGCGGAAATCCATAAGCGTTTGAAAGACTTGAAAAGCGAAGCCAACCCTTTAAAAGCAGTTGCTGCCGAGATTGCCAAAGAGACCCGCGTATTGTGTTTTGACGAATTTCACGTCAGCGATATTGCGGATGCGATGATTCTGGGTCGCCTGTTGGAAAACTTGTTGAGCGAAGGCGTGGTTTTGGTGGCAACTTCCAACTATGCCCCGTCCGAGCTTTATCCCCAAGGTCAAAACAGAAGCAGCTTTCTGCCGACCATTGCGCTGATTGAATCCAGCCTGACTGTCTTAAATGTTGATGGCGGGGAAGACTACCGTCTGCGTACTTTACGTCCTGCTGAGATTTTCTTCGTTCCCAACAATGAAGAAAACGAGCAGAAATTGGTTGATTTGTTTAAAGAAATGGCGGGAATTTCCGAACTGAATCCCGGTGTCAGCGTAATACACGGACGTGAAATTCCGCACAAAGCCCATTCTGAGCGCGCCATTTGGTTCGATTTCCGCGCTTTATGCTTTGGTCCGCGTTCGCAAGCCGATTACCTCTATTTGGCCGAACATTATGAAATGGTGTTCGTATCAGGATTGGAACGTCTGACGCCGCAGGAAAAAGCCGAAGCGCGCCGTCTTACTTGGCTGATTGACGTATTGTACGATTTCCGAGTAAAACTCTGTGCCACCAGCGCGGTAGGCGTAAACGATATTTATGTCGAAGGCGATTTCGCCGAAGAATTTACCCGTACCGCCAGCCGTATGGTGGAAATGCAATCGGAAGTTTATTTGGAACAACCGCATCTGACGTTGAAAAAATAAGATTCAGGAGAAGAAAAAAGAGCGGCTTTTCCCAAAGTAAACTGAAATTTGATAAAATAGCAGTTCATTTTCCCCAACCTCAGACTATTGTACAATGCAATAAAAACAAGGACATAATATGGCTATTGAGCGCACGATTTCCATCGTTAAACCCGATGCTGTAGGTAAAAATGTAATCGGCAAAATTTACAGCCGTTTTGAAGAAAACGGACTGCGTATTGTCGCCGCCAAAATGAAGCACCTCAGCGTGCGCGAAGCCCAAGAGTTTTATGCTGTCCATAAAGAGCGTCCTTTTTACGACAGCTTGGTTGCCTTTATGACCAGCGGTCCTGTCATGATTCAGGTGTTGGAAGGTGAAAATGCCGTTGCAAAAAACCGTGAACTGATGGGCGCGACCAATCCTGCGGAAGCCGCTCCCGGTACGATACGTGCCGATTTTGCCGAATCTCTCAGCGTAAACGCCGTACATGGCTCTGACAGTCTGGAAAACGCAGCAATCGAGATTGCCTACTTCTTCAGCCAAAGCGAAATCTGCCCGCGTTAACGATAGATGCCGTTCGAACGTCCGACCGGTTCGGTCGTTTGGACGGTTTTGTCGATATTGTTTGTCTCAATCTGTTTTCAGACGACCTTTCTCAAATGGGGGTCGTCTGAAAATATGATAGAAGGAGCTTGGAAATAAAAGCTGTTTGCTCAACAAGATTCAGTGCATGTTCAAACCCACTATGCAACGCACTAATCCGCCGGATTTGCAAGATTTATCACGACAGCCTTTATTAAAAGCTTTACCAAGAAATAAACCACATGAAAACCAATCTGCTGAATTATGATTTAAACGGACTGACCCATCATTTTGCCGAGATGGGCGAAAAACCGTTCCGCGCCAAACAAGTCATGCGCTGGATCCACCAAGCCGGTGCGCAAAGTTTCGATGAAATGACCGATTTGGCAAAATCCCTGCGCCTGAAACTCAACGAACAGGCAAGCGTGGATGTGCCCAAACTGATGATGGCGCAAGAATCCGCCGATGGGACGCGCAAATGGCTGTTGGATGTAGGAACGGGCAACGGCGTGGAAACGGTGTTTATTCCCGAAGCAGAACGCGGTACGTTATGTATTTCCTCTCAAGTCGGCTGCGCATTGGAATGCACCTTCTGTTCTACCGGCCGCCAAGGTTTCAACCGTAATCTGACCGCTGCCGAAATCATTGGGCAACTGTGGTGGGCAAATAAAGCAATGGGCGTTACGCCGAAAAACGAACGCGTGATTTCC
The DNA here is from genome assembly GCF_022749495.1 of Neisseria macacae ATCC 33926. Lineage (NCBI taxonomy): Bacteria > Pseudomonadati > Pseudomonadota > Betaproteobacteria > Neisseriales > Neisseriaceae > Neisseria > Neisseria macacae. The sequence continues at coordinate 1,466,623 of NZ_CP094241.1, read as the reverse complement.
AATGTAGTCATGATGGGCATGGGTGAGCCAATGGCGAACTTTGAAAATGTCGTTACTGCGCTGAGCATCATGCTGGACGATCATGGCTACGGCCTCAGCCGCCGCCGCGTTACCGTTTCCACATCGGGTATGGTGCCGCAAATGGACAGGCTGCGCGATGCGATGCCTGTTGCGCTGGCAGTATCCCTTCATGCTTCCAACGACGAAGTGCGCGACCAAATCGTTCCGCTGAATAAAAAATATCCGTTGAAAGAATTGATGGCGGCATGTCAACGCTATTTGGTCAAAGCACCAAGAGATTTCATTACTTTTGAATACGTTATGTTGGACGGAGTCAACGACAAGGCGCAGCATGCGCGCGAACTGATTGAGCTGGTAAAAGACGTACCGTGCAAATTCAATCTGATTCCGTTCAATCCTTTCCCCAATTCCGGCTACGAACGATCTACCAATGAAAATATCCGCGTTTTCCGCGATATTTTGCAGCAGGCAGGATTCGTGGTAACCGTCCGCAAAACGCGTGGCGACGATATTGACGCAGCTTGCGGTCAATTGGCAGGACAAGTACAAGATAAAACACGCCGCCAACAAAAATGGCAGCAGATTTTGGTTGAACAACAGAGCTGATTATGAAACTGAACATTTGGCAACCCATTATTTTAACTTTGGTTTTGGGCGCATGTGCCGGCCCGAAAGGCCCAAGCAGAGCGGAACGCGCGACACAGGTCGCCAATATCAAAACCCAGTTGGCTATCGAATACATGCGCGGGGGCGATTACCGTCAAGCAACGGTAAGCATTGAAGAGGCATTGAAAGCGGACAGCAGCAATGAAGATGCATGGCTGGTTCGCGCGCAAATCTATCAATATCTCAAAGTGCGCGAAAAGGCGCAGGAAAGCTTCCAAAAAGCCCTATCTTTGAAACCTGACAATGCGGAAATCAACAATAACTACGGCTGGTTCTTGTGCAGCGAGATGAATAATCCTGCCCAGTCCATCAGTTATTTTGACAAAGCCCTGGCCGATCCGACTTATCCTTCTCCGTTTATCGCCAACCTCAACAAGGGCATTTGCAGCGCGAAGATGGGTCAATATTCGCTGGCAGAAGCTTATCTCGAACGCTCTTTGGCTGCGCAACCCCAATTCCCGCCTGCGTTTAAAGAATTGGCAAGAACCAAAATGCTGGCAGGCAATTTAAACGAAGCGGACTATTATTTCCGTCAATACCAAAGCAAAGTCGATGTCTTGCAGGCAGATGATTTGCTGCTGGGTTGGAAATTGGCGACCGCTTTGGGCAATAGCCAGGCAGCCTACGAATACGAAGCCCAGTTAAGGGCAAACTTCCCCTACTCGGAACAATTACAGGCAGTAACCACAGGTAAGTAACTACATGGAAAATCAAAAGAAAAACGAATACGACATTCAAGCTGCCAAATCATTGGGTGATGAGCTGGGACAACTCAGACACAAATCAGGTTGGGATATTGACGAAGTAGCACGACGGTTGAAACTGTCTGCCGAACAAATTGAAGCACTTGAAAAAGGAGACTATTCTTTCTTTTCAGGATTGGTCTTCGTTATGGGCTATCTGCGTTCTTATGCCCGCCTGTTGAAAATCGATGAAGCAACCATTACAGGTCGTCTGAAAGCCATTTCCGCGCCGGAAGAAGACCATGTCTATCTGGTTGATCGCAAACAAAATGCTGGCTTGAACTACCAAGATGGTGAAAAAGTCGGTTTTCCCAAATGGGTTTTGGGCATGGCGGCGCTCATCCTGCTTGGCGGCGGTATTTATGTTTGGCAAAGCAAGTCCAATCATGAAAACGAACAACAAGTCGCGCAAAACAGCGATGCAGTACGCAACAGTATGCAGACGCCGGATTTGAAAAAAGAAAATGTTGCCGTTTCCAATATGGCAGAAAACGGCAAACAAGAAATATCCAATGCCGAAAAAGCAGCTTCAAGTGTCGCCGCATCCGAAGCAGCGGCATCCGCACCTGAAGTCAAAGTCGATTCAGACGAGCTTTGGATTAAAGTCCAATACCGAAGCAATCTGATTATCACCGACAAGAAAGGTACCATGATTTTCAGCCGGATCATTCCCGCAGGAAGCGAAAGGCGTTTTAAAGGCGGTGCGCCCTACAATGTCTGGATCGGTATTGCCACAGGTGCACAAGCCAATTATGGCGGGACAACCATCAATCTGGCAGAATACCGGGTTGCCGGTGAAAAATCAGCTTCCTTTGTAGCAGGAAAAAAATAAAGATGAACACACCCAAACGCCGCCAAACCCATCAAGTACAAATCGATCATCTCACCGTCGGTTCGGATGCTCCCGTTGTCGTGCAATCGATGACCAATACCGACACCGCAGATGCTAAAGCAACCGCCCTGCAAGTCAAAGAATTGAGCGATGCAGGTTCAGAGATGGTGCGCATTACCGTTAACAGCCCGGAAGCCGCCTCCAAAGTTGCCGAAATCCGCCAGCGTTTGGACGACATGGGTTACACCACCCCGCTGATTGGCGACTTCCATTTCAATGGCGAACGTCTGTTGGCGGAATTTCCCGAGTGCGGCAAAGCCTTGTCCAAATACCGCATCAACCCCGGCAATGTCGGCAAAGGCGCAAAAGGCGATGAAAAATTTGCCTATATGATTCGGACTGCCGCCAAAAACGACAAAGCCGTCCGTATCGGCGTCAACTGGGGTTCGCTTGACCAAAGCCTCGCCAAGCGCATGATGGATGCCAATCTGGCGTCCTCATCGCCCAAACCGCCCGAAGAAATCATGAAAGAAGCCTTGATTATTTCGGCGTTGGAATCTGCTGAAAAAGCCGTCCGATTAGGTTTGCCTGAAAACAAAATCATCTTGTCGTGCAAGGTCAGCTCCGTTCAAGATTTGATTCAGGTTTACCGCGAACTGGGTAGCCGCTGCCAATATCCGCTCCACTTAGGCTTGACGGAAGCAGGCATGGGCAGCAAAGGCATTGTCGCTTCGACTGCCGCCTTGGCCGTACTGCTTCAAGAAGGCATCGGCGACACCATCCGCATTTCCCTGACTCCCGAACCCGGCAGCTCGCGCACGCAGGAAGTCATCGTCGGTCAGGAAATTCTACAAACCATGGGACTGCGCTCGTTTACCCCCATGGTTACCGCCTGTCCGGGCTGCGGACGCACCACCAGCACAGTCTTCCAAGAGCTTGCCCAAGACGTACAAAATTACCTGCGCCAAAAAATGACCGTATGGCGCACTGTTTACCCCGGTGTGGAATCTTTAAACGTTGCCGTCATGGGCTGCGTTGTTAACGGGCCGGGCGAAAGCAAACTGGCAGACATCGGCATCAGCCTGCCCGGAACCGGCGAAACCCCTGTTGCCCCGGTTTATGTTGACGGAGAACGCAAAGTGACTTTAAAAGGCGACAACATCGCAGCCGAATTCTTAGAGATTGTCGAAGAATACGTCAAAGTCAATTATTGCGAAGGCGGTGCAAAACGCAATCAAAACCGTATCATCCCGATACAGTCTGCTTGATAAACATAGATAAAAGGTCGTCTGAAAAACATTTTTCAGACGACCTTAATAATGTAACCACACTGTAAAACTTACCGGCAGCTATCAATACAAGTAAGATTAGTTAGGCAAATTTAGAAGAGATTGTTCATATTAAATCATTTGTTCAATAAGGAGATTATGATAACAATCGGATAATTGTATTTTTTGATAACAACAATTTGGTATCACAAGTAATATCTTTTAATATGAAAACCTTATGATACAAAACGTATAAATTGAACAATAACCTAATAAGGTCGTCTGAAATCAGTGGACTTAGCGCCAACAGTTTTCAGACGACCTTTTCATCACTTTATCTCAATCTACACTCAAATCAGGCAAACACCAGCTTGCCGCCCTCTTCTTTCACATGAATCGTGCTGTCGGGCGCGTATTTGCCTTCGAGCAGGGCTTTGGCCAGCGGGTTTTCGATTTCCGACTGGATGGCGCGTTTGAGCGGGCGTGCGCCGTACACGGGGTCGAAACCGGCTTTGGCAATCAAATCCAAGGCGGCATCGTCCACTTTCAGGTGCAGGTGCTGCGCTTCCAAACGTTTTTCCAAACCTTTGAGCTGGATTTTCGCGATGTTGCGGATATTCTCCTGATTCAGTCCGTGGAACACGACCACTTCGTCGATACGGTTGATCATTTCGGGGCGGAAGTAGGCTTTCACTTCTTCCATCACCGCTTCTTTCACGGCTTCGTAGTCCTGCGTACCCATTTGTTGGATGTGCTGGCTGCCGATGTTGGAAGTCATGACGATGACGGTGTTTTTGAAGTCCACGGTGCGGCCTTGTCCGTCGGTCAGGCGGCCGTCATCCAATACTTGCAGCAGGATGTTGAACACGTCGGGATGGGCTTTTTCCACTTCGTCCAAAAGAATCACGCTGTACGGTTTGCGGCGGACTTGTTCGGTCAGGTAACCGCCCTCTTCGTAGCCGACATAGCCCGGAGGCGCGCCGATTAGGCGTGCAACGGCGTGTTTTTCCATGTATTCGGACATGTCGATACGGATGAGGTGGTCTTCGCTGTCAAACAGGAAACCTGCCAAGGCTTTGCACAACTCGGTTTTACCCACGCCGGTCGGGCCTAAGAACAGGAAGCTGCCGTAAGGTTTGTTCGGATCGGCAAGGCCGGAACGGCTGCGGCGGATGGCATCGGACACGGCGCGCACGGCTTCGTCTTGACCGACCACGCGGCGGTGCAATACTTCTTCCATTTTCAGCAGCTTGTCACGTTCGCCTTCCATCATTTTGGACACAGGGATACCGGTCATGCGCGATACGATTTCGGCCACTTCGTCCGCGCCGACTTCGGTGCGGAAGAGTTTGTTTTGTTTTTTGCCGTCTGGGTTGCTTTCCGCCGCTTGCAACTGCGCACCCAATTTCGGTAACTCGCCGTATTCGAGTTCGGACGCACGGGCAAAATCGCCTTGGCGTTTGGCCTGCTCGATTTTGACCTTGATGTCGTCCATCTGTTTCTTGATGTCGGCGGTGCTGGAAGACGCGGCTTTTTCGGCTTTCCAGATTTCGTCCAAATCGGCGTATTCTTTTTGCAAACCGTCGATTTCTTCGTCTATCAGTTCCAAACGTTTTTTGCTGGCGTCATCGCTCTCTTTGGAAACGTGCATTTTTTCCATTTTGAGCTGGATAATGCGGCGGTCGAGTTTGTCCATCTGCTCGGGTTTGCTGTCCAACTCCATTTTGATGCGGCTGGCGGCTTCGTCAATCAAATCAATCGCTTTGTCGGGCAGAAAGCGGTCGGTGATGTAGCGGTCGCTCAATTCCGCGGCGGCAACGATGGCGGGGTCGGTGATGTCGATGCCGTGGTGGATTTCGTAACGTTCCTGCAAACCGCGCAGGATGGCGATGGTGTCTTCCACGCTGGGTTCGCCGACCAATACTTTTTGGAAGCGGCGTTCGAGTGCCGCGTCTTTTTCGATGTATTGGCGGTATTCGTCCAAAGTGGTCGCGCCGATGCAGTGCAGTTCGCCGCGCGCCAAAGCCGGTTTCAGCATATTGCCCGCGTCCATTGCGCCGTCGGTTTTGCCCGCGCCGACCAAAGTATGGATTTCGTCGATGAAAATCAGGGTGTTGCCGTCGTCTTTCGCCAAGTCGTTCAACACGCCTTTCAAGCGTTCCTCAAATTCGCCGCGGTATTTCGCGCCGGCAATCAATGCCGCCAAATCCAAAACCAGCAAACGTTTATTGCGCAGGGATTCGGGCACTTCGCCGTTGACGATGCGTTGCGCCAAGCCTTCGACGATAGCGGTTTTACCCACGCCCGGTTCACCGATGAGCACAGGGTTGTTTTTGGTGCGGCGTTGCAGCACTTGAATCGCGCGGCGGATTTCGTCGTCGCGGCCGATAACGGGGTCAAGTTTGCCGTCGCGGGCGCGCTGGGTCAGGTCGAGCGTGTATTTTTTCAGCGCATCGCGTTGGTCTTCAGCATTGGCATCGTTCACGTTTTGTCCTCCTCGTACCGCGTCAATCGCGGCATTGATGTTTTGTTCGGTCGCACCGGCTTCTTTCAGGATTTTGCCGGTTGCATCGTTCTGCTGCACCAAGGCGAGCAGGAAAAGTTCGCTGGCGATATAGGCATCACCGCGTTTGGTTGCCGCTTTGTCCATCAGGTTCAACACCGCCTGCAATTCGCGGCTGGGCAGAATATCGCCACCCTGGCCGGACACTTTCGGCAGGCTGTTTAAATGCTGCTGCAAACGCTGTTTCACCTGCGGCACGTTCACGCCCGCATGAGCCAAGAGCGCGGCGGCTCCGCTGTTTTGATCGTCAAGCAGGGCTTTCAGTACGAAGCCCGCTTCCAGATAGCTGCTGTCCGCAGCCAACGCCAAACTCTGAGCTTCTGCAAGGGCTTGTTGGAATTTGGCGGTTAATTTGTCGAATCTCATCTTTTTGGTTTCCTTTGGTTAGAATTTCGTTACACCCAATATAGGCCCAAATGTGGATAACTCAATAGCAAAATTTTATTATGATAGAAAATTTTTAATATCTATATGTTTTATATTGAAATTATTATTATAAAATCTGTGCATAACTTTTATTGTTCAAGTTCATAACAGTTTGCCGACATAAGAAATAAAGACTTTCAAATTAGCAAAAAGGTCGTCTGAAAACATTTTCAGACGACCTTTGGGGCGACCTAAATACTATCTAAACAATCTGTTCGCACAATATCAAAACAAGACAAACCGTTATCAGACTCCGACAAAACGCCTTTTTACCCTTCCATATACCCCCGCTCCCGCATCGAGCAGACTTCTTTCGCCGTAACAATGAAATGATCCAAAAGCGAGACATCAACCAATGCCAAAGCCTGTTTCAGACGACCTGTGAATGCAATGTCGGATTGCGAAGGCGTAGCCGAACCGCCGGGATGATTATGCGCGATAATCAGGCTGTCGGCGTATTCGTCCAATGCGAGCTTGACGATTTCCCTGATATAGACGGTATTTTCTGCCACCGTTCCGCGCGAGAGTTCGCGCATGGCAATCAGCCTGTTTTGGCGGTTGAGCAAAAGCGCGGTGCTGACTTCTATTTTTTCATGCCCTAAATGCAGGCGCAGATAATCGGCAACGGCTTTCGGACTGGAAAGCGTGATGTTCTCCTGTAAATCCTCGCCCAAAATCCGCCTGCCGATTTCTTTGACGACAGCAAACTGGGTAAAACTCGCCAAACCCATGCCCTTGTATGCGGAAAGCGTTTTCGCGTCGGCGCTCATCAGCTTGCCCAAGCTGCCAAACTCGTTCAGCAGATAACGCGCCAAATCCACCGCGCTCATCCCGCGCGTACCTACCCGCAGCAAAATCGCCAGCAACTCAGCATCGCTCAACGCGCCTGCGCCATGCGCCAACAATTTCTCGCGCGGCCGCTCGCCTTCAGGCCACTGCTTGATACTCATGCTTTACCCCTTGCGTGAACATTCACGAAAAAAATCTATTTGAAAATCTGCTTGTTATTACACTTTTTACAACGAAATGCTTATCAAGCAATTAATGTAAATATTTCATATTTTATTATATTTTGAATGAATATTTAAAATATAGGCATAATATTCATATAAATTAATTGCATAAAAACAACGCGCTCAACTTCGCTTGTGAAAGCGATTGCCTTTCCTTATTCACCCGTATGGATTGACCGCAGATTCAATCTGACAGGTTTCAAAATGTCCCGTTTAAATCAAATCCGCGGGAAATCAGCCCCTTCGGGCAATTTCGTATTGCCCCTGCGTGCCATAGGCTAATATAATAGCGAGTTCGGCGGAGGCGGTTTATCCTTGGATTTCCACCCGTTTCCCATCCATGCTGCCCGTGCGCTTCACAAGAGTTTCAGACGACGTTTCGACGTTGCGACTCCCGCCAGCAATCAAACAGCTTTTTATCACCCTTTCGAAAATCCGTTTTGCCGGTACTCGTCATTTTTATTGGAGTATTGCCATTATGACCGCAACCACTGCGTCTTCAGCCAAACCTTATCTTAAAATCCAAGGCTTGGTGAAAAAGTTTGGTGACAATTACGCTGTCGATAACATCGACTTGGATATTTATCAACATGAAATCTTTGCCCTTTTGGGCAGCTCCGGCAGCGGCAAATCTACGCTGCTGCGTATGCTGGCGGGCATGGAAAGCCCTAATCAGGGCAAAATCATTCTGGACGGTCAGGACATTACCAAACTTGCCCCCTACGAGCGCCCCATCAATATGATGTTTCAAAGCTATGCCCTGTTCCCGCACATGACGGTGGAGCAGAACATTGCCTTCGGTCTGAAACAAGACAAAATGCCCAAAGATGAAATCGCCGCACGCGTAGAAGAAATGCTGCGTTTGGTGCAGATGACCAAATACGCCAAGCGCAAACCGCATCAATTATCCGGCGGTCAGCAACAACGTATTGCTTTGGCACGCAGCTTGGCAAAGCGTCCGAAAATCCTGCTGCTTGACGAACCTCTCGGCGCGTTGGACAAAAAACTGCGCCAACAAACCCAGCTCGAATTGGTCAATACGCTGGAACAAGTCGGCGTAACCTGCATCATGGTCACGCACGACCAAGAAGAGGCGATGACGATGGCGACCCGCATCGCCATCATGTCTGACGGTCAGTTGCAACAGGTCGGTACGCCCAGCGATGTGTACGACTACCCCAACAGCCGCTTTACCGCCGAATTCATCGGCGAGACCAATATTTTCGGCGGCGTCGTGATTGACGACCATGCCGATTATGCAGTCATCGAATGCGAAGGCTTGGAAAACCACGTCCGCATCGACCACGGTCTGGGCGGCCCGAGCGAACAAGACATTTGGGTCAGCATCCGTCCCGAAGACATTGATTTATACAAAGAAAAACCCGACCACTTGGGCAGCTTCAACTGGGCAAAAGGCACTGTGGAAGAAATCGCCTACTTGGGCAGCTTCGCCATCTACCACATCAAACTCGCCAACGGCCGCGTCGTCAAAAGCCAAGTTCCCGCACCTTATTGGTACGTGCGCAACATCACGCCGCCGACTTGGGACGAAACCGTCTATATCAGCTGGCCGGAAAACCAACCGACTCCGTTGTTCCGTTGATTTAAGGGGAATGAGATGAACCTTAAAAAACTGAAAAACAAACTGTTCCGCCGCCCGGGTCAGCGCGCGGTCATTGCCGTGCCGTATATTTGGCTTTTGGTGCTGTTTCTGATTCCGTTCGCCATCGTGCTGAAAATCAGCTTTGCCGAACAAGAAATCGCCATTCCGCCGTTTACGCCGCTGACCAGCGTCGATGAAGATTTAGGTCGTCTGAACATCGCCATCAGTTATCAAAACTATGCCGATATCTTCCAAAATTTTTGGAATACCCTGAATCCATTTGGCGACAGCGAAAACAGCAATATCTATCTGATGACCTACTGGTCTTCGATTAAGACTGCGCTGACGACGACCATCATTTGTCTGCTGATTGGTTATCCGACCGCCTATGCGATTTCGCGCGCCAACCCCGCCATGCGCAACGGTCTGCTGCTTGCCATCATGCTGCCTTTCTGGACTTCCTTCCTGTTGCGCGTCTACGCATGGATGGGCCTGCTGGGACACAACGGCATCATCAACAATTTCCTGCTTAAAATGCAGATTATCGAAGAGCCTTTAGACCTGTTCTACAACGCGTTCTCGCTGAACTTGGTCATGGTCTATGCCTATCTGCCGTTTATGATCCTGCCGCTTTACACGCAACTGGTGAAACTCGACAACCGCCTGCTTGAAGCCGCTTCTGATTTGGGCGCAGGGCCGATTAAATCGTTCTTCACCATTACCCTGCCTCTGTCCAAAACAGGCATCATCGCAGGCTCCATGCTGGTTTTCGTACCCGCAGTCGGTGAATTTGTGATTCCCGAGCTGGTTGGCGGTTCGGAAAACCTGATGATCGGTAAGGTTTTGTGGCAGGCGTTCTTCGATCAAAACAACTGGCCGCTGGCTTCCGCCGTCGCCGTCGTCATGGTCGCACTGCTGGTCGTGCCGATTGCACTGTTCCAGCATTATGAAAACCGCGAATTAGAAGAAGGATCCAAATAATGCAGAAATCCCGATTATCCTGGTTCCTGAAACTGATGCTGATGCTGTCGCTGGTGTTTCTGTATATTCCGCTGGTCGTTTTGGTCATCTATTCGTTCAACGAATCCAAGCTGGTTACCGTTTGGGGCGGCTTTTCAACCAAGTGGTACAGCGCATTGCTGGAAAACGACACCATCTTGGAAGCCGCTTGGCTGTCGCTGCGCATTGCCGCCGCATCCTCGCTTGCAGCCGTCGTTTTGGGCACGCTGGCAGGCTACGCGATGGCGCGCATCAAACGCTTCCGCGGCAGCACCTTGTTTGCCGGTATGATTTCCGCGCCTATGGTTATGCCTGACGTGATTACCGGTTTGTCCATGCTGCTCCTGATTATTCAGGTGCAAATGTTCCTGCAAGGCAGCGGCGAATTGCTCCAAAGGCTTTACTTCGACCGCGGTTTCTTCACCATTTTCCTCGGACATACGACGCTTTGTATGGCATACATTACCGTCGTTATCCGTTCGCGTCTGGTGGAGCTCGACCAATCGCTCGAAGAAGCCGCCATGGACTTGGGTGCGCGTCCGCTGAAAATCTTTTTCGTCATCACCCTGCCCTTGATTGCCCCTGCCATCGCTTCAGGCTTCCTGCTCGGCATTACCCTGTCGCTGGATGATTTGGTGATTACCTCCTTCCTGTCCGGCCCAGGTTCTTCCACATTGCCGCAGGTGATTTTCTCCAAAATCAAGCTGGGTCTCGACCCGCAGATGAATGTGTTGGCAACCATCCTGATCGGCATTATCGGTACGCTGGTCATCGTCATCAATTACTGGATGATGCGCCAAGCAACCAAACGCGATCGGGAAGCCGCCGAAGCCTACCGTCAGGAAAAGCTCGCCGCAGAAAAAACAAATTGACCCAATCAGACAGGCTGACCGCATCAATGCAAGGTCAGCCTGTTTTCTTCACACAACCCGTTTAACCCACTTTTCAGACGACCCTCAACTTCCCTCAAAGGTCGTCTGAAAACGAGCGAAGCATTACCCTATGATTCATCCCAATTTCAAAGAATACCTTCCCTCCTATTATTTCAGCACCATCAATCCCCACGCCGCTTATCCCAAGCTTGAAGGTCGTCTGAAAACCGAGACCTGCGTCATCGGCGGAGGATTGACAGGACTTTGCACAGCCCTTCCCCTTGCCGAAAACGGACGCGAAGTTACCGTACTCGAAGCCGCCCGTATCGGCTTCGGCGCATCAGGGCGCAGCGGCGGGCAAGTCATCAGCGATTACGCCTGCGGTATGGAAGAAATCGAAAAGCAAGTCGGCCTGGAACAAGCCCGCTGGTTTTGGCAGCAATCCCTGCAAGCCGTCGAACTCGTTGACGAACGGGTTAAAAAACACCAAATCGCTTGCAACTGGCAGCGCGGCTACGCCACCGTCGCCATCCGCCCGCAGCATTGGGAAGAATTGCAACAATGGCATGAACACGCCCGACAACATTACGGCGCTACCCATTACCAACTCTGGGATAAAGCCACGCTCAAGCAACAACTTGCTAGCGATATGTACTTGGGCGCACAGTTCGATCCTCATTCCGGCCACCTCCATCCGCTCAACTACACCCTGGGCATCGCCCGCGCCGCTGCCGAAGCAGGCGCGCAGATTTTCGAACAGTCCCCGATGACCCGTATCGAACCCTATCAAGGCGGCTGGCTCGTCCATACCCCGGACGGCAGCATCGAATGCCAAAACCTCGTGTATGCCGTCAACACCTACGCCGGTTTGCATCAAAAATTCAAGTCGTTGGAAAAAAAAGCCATCGCCGTCAGCACCTTCATCATCGCCACCGAACCGCTGGGCGAACGCGCCAAAGAACTCATCCGCAACAACATGGCTGTCTGCGACAACCGACACGTCCTCGACTACTACCGCCTCAGTGCCGACGGCCGCCTGCTCTTCGGCGGCAAAGACAACGAGTTCATCGACGATCCCGACCGCATGACCGAGCTTGTCCGCCAAGACATGCTCAAAGTCTTCCCTCAGCTTGCCGATGTCAAAATCGAACATTCATGGGGCGGCGAATGCGACATCACCGCCAACCTCGCCCCCCACTTCGGCAGACTCGCGCCCAATGTTTACTATGCCCAAGGCTACTCGGGACACGGCATGGCAATTACCGGCATAGCAGGCCTTGCCATCGCCGAAGCCATCATGGGCGACGATGGTCGTCTGAAACCATTTGAAAAACTCAAACACCCCAGCATCATTACCCAACCTTTCCTGCGCAAACTCGGCTCCTTCCTCGGCTCGAAATATTACCAATGGAAAGACAGCCGTTAAGCATTTGGTTAAGCTCGAACACATCAACAAAAGGTCGTCTGAAACCCGATTCAGGTTTCAGACGACCTTTTCGATTCAAACTGCTTATCGCATCAAATTCACAACGAACGCTCAATAAGCCCAGATTTTCCCCTTCTCCGTTTGTGCTCCAAACCCATTACATCAAATGAATTCCGCTTGCCGGATTGGAAACATTTTCATATACAGTAATCGAAACAATTTTTCCACTTTCGTCAAACACAATTTCCAGATAAGGCTTATCAGGGCTGCGGTCGCGGTTGAAAAGGCGGAATACCCGTTGCGCCTCAAAAATCTTCCCGCGCGATTTCAAATATTCGGGCAGCTGGCTGATGTTTTGAAAACTGCCGCCAAACCCGCCGCCATGTTTCTTGAGATATTCCGGCGTTCCTTCTATGTCGAAATTGTGCGTTACCCTCAGCGGCTGATCCGAACCTTGGCTTGTCTGTTTGCCTGTTGATAAAACCAAAGTATCCCGACGCCTGAGTGCTTTCATTTCTTGTACCACCGGTTCAACCGCCTGCTGATTATGGCTCCGCTCCCCTTTTCCCATCTGATCAATAGCCTCTATCACTTTATCAACGTTTTTAGGATCATTCGGATCAATATCAGGGAACAGTGCCTGCTCCAGCGGATCGTCTCCGCCGGGAATGCCCCAAATCGCCGCCAATTCTTTAGGGCTGCGTTCAAACAAACAACTGGAATCGATATTTTCGGCAACCTGACGGACAAAATCATCAATGCCGCCAATCTGATGCAGGTTGGTGCAATTTGAAGAAGGTGCGCCTTCTACTTGCTTGACGCTATTAGAGTTGGACGCGATTGGATTCAAATCGGATTGGGAAGAAGCAGATGACGTGGAGGACGAAGCAGCGGATGCGCCGACTTCTTTTGTTTTATCTTCTTTGCTTGGAGAACACGCAGTCAGCATGATTGCAGTAAGCCATAAGAGAAGTGATGACGTTTCATTTTTCATTATTTTATTTTCAACATAAAGAGGTCGTCTGAAAATCTGCCACTTCATTTTTCAGACGACCTCCTGTTAGTACAACTCAAGAACCTTGTTATTGCCAACAAGGTGCTCAACCCATCTTACCCGACGCGGTAAAACGCCAAGCTGCCCAACAGGTTGGGGAAATGTTTGACCTGTTTGTTGCCCGTCATGACCGCGCGCTCGAGGACGCGGATTTTGTTTTTGGCGCACAATAAATCAAAGTCTTTGAGCGTACACCAATGGATATTCGGCGTGTCGTACCAATGGTAGGGCATGCGCTCGGAAACCGGCATATGCCCGCCGATAGCGATTTGGAAGCGGTTGCGCCAGTAGCCGAAATTCGGGAAGCTGACAATCGCCTGTTTCGCCACGCGCATGAGGCAGCGCAGGATTTTCTCGGTATTCTGCATGGCTTGGATGGTTTGGCTCAAGACGATAACGTCAAATGTCTGATCGCCAAATTCTGCCAAACCCTGCTCCAAATCGGCTTGGATGACGTTCACGCCGCGCGACATGGCGGCGATGACGCTGTCGGTGTCGATTTCGATGCCGTAGCCGCTGCATTTTTTGTGCTCCACCAAAGCCGCCAGCAATTCGCCGTCGCCGCAGCCCAAGTCCAAGACGCGGCTGCCTTCTGGAATCCAGTCGTAAATCAACTGCAAATCGTCGCGCAAATTCATGATCGGCAATCCTTGTCAACATTGTTCATATAAACCGCTACGGCGCGCATATAGGCCTCGTCTTCCATTAAAAAGGCGTCATGGCCGTGATTGGATTTGACTTCGATATACTGCACCGGCTTGTGCGCGGCAATCAGCGCTTTGACCAGCTCTTTGGAACGCGCGGGCGAGAAACGCCAGTCGGTGCTGAAGCTGGCGACAAAAAATTTCGCTTTTACATTTTGCAGGGCGCGGGTCAGGCTGTCGCCGAAATCTGCCGCTGGATCGAAATAGTCCAGTGCCTTGGTCATCAGCAGATAAGTGTTGGCGTCGAACCGCCCGACGAATTTGTCGCCCTGATAGCGCAGATAGGATTCCACCTCAAATTCAACGCCGTAGCCGTATTGATAACCGTTGGAGCGCAAATCGCGTCCGAATTTTTTGCCCAAACCGTCTTCGGCAAGATAAGTGATGTGCCCCATCATACGGGCAATCCGTAAGCCCCGTGCGGGAACGGTATTGTGGCTGCGGTAATGTCCTTCGTTAAAATCGGGGTCGGTCAAAATCGCCTGACGTGCTACATCGTTGAACGCGATATTTTGCGTGGACAGTTTCGGCGCAGATGCAATCACCAAGGCATGGCGCACGCGCTCGGGATAGGAAATCGTCCACTGCAAAGCCTGCATACCGCCCAAGCTGCCGCCGACAATCGCCGCCCATTGTACGATGCCGAGATAGTCGGCAAGCGCGGCTTGGGATTTTACCCAGTCCTTCACCGTAACCACCGGAAAATCCGCGCCGTATTCCCTGCCCGTTTCAGGATTGATCGACAAAGGCCCGCTGCTGCCGTCGCAGCCGCCCAGATTGTTCAAACCGACCACGAAAAAACGTTCCGTATCAATCGGTTTGCCGGGACCGACCATATTGTCCCACCAGCCCGCATATTTATCCTCTGCCGAATGCCTGCCCGCAACATGATGGTTGCCCGACAGCGCATGGCAGATTAAAACCGCATTGTTTTTTTCGGCATTCAGCTCGCCGTAGGTTTCAATCATCAGATCGAAACGCGGCAAAGTTTTACCGTTTTCCAAAACCAGCGGCATCTCAAACGGAATTTTTTGGGGCGTTACAATGCCCACTGAGGCACTTTGACTCATATCCTGTTCCAACAAATGCGGCGAAAAGCGTTATTATATAGCAAACGGCATGACTTTTTGACACGGTCGGACAAGCAGCCCGACGCGCTGAAACATCCGTCTCCATGCCGCCGCGCCCGAACCATACTTTTTCAGACGACCTCCCCCGCTTCCCGATATGATAGGCAGACTTTTCCGTATTTTTTTCTTTTTCGCACTTGCCGCGCTGATCATCAACCGCCTCTTCAGCCGCAAGCAAAAACGCGCCCTGCGCGATGTCGCCAAAATCAGTGCATGGGTGCTGCTCGGTGCTGCCGCAGCAACGCTGTTTTGGTATCTGGTCATGCTGTATTTCAAACACATTCCAGATTCTTATTGACCGGACGTTGATAGCCAGACAAAAGGTCGTCTGAAAACTGAACTGGCCCCCAAATCTTGGACACTCATAAAAGCCTATTCAGGCGCTCTGTGCAAGCTGGGTTCTGTATGCGACAGGACTCAGCTTTTTCAATTTCAAACTGCAACGCTCCCGGTTGTAGTAATCCATATAGTCATCTATCTGCTTCATCAATTCATCTACCGTCAATTCACCTGCGTTATAGAAACACTCCGTCTTTAACACCGCAAAGAAGCTTTCCATCGGCGCATTGTCCCAACAGTTCGCCTTTCGCGACATGCTTTGAACCATGGAATGCTCCGCAAGCAATTCCCTATACCCCGCCGTACGGTACAGCACACCTTGGTCCGAATGAAGCATCGTTCCTTTATCAGTCAGACGGGGGGCGGCTTTTTCGAGCATTTCCTTCACCATTTCGCTGTCGGCTCTGCGGCTCATGGCGTAGGCGACGATTTCTCGGTTGAACAAGTCCAATATCGGCGAGAGGTACAGTTTGCCGTCCTTTCCTTTGAGTTCGGTCACGTCGGTCAGCCATTTTTCGTTAGGCTTTTCAGCTTTGAATAGGCGTTTGAGGAGGTGTTCCGATATTTCGCCCATGGCGGGATGGCGGTAGGCTTTTTTCGCCCGTATGAGGGCTTTCAGCCCTAGCTGCCTCATCAACCGCGCCGCTTTTTTGCGGTTCCAACCCAATGCTGCGGCAATGCGCCTTTGTCCGTAGCGTCCTTTATGCCGCCGGTAGGTTTCGACAAGGAGGGCTTTGTCGGCTGCGTCGGTGTCGGGCTGGTCTTGGTGGTGGTAGTAAAAGCTGCTTTTGGGCAGGTTTGCGATGTGCAGCAGGTATTTGAGCGGGTGTTGCGCCCTCAGTGTTTGGACGGTTTGGCTTTGTCCTTTTCGGTCTGTTTTTGGCTGAGGGCTTTTAACTCCTTTAGGTAGGCGACCTCTGCGCGCATATAGCACAACTCTTCGATAAGCTCTGCCTGCGTTTTTTCTTGGTCGGGTTTGTCGGCGATGAAGGGGTTTTTGCGGTGTTGGGGCATGGTTTTGGATTGGGGATGTTCGAGTGCGCCGATACCGCCTTCTTGATAGGCGCGTATCCATCGTCTCAGGTGGGTTCGGGAAATGCCGTAGTGGTCTGCGGTACGTTGTTGGCTGCGTATATGCAGGTAGTGGAGTACGGCTTGGTATTTGAAGTGTAATGTATATTTGCTCATAAAAAAACTGCACCTTGTGAGTTGGAGGGGATGTCCAACTTTTGGGGTGCAGTTCAAACCCAAATTCAGGTTTTCAGACGACCTTTTCCCGTATATTAAAAACACGGGGGATGACGACGTTGCCAAAGCGGCAGCCTCAGCTCAAGATTTAGCATCCGGCTTCTCCTTAAACTCCGTTCCGACGAACGTCCGTTTCGGATTGCCGCGTTCCACCTGATAAAGCCGGCTGTGCTGTGCGCGGGCGTAATCGTCAGCCTGTCCGGCATGATGTTCCGCCAACTTTTGCGCCAGCAGGGTCAAAGCCAATTTTTTGTTGGCATGCTGACTGCGTTCGCTTTCGACCCGCACGGAAATACCGCTTGCTTTATGAGTGGCACGGACGGCACTTTCAGTTTTATTGACGTGCTGCCCGCCTTTACCGCCCGAACGGCAAGTTTGAAACTCAATTTCGCTTTCAGACGGCATTTCAGGCATATCGGGCATACGGAAAACGCCGATATACCAGTTTTTACGCGGATGTTTCGGACGGACGGGGCTGGCGCATATCCATTGGAGCGAACCTTGCCAACGCTGTGCCAAAATTTCGACATGTTTGCCGTCCAATTTAAGCACCGCCGACATAATGCCGTGTTTATCGGCGGTTTCGGAGATGATTTCCACCCCGACACCTTCCGCTTGCGCCTCGGCAAGCAGCCTGCCCAATACGAAACGGGCAAAGATGCGGCATTCGGCAGGCCCTTGGGCGGTAGAAATTTGCAGATAAACCGTTTGTAAATTTTGCTTCATATTTATTCTCCGCATCCGCCGCTGGTTTTGTAAGTCAAAACAGGTTTGAAGCGGGCGACCAATTCAATCAGACCTGCGTTTTTCATGGCTGAAATGACGCTGTCTATGTTTTTATAAGCCTGCGGAGCTTCTTCAAAAATCAAAGCTTTATCCTGACAAACGACTACGCTGCCGAATGCGGTTTGGCGCAGGCTGTCGGCGGAATATTTGTGCGACAGGCGGCCTTTGCATTCGCCGCGCTGCCATTTCCGTCCTGCGCCGTGTGCCAATGTGTTCAGCGAAATCTGACAATCTTGGGTCGGCAGAACCAGATAGCTGTAATCGCCGCGCGAGCCGGGTATCATGACCAGACCTTTATCGGCGGGCGTTGCGCCTTTTCGGTGCAGCCAACCGGTTTGCCCCGCGATTTCAGTTTGTTCAAGGAAATTGTGATGCACGTCGAGCAGGCATTCGCCTTCTGTACGCCAGCGGTCGAGCATTCTGGCGGCAATCAGACGGCGGTTTAAACGGGCGAACTCAAGGGCTGCCTGATGTTCGGCAAGATAGTCCGCCGCAGCCTCGCTGCCTTCTGCCAAACCTCGATGGCCGTAGGCTTCGATGTGGCGTTGCAAAATCTGCTGACCCAGTCCGCGCGAACCGCTGTGTACCAACAACTGTAAACGGTTTGAATCAAAGACAGCGGGAAGCAAATCGTCGCGGTAAACAGTTTCAACGGTTTGCAACTCGGCAAAGTGATTGCCGCCGCCGATAGTGCCGACTGCGAGGTCGTCTGAAAACGGAAAATCGGATGCAGATTCTCCGAGTAAGGCTTCTTGTTCGTCTTGGCTCAAAGGCGTATCGATGTTGCCAAGCTGCTTGGCAAGTTTGGCGGGTTTAAGCTTGGCGGCGGACAAACCGGTTTGCCAAAACGCCATGCCGCAGCCGATGTCGTTGCCGATGAGCGCGGGGTAAAAATGGTGTTCGCTGAAAAACGCTGCACCGACGGGATAACCCCGCCCCGCATGCAAATCAGGCATACCGGCTACGCGCAGCATGTGCGGCAGCTTGGCGGTGGTTTCGAGTTGAGCGACGGCGTTGCCTTCAATCCAGGTTTCCGAATCAGCGATGATGTGAATATGATGGGGATTTTGATAATTGCCCATGTGTATGCTTTCTTTAAAACGGACAGATGGCAAAACGAGCCCAAACCGACAAAACAAAAAAAATGTCCGGTTTGAAAATATACCGACTGCCGTCTGACGTTTTCAGACGACCTCTGTCCGATTGATGGGAAAGCAGCCCGAAGCGGGCGATAGGGAAAATGCGGGAACGCGTTGTCCGAAAATCAGACCGACGCTTGGGCTGCAAAGAATGTGATTGAGCGGATTGAAGTATTGCGTGTCATGGCTGCTCCTTTCTTTGCATGTGAAAATTGAAAACAGGCGGATTATAGGGGAAATGTTTGAAACGTTACAATCAAACTGTGCATTTTTATGAATAGGTGTTGCAATACCGTCATGACGTAATAGGAACAAAAAAGCAGCCTGCACCTTTAAAAATCAAAGCGCCGGCTGCTTTTTACGTTTTCAGACGACCTCAATCCGACACCGAATCAGATACCATCTCGTTCTCATCAAAAAATCCATACCGCACAATTTAAACCGTTTATAAAAACACGAAAATAAGATAAATTGGCAAATACAGACACCCCCACCCGAACCATCGTTCCATGTTGCCAGACCGACGCTTGGTTTATCGTCCGTTCAAACCTGTTCCGACAAGCTTTCAGACGACCTTTGGGGTCGTCTGAAAATCAAAAAACACAAAAATTAAAACCTTACCAACCGCCCATACGCATCAACCGCAGCACGCCCAACTGCTGTCGGGAAAAATTCCAAAAAAGCCATTCAAGTCGTCTGAAACCAACAGAAAGGCAGAAACATGAATCCTAAATCCTTCTACCGCGCCGCCCTGCTCGAATGCCTCAGTTATGTCTGTTCTGACGAAGCCTACGCCGCCTACCGCAAACTCGCCAAAAAAGGCTGCCCAGACGGCTGGTTCGGTCTCGGCAATGCCCGCCAGTACGGCGAAGGCGCCAAACCAAACCTCACCAAAGCCGAAAAATATTACCGCTGCGCCGCCAAACTCGGCCACGCCAAAGCACAGGAATCCCTCGGCCGCCTGTACGAATTTGCAGAAAAGCCCGACTACCGCTGCGCCCGCAAATGGTATGCACGCGCCTTTAAGCAACACGGTAGCATAAACCCCGATATAGCCTATGCAGCCTACCGCCTTGGCTGGCTGAACGAGCGTGGACTCGGCGGCAAAAAAGACATTAAGACAGCCTGCCTGCTTTATCGCAAAGCAGCCAAAGCGGGTTGCGCCGAAGCCCAACGCGCCCTCGGCTACCTATACGATGAAGGCCTCGGTCTACCCCGAAACTACACCAAAGCCTACAAATGGTACGCCCGCGCCGCCTTACAAGCGGATGAAACCGCCTGCAACAACATAGGCTTCCTCTACTACAAAGGCAACGGCGTGCGCCGCAGCAAAAAACAGGCAAAAAAATGGTACAAACTCGCCGCCCGAGCGGGCTGCATCATGGCATTATCCAACCTCGGTATCCTCTATGAAGATACCGGTCGTCTGAAAAAGGCTGCCCGCTATTACCGCCGTGCCGCCGAGGCAGGCAACAAATATGCCGCCAAGCAATTGAAGCGGCTGGAGAAGAAAAAGTCTGCAGAATAAACTGAGGTCGTCTGAAAACGGAATGTCGCGTTTTCAGACGACCCAGACATTACAACCAATAAGTCGGATACCGCCGTCCTTTGCCCAAATTATTGTAAACCAAAGCCACAGCCACCAAAATCAACGACCCAGCCAAAGTCGGCGTAATCAAAAAATCCCAGCCCACGCCACCAAGCATCACAATCAAAGGATTGGAGCCTGCCGGCGGGTGCGGTACGCGAAGTAGCAACATCAATGCCACCGCCGTGCCGACAGCCAAAGCCATTACCCACCAGCCTGCACCGAATGCCGCCATAAATATCAACCCCGTTAAAGTCGCGACGAAATGTCCTCCGATAACGTTTTTAGGCTGTGCAAAAGGACTTTGTGGGTAGGCGAAGACCAATAAGCAGCTCGCGCCGAACGAACCCAACACCAAAGGCAGGTTTGCCGCATTCCCTATTCCGGCAAAAGCACCCGTTGCCAACGCCGCGCCCAGCCATGCGGCGGCGATAACACCATAAGGCAGTCTGGGCGGACATTTTTCATAGGCGGCAAAAAGTTTTTTCTCTGACATTTTAATATTCTCCAAATCAGTTAAAATACACCAATCGGTATATTTTTAAATACTATACCAGTCGGTATACCTTATGCAAGGATTTTTATGTCTATCAAAGAAAACATCGTCCGCACTGCCCACGACCTGTTTTACAAGGAAGGGTTTCACGCATCAGGCGTAGAATTGCTGGCGCAGAACGCCGGTACAACCAAACGCACACTATATGCCCATTTCGGCAGCAAAGACGGCTTGATAGATGCCGTTTTGGACTACCGCCATAAACAATTCATGGACAAACTTGCTGCGGCATTGGATGAAAAACCCAAAGCGCAAACCGCCCGCGCCTATCTTGACTTTATCGTAGATTGGACAAAATCTCCCGATTTCTACGGCTGCATGTTCATCAATGTCTGCGGAGAATATGCTGACCCCAACAGCAGCCCGCACCAAAAATCTGCCGCCCATAAATCCCAAATCCGTGATTTTTTAAGAACCCGTTTGAGTGAAAACGGCACAGATAAAGATAATGCTCAGAAACTCGCCGACAAAGTATTTTTATTAGGTGAGGGTTTGATTATTGCTGCACAAACGGGACAATGTGATATGGCGATAGAAGATTTGGCAGATATTGTCTGCTGATTTAGGCGGGCGTCTGCACATTCAAAACCAAAGTGCAGGCTGATATTGCCCCATCACACTCCATTCCCTTTTTTCAGACGACCTACTGTATAGTCAATCTGAAAAAGCTGCATTCCTACGAGAATCAAAATGCCCAACCGTACCGCCACCATCCTGACCACCGCACTCGCTCCATTGATTTGGGGCAGTACCTATCTCGTGACCACCGAATTTCTGCCGCCGGATCGACCGTTTACCGCCGCGCTTATCCGTGTTTTACCCGCCGGGCTTTTGCTGTTGGCGTGGACGCGGCGCATACCCAAACGCGATGAATGGGCGACGGTTGTCTTGCTCGGTTTTTTGAACATCGGCTTTTTCCAAGCTATGTTGTTTGTGGCGGCGTATCGCTTGCCGGGTGGACTGGCAGCGGTGTTGAGTTCGACGCAGACGCTGATGGTGCTGGTGTTCACTTGGTTAATCGGCAAAACCATGCCGCCGAAAGCGGCTTGGGCTTGGTCGGCGGCAGGGGTTTTGGGGATTGCGCTCTTGGTTTTGTCGCCGCAGGCGCGCTATGACGGGACGGGGATTTTGGCGGCATTGGCGGGCGCGGCGGCGATGGCGTTGGGCGTGTATTTGTCGAAACACCGCCGCACTTCGCTGCCCGTGTTGGCGTTTACCGGCTGGCAGCTTTTCATCGGCGGCTTGTTTTTACTGCCCGTCGCGCTGCTTGCCGAACCGCGGCTCGAATCTTTAAGCCCCGCCAATATCGGCGGCTATCTGTATTTGAGCCTGTTTGGCGCGGTATTTGCTTATGTGTTGTTTTTCAACGGCATCGTAAAACTCTCGCCTGCCGCGGTTTCGTCGCTGGGATTGCTCAGCCCTGTCTCGGCATTTATCTTGGGCTGGCTGTTTTTAGGGCAAGGGATGGATGCGAAGTCGCTGGCGGGATTTGCGTTGGTGTTGGTATCGATATTCGGGGTGCAGCGGGCAGTCATGAAAAAGGTCGTCTGAAAACAGCCTTGAGCCTTCAAGCCGCGTTTTCAGACGACCTTTTGCGCCGGTCGGTTTATTTCTTCAAGAATGCCCGTTTCAGAATAATCAGCCAATCTTTTTTATCCAAAACAGGACGTTGTGTAAACATATCGTATTTGCTGCCGTCCAGTTTCTGCAAAATCAGTTGTCCGCCGACAATAATCATCCGCAATTCAAATCCCAAACGGCCTTTCAGCGTTTTACCCAAGGGCGAGCCGCCCTTGAGCATTTGGAACGCGCGGTTGCACTCATACGCCATCAGTCTTTGGAACGCAAAATCCGCTTTGCCTTCGGCAATTTGCGTTTCGCTGACATTAAATTTTTGCAAGTCGTCCTGCGGGATATAAACACGGCCTTTCTGCCAATCGACGGCAACGTCCTGCCAAAAGTTGATGAGTTGCAACGCGGTGCAGATACCGTCGCTTTGGGCGATGCTGACTTCGTCGGTTTGTCCGTACAGGTGCAGCATAATGCGCCCGACCGGATTGGCAGAACGGCGGCAGTAGTCAATCAGGTCGCCAAAATCCTGATAACGGGTTTTGACAACATCCTGACTGAATGCGGACAAAAGATCGTAAAACGGCTGCAGCGGCAGCTTGAAAGGCGCGATGGCTTCATGCTGCAAACGTTGCATTAGCGGAGTCAACGGCGTTTCGCCGCGCTGTATGCGGTCAAGTTCGGATTTGAGTTCATCCAAAGCGCGCAAGCGTTCATCGGCTTCGGCATTGCCTTCATCAGCGAGGTCGTCCGCAGTGCGCGCAAAAGCATAAACGGCATGGGTAGGCTTGCGCAGGCGGCGCGGCATGACAAGCGAGCCGACGGGGAAGTTTTCGTAATGGTTGACGGACATAGATATTTGAAATTCGGTATTGGGGTCGTCTGAAAGTATGAGCCGCGTTGCTCAAATGGCTTGCCGACGGCACGGAGTACTTCCAAACCTGTATTAACAACTCGGCAAGATTCTAACACAACGCATTATTTTATTAATGATTTAACTGTACACGCGCATAGAAATCCAAACTTGAAACCACAAAATTACCCTGTTTTCCCAATTCAGACGACCCTTTCCGCAAAACGGATTTTAGGTACGGCAAAAACTATAGTGGATTAACTTTAAATCAGTACGGCGTTGCCTCGCCTTGCCGTACTATTTGTACTGTCTGCGGCTTCGTCGCCTTGTCCTGATTTAAATTTAATCCACTATATATTGAGATGACGAATCACAATACGGAAATAAGCTGTCCCATCCAAACTTAACCCGAAACCATGCCGTCCTCGTTCCTCAATATATCCGTAAACACTTGATTCGCTTATAATCCCCATACTTCCAAGTAAGCGGAGACTACAATGGACATGATGGCTTTCACGAATATTTTCTTAATCGTGCTATGTATTTTCACCATGCTGCTGGTGTGGTCGCGAAATTGGAAGCGCAAGCAGGCGTATTTTGAAAAAATCAAAAGCAATCCGGACAATCTGAAATGGCTCGAACAAAATCTGACCGGAAAAGAAACAGCAGACCTCAAAAACATCAACGAGCATTTCGGGCTGCCTTTGCTGCAAGCGAAGCAATTACTTGAATACTACAAGCAGCAGTCGGAAAAATAATCTATCGTAAAAAATAATCTATGGTTTAAAACAGGCGGGCTGAATTCAGTCCGCCTGTTTTACCCGTTTCAAAAAAATCTTTTATTTCTGTATTGACAGAAATAAAAGACAAAAATAAAATACCCTCACTATGAAACTGAATCCGACCACTGAAAAATTTATCCTCCACTGGGGCGAAATGGGCACCAAATGGGGCGTCAACCGTACCGTTGCGCAAATCCACGCCCTGCTCTACATCTTAGGCAGACCGATGAATGCCGAAGAAATTACCGAAACGCTCGGCGTAGCGCGCTCCAATGTCAGCAACAGCATCAAAGAGCTGCAAAATCTGAGGCTGGTGCATACCGTGCATATCTTGGGCGACAGACGCGATCATTTTGAAACTTCAGACGACGTCTGGACTTTGTTCCGCACCATCGCAGAAATGCGCATGCAGCGCGAAATCGAACCGACGCGGCAATTTTTGCAAAGCCTGATCGACAGCCCTGAATTTAGTCAGGAAAATGAAACCGCCAAACAGCGAATCCGACAAACCCATGATTTCATTAACACGCTGACCATATGGGCAAATGAAATGCTGAAGCTTTCCACCTCAACCATGGTGAAAATTTTAAAAATAGGCACCGGAATACAGAAATTTTTCCGATGATGCCGCCCCAATTGGTTTGCAAGACACAACCCCCGGTTTCTCTTACTCAATCATAGGTGTGTTATGGCACATTCAACAGATGATTATTTCGACTATCCGAGAGGCAGAGTCATCATCGTTTATACTGCATCTACGGTATTTTTTGCATTTAATATCGGCTACTATGCTTTATTATTTACCGTGCCGGCCCTAATTTGCGGTTTGATCTTAAGCTTGACGTCTACATACAGGGACTTATGCGGCCTTATCCGGGCAGGCATCGTCGGATCGTTATGCAGTTGTCTGTATCTTTTATTGTTTGGTGCGGATTTTATCAGCAGCCTCCAAGCAGGCGTGGTAATAGGCGGTACTTATTCTTTGATTGTCGGTCTTTTAAGTCTGCCTAATCCTCCTGGGGAAGACGATATTCGGGAACCTGCCTAATTTTTTTACCTTTATATTTCTCTTTTGACAGAAATTTTAGAAATTACAGGCTAAATATATAAACAAACCAAAATGAAATTAGGAAACCAATATGTCCGCCAACACTACACGCAATCTCCCTGCTTACCTGTCTTACTCGATGGGGTTGTTATGGCTGTGGAGCGGCACTCAACCTCTGTTTTTCATGCCTGAAATGTCATTGGATTTGCTGCATTCGGTCGGCATTCCCGATCCGTTGCTGTGGCCGACATTAATCGCCGCTTCACTATTGGACATCGGTTTTGCCTTTTTATGCTTCAGCCGCTTTCGTGCCCGTTCCGCAATATGGCTGCTGCAATTGATAACCGTCACGACATACAGCCTGATTATTGCCTTCAGGCTGCCCGAAATGTGGGCGCATCCGTTTGCGCCTTTGGTAAAAAACCTGCCGATTATGGCTACTTTATTTTTCCTGTATCAATCCGTAGGAGATAAAAAATGAACACTTATTTAATCGTTAAAACCCTGCACATCATCTCGGCTACCTTAATGGTCGGCACCGGTTTTGGTACAGCGTTTTACCTCTTTTGGGCAAACCGCAGCGGTTCGGTCGCCGCGCAGTCGGTCGTATCGCATTGGGTCATCAAAGCAGATTGGTGGTTTACGACTCCCGCCGTCATTTTCCAACCCTTGTCCGGCTTATGGATGCTGTACGAACGCGGCTATACCGTTTCCACCATGCTAGAACAAAATTGGGTATGGATGACGATCGGTTTATACATCCTTGCAGGCATTTGCTGGCTGCCCGTTGTCTGGCTGCAAATCCGTATGGCAAAGATTGCCGAACAAGCGCATAAAGAAAACGCAGACACCATTCCAGAACCCTATTGGCGTTATGCCAGACGCTGGGAATTGCTGGGCTATCCCGCCTTTTGCGCCACTATCGTGATTTACTTCCTGATGGTGATGAAACCGATTTAAAGATTTTCAGACGACCTCAGCAACACCATAAAGAAAAACCATGAACATCATCATTTTCGGAGGCAGCGGCTTCATCGGCAGCCGTACCGCCCAAATCTTAAAAGAACAAGGTCACCAAGTTTACACGCCCGACCGCCGCGCCTTCGATTTTCTTCATCCTGACGAAACCGCCGCACGCCGTTTATTAGAGGGGCAAGACGTCCTCATCAACTGCATCGGCATCATGAGCCGTCATGCCGAAATACTCGAAACCGTACACCACCGTACGCCCAAACAACTCGCCGCATGGGCAAAAACAGCAGGCATAAAACACTGGGTGCAACTATCCGCACTGGGTGCCGACCCATCTCAATCCATCAACTTTGTCGGCAGTAAAGGACGTGGAGATAATGCCGTCGCCCAAAGCAGCATCCCGATTGCCATAGCCAGACCATCCGTCGTTTACGGGCGTGGGGGAACCAGCTGCGAACTGTTCATCAAACTAGCCCACCTCCCTTTACTTCCACTGCCGGAAGGCGGACGCTTTTACTTACAGCCCGTACATCTTGCCGATGTTGCCGAAGGTTTGGCAAAACTTGCCGTCCAAACCGACGCCGGCCACAGCATCGTCAATATGACCGGCAGCCAAACGCTGACCTTGGCAGAATACCTGACCACCCTCCGCCAAACCCTGCACCACAAACCGCCACAACATATCCTGCCTATTCCCCTACGCCTGCTTGACCCTGCGCTGCCGTTGGCAAACATCCTCAGCAACGGTATTATCAGCCGTGATAGCTTTGCCCTGCTCAAACAAGGCTCATGCGCCGATTATTCTGATTTTGCAGCTTTATTGGGGAGAGCGCCATTAGCTGCGGAAAACTTTTCCCATCAAGGCTGAATCAGCCATACACACGAAAAGGTCGTCTGAAACCGCCCCGCCTAAAGCCGGTTTCAGACGACCTTTTGCCCTAATACAAGAGACCGCTGATACAATAAAGCGCCCGTATGAAAAATATTTTGCTACAATATGTAATTGTATGTTACATAAGCAGTATATCATCAATAAAATAATATTTTCATCACGGCTCATATCATGGCTCAGATTAAATTTAAAACACATCTTAAATGCATCCTACTTGCTTCCATTTTGCTCTCCGGCTGTCAAACTGCCTTTGAAGAAGATCAAACCCGGCGCAGCAAAATTACCCAATTCGCCCTCAATCATCCCGTAGCGGCGCAAGCCATCGGCATGGAAGACACAGGCTCATTCAATATCAGCAGTAATGCCACGCGCTTTGCCTACCGCAGCGGCTTAGACGATACTGCCAACGGAGATGGCAAAGGCACACAGGTCAATGCCGTGCGCCAAGCCCTGTGGCAAGCCGCCATTACCTCCCAATTCGACAACGTAATCGCCGAAGAAGCAGGTAATGCCTACCTTGCCGACATCAAAATCCGCGAAGGGAAAATCAACTATTTCAGCCGTTATCTCGCGGATCAGGCAGTTGACCAACGCAACAACCGTATCGGCCGCAGCATCGGCAGCGGCAGACCCAATACCGACATGAAGGCCCTTGCCGAAAGTGTTTTGCTCTATTACCACAAAATCGGCTTGTGGACCGCATCGGAAACGCGTACCAACGGCCGCAAAGTATGGCGCATCACGCAAGAAAAACTCAGTCCTACCGCCTACCGCGAAGCCATGAAAAATATCGAGCCGTTGGATGCCGAAGGCTTGCGTGAGGAAGAGCGCAATATGCCCAAACCTGACAAAATCGACTCGATTTCCAAAACGGTTAAAGCCATCAGAAAAGTAAAAGACTGATTTTTCGACACTCTGTTCAAGTTTTGAGTAATTCATCAAAACGGCGTAAACTGTCGCAAACCCATTTTCAGACGACCTCTGCTTGCAAAGAGGTCGTCTGAAAACATTTCTCCTGCCGATTCAGCCGTTTCCAGAAGGACAAAGGACGATTATGAATTTCCCACCGCGTTACGTTTCCGCCACCCGTATGCGCCGCATGCGCAAAGACGACTTTTCCCGCCGCCTGATGCGCGAACACACCCTGACCGCAGACGATTTGATTTACCCCGTCTTCGTACTCGAAGGCAGCAATCAGGAAGAAGCCGTCCCCTCCATGCCCGGCGTGAAACGGCAAAGTTTGGACAAATTATTGTTTACCGCCGAAGAAGCCCTCAAACTCGGCATCCCCATGCTGGCGCTCTTCCCCGTCGTTACCCGAAATAAAACCGAATGGGCGGAAGAAGCCTACAACCCCGAAGGACTCGTACCGACCGTCGTACGCACCCTGCGCGAAAAATTCCCCGAACTCGGCATCATGACCGACGTCGCCCTCGACCCCTACACCATCCACGGGCAAGACGGGCTGACCGATGCGAACGGCTACGTCCTCAACGACGAAACCATCGAAGTTTTGGTGAAACAAGCCTTGTGCCACGCCGACGCAGGCGCGCAGGTTGTCGCCCCGTCCGACATGATGGACGGCCGCATCCTCGCCATCCGCGAAGCCCTTGAAGACGCGGGGCATATCCACACCCGCATCATGGCGTATTCCGCCAAATATGCCTCCGCTTTTTACGGCCCGTTCCGCGATGCGGTCGGCAGTTCCGGTAACTTGGGCAAAGCCGACAAGAAAACCTACCAAATGGACCCCGCCAATACTGACGAAGCCCTGCACGAAGTCGCCCTCGACATTCAGGAAGGCGCGGATATGGTGATGGTCAAACCCGGCCTGCCCTATCTTGACGTTGTCCGCCGCGTCAAAGACGAGTTCGGCGTACCGACCTACGCCTACCAAGTTTCCGGCGAATACGCCATGCTTCAAGCCGCGATTCAAAACGGCTGGCTGGACGGCGAAAAAGTCATACTCGAAAGCCTGCTCGCCTTCAAACGCGCCGGTGCCGACGGCATCCTGACGTATTACGCCGTCGAAGCGGCAAAGATGTTGAAAAAATAAAACGACAGCAAAATGCCGCCGGTTTGCACAGAATGCCCGGCGGCATTTACATTAAGGAATTTGCCCGACAAAATTTATTACAACGGAATGAATAATCAGGTAATTTCTGGTAAAATACTGCAACTCTCAAGCAAACACTTACAGCGTCCATTTTATAAAATTCAAAACATATACAATAAAATGAATACAACAACCGCCGATACACTATTCCGGGAAGCTCACTCATTCATGACCCAAAATCCGCCCGATTTTGCCGCCGCAGTCCCACTGTTGCAAAAAGCGGCAGACGAAGGGCATACGGAAGCAGAATTCCATCTTGCAGGCTGCCTGCTGCAAGGGCAAGGCATCCCTGCCAACCGTGAAGCCGGCATACGCCTGATGCAGCAAGCGGCGCGTGACGGTCATCCCTACGCCAGTTACAACCTTCTTCAAATCCAAGAAGCACAAGGCATGCCGCTCAATACCCTGCTTCCCTCCTATCGGGAATTGGCAGAAGCAGGCATTATCGAAGCTCAGCTCAAGCTGATGCGTGCTTATCATGACGCAGGTCAACACGAAGAAGCCGTCGATTGGGCCGTACTTGCCGCGCGTCAGCAAAATCCCCAAGCCCTATATTTCTTAGGCCAGCATTGCCAATACACCTCGCCGCCCGATTATCCCCAATCACACCAGCTCTACCAACTTGCCGCCAAACAAGGATTTACGCCTGCCAATTGGCAACTCGGATTGCAATACAAGCTCGGTCAAGGCGTAGCACCGGACCTTGAGCAAGCCGCCCAACACCTGTACATCGCGGCAAGTGACAACATCGCGCCTGCACAAGTCGCCCTTGCGGAAATCCTGCTCCCGACCCACCCCGACAAAGCCATCCAATGGCTAAAAACCGCCGCCAAACAAAACAGCAGCGATGCTTACGCCAAGCTCGCAGAAATCCATCTACTGGGCAAAGACATCCCGAAAGACACGGATAAAGCACGCCGCTACGCCAAAGCAGCCGCACGCCGCAATCATCCCGAAGCGCTGCGTTTGCTCGGCGATATCTACCGCTACGGGCTGGGCATCCTTCCCGAGCCCTCCAAAGCGCGCCATTACTATCAGCTTGCCGCTGATTTGGGCAATCTTGCCGCACACCAAAAACTACTTGCGGACATTGCCCTGAACAATAAGCAAAACTACCCCCAAGCCAAAGAACACGCGCTGCAACGCCAACAGGCGGAGCAATTCTATCAGCTGGCTTTTGCCGCCCATTACGGTCTGAACCGCGCTCCCGACCATGCCGAAGCGCTGACGCTCTATCAGCAGGCGGCAGATTTGGGGCACAGCAAAGCGCAAACCAATCTCGGCATGATGTACTACAACGGTCATGGAACAGAGACCGACTATACCCAAGCCGCCAAATGGTTCGCGCAGGCAGCGCAGCAAAAAGACACAATGGCGCAATACAACCTCGCCTGCCTCTATTTCCACGGAACAGGCGTCCGCCGCAACACAGCCTTAGCCTGCCGTTGGCTTGAAACCGCCATCAATGACGGTCACGAACAGTCTGAAATCCTCAAGCAACTGCTGGCGCATTGGAAACAGCAACTTCCATAACATTGCCCGCGTGGCAACATTTCTCCGAAGAAGCTGCCAACGTTTGGGAATCCCTCTAAACCATTTTCTCTGCGTTGTGATTAATGGGGTGCCGTTCTACGATATAGTGGATTAACTTTAAACCAGTACGGCGTTGCCTCGCCTTGCCGTACTATCTGTACTGTCTGCGGCTTCGTCGCCTTGTCCTGATTTAAAGTTAATCCACTATAAGTCATATCACCCGCTCCATTCAAAAAACAATATAAAAGGTCGTCTGAAAACCCAGATTGAGGATTTTCAGACGACCTTTGTCTTTACCGGTTGACCTGTTCGGATATTAGAAATCCAATTCCGCTTTCAGCCAATAAGTACGCGGCATGCCGACGACGGCGAAGCTGCGGTCGTATTGGCCGCGCTGTACCTGCCAGTAGTTTTTGTTGAACAGATTTTCCACCGAACTGCTGACAGTCAGGGTATTTTTGCCCAGCTTGGTTTTGTAGCGCGCGCCTACGTCAACCAAGGTATAGGATGGGAAGGCGTATTGTTTTTGCGTATCTTGGTAAGACTTGCCGAAGTACGAAACATTGCCGTTCAAGGTCAAGCCTTTGGCAAACGGGGTATCCCATTCCACGCCCGCTTTGGCAATCACGCGCGGGTTGGCAACTTGTACGCCGTTAACAAGATTATCGGCTGCGTTCGGATAATTTTTCACAGTCGATTGCAGGTACATCAAGCCAAAGCTCGGACGCAGAGTTTTGTTCAACAGATTGGCATAGGTATTGAACTCGATACCGCGGTTACGCTCAAAACCTTGTTTGTCGCCGGCTGCGCCTCCTGCTGCTTTGTATACAGCAAAATCAGTACCTTTTTTGGTATTGCCGCGCCAGTAACCCGGGCGTTTGATTTGGAACGCGTTCAAAGTAGTGACAAAGTCGCCCCAGTTTTTGCGCACGCCGACTTCAAACTGACGGCTGACACGCGGTTTGGACATGGTAGTGTTACCGTCATCATCGGTTTTGATGTCGGCAGGCTCCAAGTCTTCCATATAGTTGCCGTACACGACCAAATCGGGCTGCGGTACCCATGCAGCCATCAACATCGGACTGAAGCGTTTGGCATCGCCGCTTTTACCTTCTTTTTTATTGGTGTATTCAACCGCTTGGAAGCGTCCACCCAAGGTCAGGCGGTATTTGTTGTCGACGAAGCCCAGTGTGTCGGACAAAGCCAAACTGTTGACTTTGATATTGGCATCCAAGTTGGCAGAGTTCGCCCATGAGTTTGGATAGTCGGCTCTAAACGATGCCAATTTACTCTCAATATTTTCGTTTGCTTTAACTTCTACCTTACTTTTACCGGCTGCGCTACCATTGATCGTTGTACGTTGACGGATAATGCGGTCGAAAGCAGTACTCCAGTTATGCGTTACCGGGCCGGTTTCAAATTCACCGCGTGCAGTAAGGTTCATACTCAAAGTACGGAAATATTGATCAGTCAGGCGCGCCGTGCCTGTGTGGTATTGGTTGGCGCTTGAGCAGGTTGCGGTTTGGCTGCTTGCGCCATCTTTGCCGCAAATAGTCGGAGAAATCAGCGTGCCGTAATAGCGCGCCTTGTTGTAGCCGATACCGCCGGTAATCTGTGCATTTTCAAACGCATCCCATTCGAAGGTCAGCATATTGGTTCGACCGACGGTGTTCTGCCAGTTCCAACTTGGCAGCAGGTTCACTTTGCCATCGGGCGCGTCAAACAAGCGGCCGTTGGCGTTTTGAATATCCTGCATACGCGCGCGGCCGCCGTTGGTTTTGCGTTTCGCGTAGATGGAATCGAACGCCACGCGTAGTTTTTCGCCGCGGTAGTCGGCATTTAAGGCAAATTCTTTGTTGTCTTCGCTGTAACCGTGGCGCGGGGTGTCGCCGTGGCGCAGTTTGCCGTTAGCGCGCACGCCGAATTCTTTGTTTTCGCCAAAGCGTTGACCCAAGTCGAACGTACCTTGGGCGCGGTTGTTGCTGAACCAGCCCAAACCGATTTTGCGGTTGCCCTCATCGGCGGCTTTTTTAGTCTCGATATTGACGGAACCGGATACCGCGCCTTCAGGGTCCATGCCGTTTACAGTGGTGGACGCGCCTTTAATCAGTTGCGCGGAACCGACATGCACGCTGGCCGTGCCTTGCGTGCCGTACATACCTGCCAAACCGTTGACGCTGAATTGGCGCGCATCAAGCTGATAACCGCGGAAATACAGGCCGGTCAATGTGTTGCTTTCGCCGCCGAACTGCCAAACGGAAGCGTCTTTTTTTGCTACGGCATCCACCAAAGTACGCGCTTCGGTGTTGTTAAGGGCTTGTTCGTCGTAGTTGACGACGGTAATCGGCGCGGTAAAGGCATTAGCTTTGCCCAATACGCCCAAATTTACGCGGTCGCGCAAGTCGCCGTCGCTGGCGATGGAGTAAGAGCGGGCGGCTTTGACGCGTTTGGCGTCGGCGCGGACATGGACTTCCTGCAACTGCTGTTGCACTGGGGCTTCGGGCGTCGCTTCATCGGCGGCATAAGAAAATGCGCTCATAATCAAAAGCGGCATCAGGGCTAATTTGCTGTTCATAAATTCCTTCTGTCTTTGAGGTGGGTTATTTTTGTTGCAATAAGCGTTAAAAATCACAAAGTAATTTTGCTGCGGAATTATATTTGATAACATTCTGCTTTTCTATAAAAAGTGATGATAACTATTTGTAAAAATAAAAATACAACATCAATCAAAACTTTTTCTATCGTAATTGTAAATTATTTTATTAAGCGGAGAATCAGGGTTTCAGACGACCCCTGCCCGCTGCCTGCCTCAAGAGACAACGCACATGCAAAAATGGCAAATCGAGCTTTATTCCACGCCGTCTTGGCTGTTACAAACCTTATTGATGGTCGCCGCCGCCTCGGCGGTGATTCTGTTTTTGGCACGCGAAACGCGCTTCGGGCGGGAGTTTGCCTATATCCTGCGGCTGTGCCTGACGCCGAAAAGCGCGGTCAAAGTCTTGCTGGCGATTACCGCGATGATTGTGCTGCTGCTGACCGAAGTGCGGCTGAATGTATTGAGTACCTTTATGTCCAAAGGGCTTTACGACTCGATGCAGGATTTGAACGCCTCCGCGTTTTGGATGTTTGCAGCGATGAACGCCGGTGTGGTGTTGGTGCGGGCGTTTAACAACGTCGTCAACGACTTTCTCGATCAAGGCTTGGCGATTAAATGGTCGGAGCGACTCAATGAAGTGCTGACGACGCGTTGGCTTGCCGACAAAAACTACTACCGCCTGCAAATGCGCCGCCATGCGCCGGACAACATCGACCAGCGTATCCAACAAGACGCACAGGATTTCATCGCATCAACCATAGAATTTGTGCGCGGCATGGTCAATTCGGTCGTTACCTCGCTGGAATTTGCCGTTGTTTTGTGGGGCTTGGCGGGCATCCTGACCGTGTTCGGCTTCGACATTCCGCACGGCATCGTTTGGTTTGTCTATATGTTTGTGATTTTGGCGACCTTTATCGCCATGTGGATAGGCAACCCGTTGATTCGTTACAACTATGAAAACGAAAAGCTCAACGGCGACTACCGTTATTCCCTCATCCGCGTGCGCGACCACGCCGAAAGCGTGGCGTTTTACAGTGGCGAACAACACGAACACGACCAGCTTGCCGACCGCTTCAAAGCCATTATCCGCAACCGTTGGCGCATCGCCCGCCAAAGCGTCTGCTTGAGCGGCTTTAACGACATGTTTACCAACGGAATCAAGCTCTTCCCCATTATTTTGCAAGCCCCGCGCCTGTTTGCCGGGCAAATCAAAATCGGCGACATCCAGCAGACCGTCCAAGCCTTCTCCCGCTTGCAAAACGCCCTCTCCTTCTTTCGGATGTTCTACAATAAATTTACCGCCTACCGCGCCCGACTGGAGCGTCTGTACGGATTCTTGCTGAGTACGGAAGAACAACACAGCGCACAACAACCCGACATTATCCAAGTTTCAGACGACCTCTCGCTGGAAAACGTCGCCCTATTCCGCCACAACGGCGAAATCCTGTTGAGCGGCATCAACGTCAACCTCAAAAGCGGCGATTCCCTACTGATACGCGGCCCGAGCGGTTGCGGCAAAACCTCGCTGCTGCGCGCGCTGGCGGGGCTTTGGCCGTTCGGCAGCAGCGGCAAAGTCAGCCGTCCGCCGCATCAAGACATCCTCTTCCTGCCGCAACGCCCATACACGGCGCAAGGCAGCCTGCGCGACGCGATTTGTTATCCCGACATCGACAAACAGCATCCTGAGCTAGCCGAAGCCATGAACACCTGCCGCTTAGGTTATCTGATTGATAAATTAGACAAAACCGACGACTGGCAACACAAGCTCTCCCCCGGCGAACTGCAACGCGTCGCCTTCGTCCGCGCCCTGCTCTCACAGCCCAAAGTCATCCTGCTCGACGAAGCTACCGCCGCCTTGGACGAACCGACCGAAGCCCTGCTCTACCGCGCCTTGAAACGCGAACTGCCGCAGAGCATCATCATCAGCATCGGCCACCGCAGCACGCTCAACGAGTTTCACGATTTCAGTCTTGATGTCGGCAACACAGCTTGCGATTGAATTTAAAGCGACAAGGTCGTCTGAAAACCCGTAAGGGTTTCGCCAAAACGAGCGCAGCGAGTTTCGCTAAAACTTTTTCAGACGACCTTTCTGCTAAAATTACACGCTTCAAATACAAGGGAAACCCGCCATGCACGAAATCAAATGCCCGCACTGCCACACCGCGTTTACCGTCAACGAAGCCAGTTACGCCGACATCCTGAACCAAGTCCGCACCCAAGAATTTCAAACCGAAATCCACGAGCGCCTGCAACAGGCGCAGATGCAGTTTCAAAGCGATATGCAGCTTGCCCAAGCGCAGGCGCAAAATCAATTCGACAAAATCCTAGCCGACAAAAACCACGAAATCGCCGCCCTGTCCAACCAAATCAACGCCTACGAAAAAGACAGCAAACTCGCCGCCGCCGAAATCGAAGGTCGTCTGAAAGCGCAAATCGCCGAGCAGAACAAATTGATTGCCGAACTGAAAGCGCAGGCAAAATCGCTGGAAACGGCGAAAAACATGGAAAAAGAGCTGGAAATCACCAAAGCCGTTGCCGAAAAAGAGCGCGAATTGGGCAATTTGAACACGCAGCTCATGCTGCAATCCAAAGAAAACCAGTTGGAAAAACAAAGCCTGCGCGAAAAATACGAGGCCGAACTCAAACAAAAAGACGAAACCATCGCCTTCTATAAAGATTTCAAAGCCAAACAGTCCACCAAAATGATAGGCGAAAGCCTTGAGCAGCACTGCGAAACCGAATTCAACCGCATCCGCACCACCGCCTTTCCCCAAGCTGTATTCGGCAAAGACAACGACGCCAAAACCGGCAGCAAAGGCGACTACATCTACCGCGAAACCGACGAAGAAGGCAACGAAATCATCTCCATCATGTTCGAGATGAAAAACGAAAACGACGAAACCGCCACCAAAAAGAAAAACGAACACTTTTTCAAAGAGTTGGACAAAGACCGCAGAGAAAAAAACTGCGAATACGCCGTACTCGTCTCACTCTTGGAAGCCGACAGCGAACTCTACAACAACGGTATCGTCGATGTGTCCTACGCCTACCCGAAAATGTACGTCGTGCGCCCGCAGTTCTTCATCCCCATCGTCTCCCTGTTGCGCAACGCCGCACTCAATTCATTGAAATACAAACAGGAATTGGCACAAATGCGCGCGCAAAACATCGACATCACGCATTTTGAAGAAGACTTGGACAAGTTCAAAACCGATTTCGCCCGCAATTACGAACTCGCCAGCCGCAAGTTCCAAACCGCCATCGACGAAATCGACAAAACCATCAGCCACCTGCAAAAAACCAAAGAAGCCCTGCTCTCTTCGGAAAACAACCTGCGCCTTGCCAACAACAAAGCGACCGACCTGACCGTCAAAAAATTAGTACGCAAAAACCCGACCATGAAGGCCGCCTTTGCCGCGTTGGAGAAAAAAGAGGATTGAGATTTGCTTCGAGAATGAAAATAGAAACGCCAGCCGGCCGTTACGCCTGCGCAAGCAGGAGTGACGGAGAACAGGTATCTCGTTTTCTATTAGTCCGTGAACAAACTCATTTATCCACTATACAAAAAGGTCGTCTGAAAAATGAACCGCCACAAATCTTAGACAGATAAAAGACTATCCAGATAATCGGTGCAAGCCGGGTTCTACATCAGGAGGAGCGAGAAATGAAGGGAAACAAGTTACATTCAAGCCATATGACCCTTAAAATCATTTTGCTAGGTATATTTTTGTTATCTTGCAACCCCTCCTACGGCAAGGAGAGGCGCATGCAATCTGATGCCAATATGTCATTAAATGACAGCGTGTATATTTCTAAAACTGAGCTGGAAAAGTTAAAAATCGATGCCTCTTCCGGTAATGGTCAAGCAGCATCAAAATTAGCTCATTATTTTGCTTTTTATGAGTTTAACCAAGATAAATTTATATTTTGGTTAGTTCGGGCCGCTGAGTCGGGCAATACTCAAGCACAACATGATCTTGCCTATATATTCTTTGATCATTACCAAGACAGTAATGATAAAAACAAATTATATGAAGCAGAAAAATGGGCTCTGCGTGCTCAAAAAAATGGAATGCCTATTACTGGCTTATTAACTGAAATACAAACTGAAAAACAGAATTTGACAAGATAAACATGTCGGCAAACGGTCAAGTCGAAATCGGACAAAGTGCGGGCACCTGAAACTGCTTGCCCCGATAGTCCGTGTCTTTATCCGAGCAGGCGCATTCAACGGTATACGGGCAGCAGTCAAGGACACATAAGAACTTGAAAGGTAATACGCCTTTTGAGGTCTTACAGAATTATTTTTCTCAACCCGTTGTGTAAATATAGTGGATTAAATTTAAACCAGTACGGCGTTGCCTCGCCTTGCCGTACTATCTGTACTGTCTGCGGCTTCGTCGCCTTGTCCTGATTTAAATTTAATCCACTATAACACGGTGTCTTCTTATATCCCCAACATCTCATCGCAATAAACCAGTTATCCTCATTATTTCACCCATTAAGATGATCTGGAATGCATCTTTTTACAGTTTAAGTGGAATAGAAATAGGCAAAGCAGTCAGCCTTCATCCCAAACCAACCTTCGATAAATCAATCTTTCAGACGACCTAACCCGAAAAAATATTTCTTAGTTAACAATACTTTTCAAATTTAATTTGCAAAAACTGTATTGATACTCTAATTTTTGTCCACATTTAGAGTATAATTACTAAAACCTAAGATACAAGCAGCCCAATATCATCAGGTTCAGTAAAAAACCAAACCTTACCCATTGATTAAAAATAAATTTTCAAAAATCCAGCAAAGCCGGTCTGCCAATATCAGTCCGCTCCCGCAACCATCAAGGAACCCATACATGCAAAACAACTTCGACCCATTGCACATCCGAGGCAAATCATTGATTCCCGTCGTCCAAGGCGGGATGGGCGTGGGCGTTTCCGCATCGAAACTCTCCAGCGCGGTCGCCCGCGAAAACGGTGTCGGCACGATTGCCAGCGTCGATTTGCGCCACCTGCATGACGACCTGCTCGCCGAATCCAAAATCAACCCGAGCGAAGAAAAATACACCCGACTCAACTGCACCGCGCTTGACCGCGAAATCCAAAAAGCCAAAGCCGACGCAAACGGCAAAGGCATGATTGCCGTCAACGTCATGAAAGCCGTCAAAGACCACGCTGCCTACGTCCGCCAAGCCTGCGAATCGGGTGCGGACGCGATTGTGATGGGCGCGGGATTGCCGCTGGATTTGCCCGAAATGACCGAGGGTTATCACAAAGATGTCGCCCTGTTCCCGATTTTGTCCGAATCGCGCGGTATCGGCATCGTATTGAAACGCTGGATGAAAAAAGGTGTTTTGCCCGACGCCATCGTTATCGAACATCCCGCGCACGCTGCCGGACACTTGGGCGCGGCAAGCGTGGCAGGTGTGAACGATGCCAAGTTTGAATTCAAACGCGTCATCGAAGAAACTTTCGAAGTATTCAAGAACTTAGGTCTTGAAAGCGAAAAAATCCCGCTCATTCTCGCCGGCGGCATGGCGAACTTTGAAAAAGTCAAAACCGCGCTGAAAAACTGGGGCGCATCCGCCGTCCAAATCGGCACGGCGTTTGCGGTTACCGAAGAAGGCGATGCCCACATCAACTTCAAAAAAACGCTGGCAGGTGCGGAAACCGAGCATGTTGTCGAATTTATGTCCGTCGCCGGACTGCCCGCACGCGGTGTGCGCACCAAATTCCTAGACAGCTACATCAAGCGCGAATCCAAGCTGCAAGCCAATGCCAAAGCCGACCCGCGCCGCTGTACGCAAGGCTTGAACTGTCTGACCAGCTGCGGCCTGCGCGACGGTTTGGCAAAAGCCGGACAATTCTGCATTGACATCCAACTCTCCGCCGCCTTCCGTGGCGAAGTCGATAAAGGCTTGTTTTTCCGAGGTAAAGACCCGCTGCCGTTTGGCAACGCCATCCGCACGGTGCAAGAAACCATCCAATATCTGCTCAACGGCGCTCTTCCCGCAGCAGCCAAATAATTCATACCCGCAGATGAACGCTAAAAAAGGGCATATTTCAATATGCCCTTTTTTAGTGGATTAACTTTAAATCAGGACAAGGCGAGGCAACGCCGTACTGGTTTAAAGTTAATCCACTATATTTTGCCTGCAAATCGCGTGATGCTCAAAAAAGGTCGTCTGAAACCGATTTTCAGACGACCTTTTCTCTATGCTTCCTTCCTTTTCCTGCACACATTGTCAACAAAATCCGCATAAAAAATGCTAAGATGACCGTCTCGATAGACATTTGGAACACCCATGAACCCACTACTCAACCAGCTCCAACCCTATCCGTTTGCCCGCCTACGCGAAGCCATGCAGGGCGTTAACCCTCCCGAAGGCGTCACCCCCGTCCACCTTCACATCGGCGAACCGAAACACCCTACGCCCGAAGTCATTACCTCAGCACTGACCGCCTCGCTGCACGAACTGGAAAAATACCCCCTGACCGCAGGTCTGCCCGAGCTGCGCCAAGCCTGTGCCGACTGGCTGCAACGCCGTTACGACGGGTTGACCGTCAATCCCGATACAGAAGTCCTGCCCGTGCTCGGCAGCCGTGAAGCCTTGTTTTCCTTCGTTCAAGCTGTCTTAAATCCCGTTTCAGACGACCTCAAACCCGTCGTCCTCAGTCCCAATCCGTTCTACCAAATCTACGAAGGTGCAGCCATTCTCGGCGGCGGCGAAATCCGTTTCGCCAACTGTCCCGCCCCATCCTTCAAGCCCGATTGGAAAAGCATCGCCGAAGACGTATGGCAACGCACCAAAGTCATGTTCGTCTGCTCGCCCAACAACCCCAGCGGCAGCGTCCTGCAACTGGAAGACTGGCAAGAAATCTTTGATCTGCAAGACAAATACGGTTTCATCATTGCTTCCGACGAATGCTATTCCGAAATCTATTTCGACGGCAACAAACCCATAGGCGGCTTACAGGCGGCAGCGCAATTAGGGCGCAGCAACCGCAATATCGTCATGTTCACCAGCCTCTCCAAACGCTCCAACGTCCCCGGACTGCGCTCCGGTTTTGTCGCAGGCGATGCCGAATTGCTTAAAAACTTCCTGCTCTACCGCACCTACCACGGCAGCGCAATGAGCATCCCCGTCCAACGCGCCAGCATCGCCGCATGGAACGACGAGGAACACGTCATCGCCAACCGCCGCCTGTATCAGGAAAAATTCGACCGCGTCATCCCCATTTTCCAGCAGGCATTCGACGTCAAACTGCCTGATGCATCATTCTACATCTGGCTGAAAGTCCCCGATGGAGACGATTTGTCATTTGCCAAAAACCTCTGGCAAAAAGCCGCCATCCAAGTCCTCCCCGGCCGCTTCCTCGCCCGCGATACCGAATGGGGCAACCCCGGTGAAGGCTACGTCCGCATCGCCTTGGTCGCCGATGTCGATACCTGCGTCAAAGCCGCCGAAACCATCGTTTCCCTGTATCGCTGAATAAAGTAGTGATTCAATAAAAGGTCGTCTGAAAACCTCAAATCCGAGTTTTCAGACGACCTTTTTAATTTCATTCAAACAGCCTTTGCTATAACGGCATTTACTTCACTTATCAAACTTGCCCATAAAACATTTTAAACCTACAATGCCGCTGTTTATCACATCTCCGAGTCCATCATGTTCTTCGTCCTTTCCCCCGCCAAAAACCTCAATGAAAAAGACCCTGCGCCCGTCAAAGAATTCACCCAACCCGACCTCTTGGCAGAAGCCGAAATCCTGATGCGCCAATTGCGTGAACTTGCTCCGCAGCAAATCGCCGAGCTGATGCACGTTTCCGACAAAATCGCCCTCTTAAACGCCGAGCGCAACGCCGAATGGCATACGCCGTTTACCCCCGACAACGCCAAACAGGCAGTCTTTATGTTCAACGGCGACGTTTACGAAGGCATCGCCGCAGACACCCTCAAGCCCGAACAAATCCAATATCTGCAACAGCACGTCCGCCTGCTTTCCGGTCTCTACGGCGTTCTTCGCCCGCTGGATTTGATGCAGCCCTACCGCTTGGAAATGGGAACGGCGTTTGCCAACACACGCGGTAAGAACCTGTATGAATTTTGGGGCGACATCATCACCGACCTGCTGAACGATACCCTTGCCCAAGCAGGCAGCGACATATTGGTTAACCTCGCTTCGCAAGAATATTTCAAATCCGTCAACACTAAAAAACTTAAAGCCCGCCTGATTACCCCCGTTTTCAAAGATGAAAAAAACGGCAAATACAAAATCATCAGCTTCTACGCCAAACGCGCGCGCGGACTGATGGTACGCTACGCGGCGGAACACAATATTACCGACCCTGAAATGCTGAAAAATTTCGATTACGAAGGCTACGCATTTAACGCAGCAGCGTCGAATGAGTCCGAATGGGTGTTCATGCGTAAAGAACAAACCAAGTAAAAACAAAAAACTAAATATTCGCCTGCAAATTTCGCTTGGCAAACCCGATAAATTTCATTATTATTTCGGCTTCAAGAAACGGAAGCGTGGCAGAGCGGTTTAATGCAACGGTCTTGAAAACCGTCGAGGGTTGATAGCCCTCCGTGAGTTCGAATCTCACCGCTTCCGCCATTTCTTGAAAATAGAAAAACCAAATAAAAATGAAGTGAAGCCCAGCCATCAACATTTTTATTTGGTTTTACTTTATTCTACGGAAACGTGGCAGAGAGGCTGAATGCAGCGGACTCGAAATCCGCTGAGGGTGCAAATCCTCCGTGGGTTCGAATCCCACCGTTTCCGCCAAACCGGACAAAAGCTGCTATTTCCATAGCAGCTTTTTTTGAATCTGCCTCCCAAGTATTGGGTATGTATAGTGGGTGGGTTCAACTTCAAGGGGTATTCAGTTTTCAGACGACTTTGGATTCGGATTTCAAGTGCAACAGTGGTTGGAACAGATTCAAGAATAAAACACTTGGCGGTTTCGTAACCAAGTGTTTTTATTTGGCGGATAAGGATATTAATGTGTTGCATTGCAGGAAAGGCCGGTATGCTACCGCATACCGGCCTTTTTCTGTTATGGAAAGTTGCACTTCAAATGCGAATCCGCCGTCGTCTGAAAAGCATCTATAGTGAATTAACTTTAAACCAGTACGGCGTTGCCTCGCCTTAGCTCAAAGAGAACGATTCTCTAAGGTGCTGAAGCACCAAGTGAATCGGTTCCGTACTATCTGTACTGTCTACGGCTTCGTCGCCTTGTCCTGATTTAAATTTAATCCACTATATTACTTTTTCAGACGACCTTTGCGTATTTGCCGGATAAGTTACTGCTCTTCCAAGCGTCCGTCGTGCATCAGCATGACCCGCTCAAAGCGGACTGCCAACTCGTCATCATGCGTGACCACAATCAGGCTGGTATTCAACTCGGATTTCAGATCTAGCATCATATCC
Organism: Neisseria macacae ATCC 33926; assembly: GCF_022749495.1. Lineage (NCBI taxonomy): Bacteria > Pseudomonadati > Pseudomonadota > Betaproteobacteria > Neisseriales > Neisseriaceae > Neisseria > Neisseria macacae. The sequence goes on along the minus strand of NZ_CP094241.1, from coordinate 1,423,847 downwards.
AGTACATTTTGCGCATTTTTACGGTCAAGATTGCCTGTCGGCTCGTCAGCAAGCAAACATTTGGGACGTGTTACCAGCGCGCGCGCAATGGCGGCACGTTGGCGTTCGCCACCGGAAAGCTCGCTGGGACGGTGCTGTATGCGCTTTTTCAAACCCGCTTTTTCCAACATTTCAACCGCACGCTGTTCTGCTTCGGCTTTTTTCATCTTGCCGATTAAAAGCGGCATCATGACGTTTTCCAAAGCGGAAAATTCAGGCAGCAAATGGTGGAACTGGTACACGAAACCCAAATACTGATTGCGCAGCAGACCCAGTTGTTTCTGTCCCAACTGACTCAAATCCTGCCCCATCAGCACCACGCTGCCGGAAGTCGGCTTATCCAAACCGCCCAAAATGTGCATCAATGTCGATTTGCCGCTACCGGACGAACCGATAATGCTGACGCTTTGACCTTCGAGCACTTCTAGCCTCAACTGATTCAAAACGTTGACATTCAATTGACCGTCTTTGTAGCTTTTGCTGACATTATCGCATTTCAAAACTACTTTATTCATAGCGCAAAGCCTCCGCCGGTTGGGTTCTTGCAGCACGCCAGCTTGGATAGAGCGTAGCGATAAACGACAAAATCAGGGAAATGCAGGCTATCAGCACAACATCATGAACACTGACATCACTCGGGATATAATCAATGAAATAAACTTGTGATTTGATGAATTGGAAACCAAACCAACTCTCTAACTGTTTGACAATACTGCCCACGTTCAAAGCCAGCGTGACACCGGTAATCACACCGGTTAAGGTGCCGAAAAAGCCGGCAAATACGCCCTGCACCATAAAAATTTTCATAATGCTGCCCGGGGAGACACCCAAAGTCCTCAAAATGGCAATATCAGCTTGTTTTTCCGTAACCGCCATGACCAAAGAAGAAACCAAGTTAAAGGTGGCTACGGCAACAATCAGCAGCAGAATGATGAACATCACCCTTTTCTCCATTTCTACGGCCTCGAAATAACTGCGGTTGGTGTACGTCCAATCGCGCAACCATACTTCTTCTTGCAGATTTTTCGGCAGCAGTGTTTCGGTGAACGACGGCGCGTTGATCGGATCGGCAAGTTTCAATCTCAAGCCTGCCGCATTTTCATCTAGGCGGTACAAGACTTGGGCATCTTTCATGTGTGTCAATGCCAGAGAATTGTTCAATTCATGGATTTTGGTTTTGACCAAGCCGACAACTTTAAATTGTTTCAGACGAGGTACGACACCGGCAGGCGTCACGTTGCCTTCAGGCGTAACGACAGTGATTTTTTCACCAACCTTTACATCCAAAGTCTCAGCCAAATCCTGTCCCAAAATAATATCGAATTCGCCCGGCTTCAAATCATCAAAACTGCCCACAGGCATTTCTTTACTGTATTCAACGATCTTTTTTTCTTCATCAGGCAAAATCCCGCGGATTTGAACACCTTGGACCTCACCCGCATTTGCCAGCAATGCCTGTCCTGAAACATAAGGTGCCGACTGAAGCACCTCTTTGCGTCCTTTAATAATCTCGCGCAGGCTCTCCCAGCTTTTACCGTTGCCGTTATCGTAATAACCCATTTCGGCATGAGGAGCCACTTTCAAAAGCTGCCCCCGTATGTCTCTCTGAAAGCCTGCCATGACTGACAATACAACAATCAAAGCCATCACACCGAGTGCAATACCTACAATAGAAATGACGGTGATAAACGACATGAAGCCATTGCGTTTTTTTGCCCGCAAATAGCGCAGTCCTATCCAAGTCTCTAAAGAAGCCATTTATATGCCTCATCCGTTTGTCAAAAAACGCCTATTGTACCGTAAAACCGACAGGTCGTCTGAATACGCCGAAACGACCGAGAATAGAGACATCGCAATTTGTAAACCAAAGTCTTCTTATTCAGGGCTACCGTAAAATCGGCCGAAAAACTTGCACAATCATCTATTCGGCCTTATTCTGAAATCGCGGTAAAGTTTACCGCCATCAAAAAGGAAAACCATTAATGAACATCACAAAATTCTTAGCATTATCCGTTGCCGCTGCCGGATTGGCATTCAGTGCAAATGCGTATGCGGCTAAGGAGATTAAAATCAGTTCAAACAATACGTCCTATTCCGCTGCCGACGTGCAAAAACTTGCCGCAACCGCAGTCGGCATGGGTGTTAAAGAACCGGTTAGCCTGACCGCAGGCAGCGGTGTCGTCACCGTGTCCGGCAGCAGCGCCACCAAATGTGCCTTCAAAGTAGGCAGCGGCGACACTCCGCAAATTCAAGGCGTAAGCTGCAAATAAACCGGCTTTGTTTGAAATAAGGTCGTCTGAAACGCGTTTTCAGACGACCTTATTGTTTATTCCTTATTGTTTTATTCCTTGATTGCGCGCCTTTCATAAACGGCCTGCGCCAAAGTCCCTGCATCGACATATTCCAACTCTCCCCCCAAAGGGATGCCTCTGGCAAGACGGCTGACTTTGTATGGAAGGTTTTTAAACAATTCTGCCAACACATACGCCGTCGCATCTCCTTCGGCAGTAAAATTTGTTGCAATGATGATTTCTTCGACATCGGCGTTCTGCAACCTTGCCACCAGTTTGTCCAATGCGATGGCACTCACATCCATCCCTTGCGCGGGACTGATTTGCCCCATCAGCACAAAATACAAACCGTCATGGCAATTGGCAGTTTCCATATTGGAGACATCTGCCGGCATGTGGACAATCATCAGGCGGCGTTTGTCGCGCGATTCGTCAGAACAGATATCACACAAACTCCCTTCGCAAAATGTGTTGCACATCCTGCAATGCTGGACTTGCTTTAATGCATATTGCAAAGCATCAACCAACTCCTGCGCCTGCTCCCGCTTGCTTTGCAGCAATTGATGCGCCATGCGCTGCGCGGATTTGGGACCGACATTGGGTAGAATTTTCAAGGCATTAATCAGCCGCGTAAAAGCATCGGGAGCTTTGCTCATGGTATTCAGACGACCTCTAACCGAAAAACAAGGAAAATCGGGATGTGTATAGTAGTGAAATCACTATATATTGATAGGGCAAGAAAGGCTGATTATATAATGAAAACGGTCGGATTTTCTCCGACCGTTTGATTCTGTTTAAGCCAGACGGGCAATCATGTTTGCCATGATTGCCGCCTACCTGTTCATCACCAGCTTACTCTGCTGAATTATCAACTTTTTGCGCACCTTGCTCGCGCTTGATTTCCTTGCTGAAATAACGCAGCAATGCGTCAAAAATGTTGGCAGACTGCTGTTGCGCCAGCATTTGTTTGGCAGCAGGCACTTGGGAAGCGATATTTTCCGGCGCGGCAATATTTTGTACTTCAACAATTACAGGAGCCGGCATGCCTTCCAGCAGCATGGCGTATGCAGGTTTGCCATTTTGCGGACGGGCTTTGATCAGTTCGTTATACGCTTCGGGTGCCATGGTTCGGCGTGCATCTTGCGCACTCAATTTCGATACTTCCGACCATTTCAAGTCAACTGCCTTGCCTGCCTTCAAAGCCTCGATGGCTTCTTTGGCTTTTTTATCGGCCAATTTTGCGGCCTCGCTGCGCAGATAAGCCAAACGCACTTCTTCTTGAACATCAGCGAAAGGCGCGGTTTTTTCTTCCCTGACTTCTTTGACACGAATAACCCAAACCGTATCTTTGTCCATGGAAATCAAATCGGAATTGTGTTTTTTCTTCAACACATCTTCACTGAACGCAGCATTAATCAATGCATCGGGCAAACCTGCTGCTTTACCATTGGCTTGAGTCAACCAATCTTGATCCAGGCTTTCCAGTTTCAGATTTGTTTTTTTGGCGACATCCGCTAGGGAAGTCGGCGTATTAAATGCTTCTTCAGAAAGCTTTTCTTTGGCCGAATTGAATTCGGAAGCAGCTTTTTTCAGCTTCAAATCGGCTTCGATACGGGCTTTTTCATGTTCTAAAGATACTTTGTCTTCGATATTCAAAACTTGGACGATATCGTAGCCGACCGGCGTTTGAACCACATCGCTGATTCCGCCTTTAGGCAGCGAAAACGCCACGTTTTCCAAATCCGTACCCAAGCCGCCGTCTTTAGACAGATAGCCCAAGTTGCCGCCTTTGGAAGCAGACGTAGTGTCTTTTGAATATTTTTGCGCCAACGCAGCAAAATCAGCCGGCTTGGCTTTCAGCTCTGCCGCAACTTTGTCTGCTTCGGCTTTGATTGCCGCGCGTACCGTTTCATCGGCATCTTGAGGAACTGGGAAGAAGATGTGGGCAATTTCACGGCGGGGCGAAAGATGGGGCGCCTGCTCGTCAAATGCTTTTTTCACTTCGTCTTCGCTGACGGTCTGTTTGTCCGCCAAATCTTTGGCACTCAGGGCGATGTATTCCAATTTCACGCCTTGCGGAATCAGATAATCTTTTTTGTGCGCCTCATAATATGCCTTCAATGCGGCATCATCGACTTTTACTTGAGAAACAAAGGCTTCAGGATTGAATGTTACCGAACGGATATCGCGGGTCGCCTGAGTCAGCTTAATCAGCTGCTCTGCTTGCGCATCGCTGATAATCGCACCGTTTTGCACCAAATTGATCAAACTTTGCAACGCATACCGTTCGCGGATGTCGGCGACAAACTGGTCTTCCGTCATATGGCGCTGGCTCAGGAAGTTTGAAAAGATCTGTTGGCTGAATTTACCGTTTTGGTCGTGAAAGTTAGGGTCATCCACGATCAGTTGTTTAAGCTGTTCTTGGGAAACTTCCACGCCCATCAGCTTGGCACCTTCCTTCAGATAGGCGCGTTGAACCAAAGATTGGAATACTGCTCCCCGCGACGGGCTTTGACCTTGAAGCTGCTCACCTTGCAACTCATTATTCAAAGAATACTCACTGATTTTTTCATCCCCTATTTTGACGATAAAATCAGAGCCGGGCGCAGCAACCGTGCTGACACCGAAGCCGACGAAGGTCAGCGCGATCAGACCCAACAAAATCTGGGCCGGAGTTTTATATTTTTCAACGGTATGGAACATATTATCTGAAGACGTAATGGTTAAAATAGCAAACGCGCATTGTAGCGCGTTTTGCCTTGTTATGCACTCTTGGCAGAACGCCGGTCCGACTTATTTTTCAGACGACCCCATTCCGCCGTATCGTGTTATTTTGAAAAAATTTCTTGATAGTTTTCTTCAGAAAAGCCGATGAAAAACCGCCCTTCCTTTTCCAAAACTGGACGCTTGATGATGCTGGGCTGTTCCGCCATCAATCGAACCGCGCCATCGGCAGTAGCCGCAGCGGCTTGTGCTTGCTCATCCAATTTGCGCCACGTCGTACCGCGTTTGTTCAATAAAACCTCCAGCGGTATCTGCTCCAACCATTTGCTTATCGTGTCAACTTGCGGCGGGCTCTTTTTAAAATCCACAAATTGAAAATCAACGCCATGTTCTTCCAACCATTTGCGGGCTTTTTTCACCGTATCGCAATTGGGAATGCCGTATAACTGAATCATCTTGAAATCACTCTCTATCCTAAAGAAAAAGCGCCGTCATTTTAGCCGATTTTCCTTTTAATCAGAACAAAATGGGTCGTCTGAAACCTTTTCAGACGACCTCTGTATACTTTTCCTATACTCAACGGCTTTTTTCATCAAGCGTTTGTTCTTATAATATCAAACTATTCCATTGCTACCCGACAAAGGATTCCACATGCAAAGCCGCCTGCCATTTTTTGGTGTCGTCCGAGTCAGCGGGGAGGACAGAGCCTCCTTTCTTCACGGCCAATTATCCAACGACATCAACCATCTGAACGAAAATACCGCATGTTATGCCACTTACAACACCCCGAAAGGGCGCGTGTTGGCAAATATGATTGTCCTCAACCGAGGAGAAGATTTGCTGCTGATTATGGCGCAGGATCTGACCGAAGCCATCGTCAAACGGTTGCGCATGTTTGTCCTGAGAGCCAAAGTCATCTTTGAACCGCTGCCCGATTTTGCCGTCACAGGCGAGTTGGACGAAACTGCCTCCCCCGCTCCCACAGCCGAACCTGCCCTATCCTTTCCTGCCCAAGCAGACGATGGGGTATACACCATTATCCTGCCCCATTCAGGTCGTCTGAAAATCGGCGAAGCCGGGCTTCTACCCGAATATGACGCGGCAGCCGAAAACGCTTGGAACCTGCACGAAATCCGCAGCGGCTACGCTTGGATTTCGACGGCAACCAAAGAAACTGCCGTTGCCCAAATGCTCAACCAACACATCATCGGCGGCGTACATTTCAAAAAAGGCTGCTATCCGGGACAAGAAATCATCGCCCGCGCCCAATATCGCGGACAAGTCAAACGCGGGCTGGCGGTTTTGCGGGGCGATTCGTTGGAAGCCGCAGGCGTTGCCGTTCAAAACGGAGGCGAAGAAGCCGGACAAATCATCAATACCGCGCTGACCGATACCGGCAGCCTGAGTCTTGCAGTTATCAAATTTTCCGCAGCACACGCCGATTTGACCGATGCCGACGGTAATGCTTTAAAACAAGAAACCTTGTTCTTTACAGTGGATGCTTGACGCGCAGCTATCGGTCAATTCTCCATCTTATAGTGGATTAAATTTAAATCAGGACAAGGCGACGAAGCCGCAGACAGTACAGATAGTACGGCAAGGCGAGGCAACGCCGTACTGGTTTAAAGTTAATCCACTATAAAAAGGTCGTCTGAAAACGCAACATAGACACTCCCGGCGTTTTCAGACGACCTTTTTCAATCCTTCCTTATTTCTGCCAATACGTTTTCACGTTCACAAATTCATACAACCCGAATTCAGACAATTCCCGTCCGTAACCGGAAGCCTTGACGCCGCCAAAGGGAAGGCGCAGGTCGCTGCTGGTGTGGCGGTTGATAAAGACCGAGCCTGCTTGGATTTTTTCGGCAAACGCCCAAGCGCGGCGGGTATCGGCGGTATAAATGCTGGCCCCCAGTCCGTAGGGCGTATCGTTGGCAAGGGCGACGGCGTGTTCCTCGTCCTTCGCCCGCAAAATCATGGCAACCGGCCCGAAAACCTCTTCATTCCAAACGCGGCAGTCGGGATTCACTTTGTCCAATACGGTGGCAGGGTAAAACCAGCCCTTTCCTTCGGGAATGAAACCGCCCGTCAAAACCTCTGCGCCGTGTGCGACTGCGTCCTGTACTTGAGCATGTACGTTTGCGCGCAAGTCTTCGCGGTGCAGCGGGGCAAGCGTGGTTGCAGGGTCTTTGGGATTGCCCGTTTGCAATTTGGCGCATTCGGCAAGAAACAGGGGGATGAAGCGGTCGGCAATGGCTTCGGTTACGACAACTCGTTTGGCTGCGTTGCAAGACTGACCCGCATCGCGGAAACGCGAATAACAGGCTTCGACGGCGGCACGTTCGAGATCCGCATCGGGCATGACGATGAAGGGGTTGCTGCCGCCGAGTTCGAGGACGTTTTTTTTGAGGTGCATTCCCGCATGGGCGGCGAGCAGGCGGCCGGTCCGCGTCGAGCCGGTAAACGCCATCGCATCAGTGTCTTCAATGGCTTTCAACGTATCGTCGTTGTCCAACCATGCGCCAATCAACGGGAGGTCGTCTGAAACCAGTTCCAACAGCGCAGCGCTGACCCGAGCAACACTGGGCGCAGGTTTGACGGCACAAGCGTTTCCCGCGCACAGGGCTGGAATGGCAAAACGCAAAACCTGCCAGACAGGATAGTTCCACGGCATGACGGCAAGCACAACACCCAACGGCTCAAAACGCACCTGACTAAGGCTCGCCTGCGTGGCAATGGTCTTATGCGCCAGCAACTCGAGGGCAAGGCGGACGTAATATCGGATGAGCTCGACGGATTTATCCAGTTCGGCACGGCATTCATGCAGGCAGCGTCCGACTTCTTCGCAAACCATTTCCGCAAGCCGCTCCTTGTTTTGCGCCAAACGCTCGGCAAAAGCTTGCAGCAAAGCAGTCCGCCCAATTACACCCAACCGCGCAAACGCCTGCTGGCGCACCTTCAACGCTGCCAATTCTTGTGCAAACTCTGCATAACCCTGCGCAGGACGGCGGCAAAGGGTTTCGCCGGTATAGGCGTTGATGCTGTGAAACATGGTTCGGCTCCTTTGTATGTCGGTTTTATTTTAGGTCGTCTGAAAATTAAGACGTTCTTTCAGACGATGTTTGTTCATCAAAGATGGCGCGATTATATAGCAAACTCGGATAGAACATCTCCACACAGTTCTTCTCCTTTTAATTCAGCCTGTTGTTATCCATTTAAAATAATCATAAGTTAGGATCCTAAAATAAAATTACTTGATAAAACTTTTAATTAATTTCTCTATTTTTAGATGATATTCAATCAACTCTTGTTGAGAAGGTTGCTTAGAAAAATTTCCATATTCATGTGCACTGATACTAGGATAATAATCTACTGACAAACCATTTATGCATGAGTCAACTGCGATTGAAAAATGTGGTTCATTAAGTTTTTTTCCATTTTTTCTACCATCATCCCTTACTTGTATTCTTACTGGATTTTCATCATCTCTAATATAATTAAATTCATGATAGAACGGTTCTTCATTAAACCTTTCATATGCTTTATAGTCTTTAGAGTAAGAAGTTATTTCTTTTGAACCGTACCTGAACATCATTTTCGTAACATACTTGGGATCTAAAAGGCATTCAGAATTTTTCTGAATCGAAATAGTGTCTATCATCGGTAGATCATCCTTCAATGCCTTAACAAATTTATCTTTATTCTCCCGATTAAAAGGCTCTAAAATCCAAGAATCTCCTTTGCGTTTGGCATGGACGTAAATATCAAGCCTACCGCCCTTATAGATTTTTTCCTCGTCCGACATCCATCTTGTTGCCGAATTTCGGGACGAACCTGCCAAATAACCGTAAGGTACGCTCAGCAACGTCCCATCCAAATCAATTTTAATATTTCTTTCAAAGCCTGTTATGGGTATCTGATTGTCCATTTCTACTTCTTCCTTATTTTCTGAAGATGGATAACAAGCTGCCAAAGCGAATGAACCCAAAACTGCTATTAGAGCTGATAGCTTCTTCAATACCCTATCTTTTCCACATTCCACTTTTACTCTTCCTGTAACAGATTTCTGATTAATCAGACCAGCTGAAATACAATCCATTATCAATTTCTGATTCCTGTAGAAATACCATATTCTCATAAACCAGCAATTTATTTCAGATAAATGGTATTTAACTTAAGCAAACGTATCATTACAACTGAAAATACAACAAAAGGTCGTCTGAAAATATTTAGACGACCTTTTGTTGTATTTTCAAAAACCCTGATGTAAGGACCGAGAACTACTCAATTCGTCTGAAACTGAAGTTCTGCGTCGCAAGCCAGCACACGCCTGAGCCGATGCAGACCATAATCGCGCCCTGCCAAAACTGAACAGACAGGGGCGCATTGAGCAGGAAGGAGGAAATGAGAGCAGAAAAAATGGGAATGAAATAGGAAGCGCCTGCCAAAACGGTCATATTGCCGCATGAAATGCCGATGTTCCAAACCGCATAGCCCAATCCCATGCAGGCTGCGGCGGCAACGGCATAAAGTATGGCGCCGGTATCGAAATGAAGGCTGCCGTAGCCGCCTGCGAAATATTTTGCCCACAGGATGCAGGAGACGAGGAGGAAGAAAAAACCGACGGCATTGCCCTGCGCTTTGGTTCTGGCGGTCAGGGTGCAGTATGCCGCCCAAAACAGCGCGTCCAACAATGCCATGATGTAACTGAGCGGATTGGTTCGGACGTTGCCGATAATCTCGGGCAAAGAGAATCCGCCGTCACCGCCTAAAACGGTGGCAATACCTATAAACGACAGGGCAAAGCCTATGCCTATCCACCATTTTGCCGGCTGCTTGTTAAACCAAACCGCGCCGATGATGGTAAACGTCGGCCAAAGATAATTGACCATGCCGACTTCGACCGCTTGGCGTGCGTTGTCGGCAAAACCGATGGAAAGAGACAGGCACAATTCGCAGCCGACGAAAAAAATGCTTGCCCAGAAAAGGTAGCTGCGGCTGAACTGCCGCAAATTCGGCAATCCGAAAATAGCCAAGAGCAACAAAGTGGAAAGGCTGTACATCACCGCCGCGCCGCCGACCGCCCCCATGTGCAGGCTCAAGGCGCGTATCAATCCGACGACGGAACTCCAAAAGGCTACGGCAAGCAGACCTATGGATGTGGCTTGATTGGGGGTAAATGCGTGTTGGAGCAGACGGTTCATGATGTGTTGTGTTGGAATTTGTTTTATTGTGTAATTTTTTGATATTTTACGCCTCCTGTTTGCATAATCAAGAGGAAAGGTCGTCTGAAAACCGATATCAACCCTCTCCCCCTCTCCCAATCCAGAATATAACGAAATCGCATTAAATTAAAACCAAGCATTCTTTCCGTTTTTCAGACGACTTGTTTACAGTATCGCCACTGTTTTCAGAAAAATCACCATTCAACCAAACAATTAAAGCCGCGCAGGCAAACGCTCTGCCTCAAGCAGCCGTCCGTACAAAGGAACCGACATGACCCCAGCCAACCCGCTTCCCACCGAACTTTCCGCACAACTCGCCGCCCTCTCGCCTACACAGCTCGCTTGGCTTTCCGGCTACTGCTGGGCGCAAAGTCAAGGGGCGGCGGGCGGTTTGAGTGTTTCCGCAGCTCCCGCCGTTGCAGCCCCCGCGCGACGCGTGTTGGTCTTATCCGCCTCGCAAACGGGCAATGCGCGCGGCGTTGCCGAATCTTTACATGCCAAACTCAAAAACGCCGGCGTAGAAGCCGTATTGAGCAGCGCGGGGGACTTCAAAAGCAAAACCCTGCCCGATGAAGACATCGTGTTATTGGTAACATCCACGCAAGGTGAGGGCGAGCCGCCCGAAGAAGCCCTGCCGCTGTATAAATTCGTCTTCGGCAAAAAAGCCCCCGATTTGAGCAAACTCACTTTTGCCGTCTTGGGTTTGGGCGATTCTTCCTATCCCAATTTCTGCCAAGCGGGCAAAGATTTTGACGCCAAATTCGCCGAACTAGGCGCACATCGTCTGAACGACTTGGGCATCTGCGATTTAGAGTTCCAAAGCGCCGCCGACGCGTGGATAGAAGCCGTCGTCCCCCAAGTCGCCGAGCTTGCCGCGCAAACCGCCGCAGCATCCGTTACGACACCTGCCGCCCTTCAAACCGCCGGCACTGTCTATACCAAAGACAAACCCTATACCGCCACCCTGTCCGTCCGCCAAAAAATCACGTCCCGCTCCGCCGAAAAAGACGTGGAACACATCGAAATCGACCTGTCCGGCTCCGGACTGCACTATCAGGCAGGCGACGCATTGGGCGTACTCCCGCTCAACGCTCCCGCTTTGGTTCAAGAAATCCTTGATTTGCACCAATTAAGCGGCGAAGAAAAAATCCGCCTTTCAGACGACCTCGAAACCGACATCCGCACCGCCCTGACCGAGTCCGCCGACATCACGCAAAACACGCCCGCACTCGTGCAGCAATATGCCGAGTTGTCCGGCAGCGAAGAACTCAAAACCACAGCCGCCAACAAAGCTCGATTGGACGCCTACCTCGCCGCCACCCCGCCCGTCGGCGTCTTCGCCGCCCATCCCCATCCGCTGGACGCGCAAACCCTGTTCCAACTGTTCCGCCCCCAAACCCCGCGCCTTTACTCCATCGCCTCCGCGCAAGACGAAGTCGGCGAAGAAGTCCACCTGACCGTCGGCGTCGTCCGCTTCGAACACCACGGCAACACCTACACCGGCGCAGCCTCAGGCTATCTGGGCGAACGCCTTGAAGAAGGCGGCGAAGTACGCGTCTTCGTCGAACCCAACCCCAATTTCCGCCTGCCCGCCAACGGCGACACCCCCGTCATCATGATAGGCGCAGGCACAGGCATCGCCCCCTTCCGCGCCTTCATGCAGCAACGCGCCGCCAACGGCGATAACGGCAAAAACTGGCTCATCTTCGGCAACCAACGCCTCGCCGACGACTTCCTCTACCAGCTTGAATGGAGCGATTACCGCAAAGACGGCATCCTTACCCGTGCCGACTTGGCATGGAGCAGACAAGGCGAACACAAAGTCTATGTCCAACACAAAATCGCCGAACACGCCGCCGAAGTCTGGAACTGGCTGCAACAAGGCGCACACCTCTACGTCTGCGGCGACGCCACCCGCATGGCACGCGACGTAGAAACCGCCCTGATCGACGTCATCGAAACCCAAGGCAAACTCAGCCGCGACGATGCCGAAGACTATCTCAACGAAATGCGCGAAGACAAACGCTACCAACGCGACGTTTATTGATATTGCCCCAAACGAAAGGTCGTCTGAAAAGCCCAAATCGGGTTTTCAGACGACCTTTCACATCACCAAGCCACTTATAGTGGATTAAATTTAAATCAGGACAAGGCGAGGTAACGCCGTCCTGGTTTAAAGTTAATCCACTATATCTCGCTAAACAAAGCAAACCATTCAGACACACCTTCCACCGCTTATCCCATTTGCTTTACCCATTATCTCAACCCAGCTAACATACAAAATTCATCGTCATTTCCACCCAACATAAAACCCGATTTATTTATTACAAACTGCAGCGGGAGATGATGAACATCGAAAAAGTACAAAGAAGGTTATCAATAATGAAGACATTCAATAGAAAGCTGACTGTATTAGCGGGTTTACTGGTTATGGCGGCATGTACAAATCAATCAAACTTAACCCTGGATGGAAAACAAAATGTCCAAACTGCTAAAACCAAGCAGAAAAATTCACCTCCCCTTCATTTTGAATGCCATCCCTCCGAATATAAATTTAATACACTCCCAGAAATCCTCCCACCTTTACCTAATGTTACAAGTATACCAATCAGTTTAGCGCAACAGAGAAAATCGACCTTTAGAGATGAAGCCAAACGTCTCTCTATCCCTATGAACAAAGAACTGATTGTTCCCAAATTGCAGAAGTTAGGCTTTATAGAAGACAGTAGTAACGAAATCTATGAAAAAAATTTCGGAAAGAAAAATATGTATGATACTGTTGACTATAATAAAAATATTTTTTCTATAACTATCACTTTAAAAGACATTGTCAATCAAGGGTGCCCATATGATATCGATATTTATCATGTAAATAATGAGGTAAACGGCGTAGAAATATTGATTGGAAACGATGGATTCATCTTAAAAGACACCACCATTCCCGATTTCGTTATCTCTACCATTAATCATAAACACAAGCCTGAAAACCTGTTTAAAAACCTGTTGGACAAACATATCCAAAACATCGAAGCCTTTAAACAGAAACAGCCGCTTAATGGAGAGCTGATCAGTACGCGTACTGTATACGATGGCATTACCTATGAAATCAACTCATTTGGTGGAGGTAGGAGAACAATACTACAAATCTATCGATATAAAACCTGAAAGAAAGCCCATAACTGATTACAACAAAAACCAAATAAAGAAAGTGAAATCATGGAGATAGTCAATAAAAGGCTGATGGTATTGGCGGGTTTGCTGATTATGGCGGCATGTAGCAATCAGCCGAATTTGACGCAAGATAGAATGCAAGATGCAGAAGCCGTTAAAACTGCAGCTACCCCGAATTTTGAATGTCATCCTTCCGAATATAAATTCAATACCCTTGGAGAGCTGCCTCAACCTCCATCTGCAGCAACAGTGTTGAGCATATCAGCTGTACAGGAGTTTGATGCGCCTTTTAGAAATGTTCATCGCCTCCCCATACCTATGAACAAAACACTGATTGTTCCTAAATTACAGGAGTTGGGTTTTCGAGAAGATGATAATGATGAAGTAAAAACAGAAAAAGGGAAAAATTTATATACCTATGAAGTTTTAGGTCATGAAGATTCTGCTTTATATATATCATTGAAAGACTTTATCGAACCTTATTGCGCATATCGAACAGAAGTTCATTTAAATGAATCAGGTCATACCATCAATGGCGTAGAAATATTGATTGGAAGCGATGGACTTATCTTAAAAGACACCACCATCCCCGATTTAGTCATCTCTACCATTGATCATAAACACAAGCCTGAAAACCTGTTTAAAGACCTGTTGGACAAACATATCCAAAACATCGAAGCCTTTAAACAGAAACAGCCGCTTAATGAAGAGCTGATCAGAACGCGTACTGTATACGATGGCATTACCTATGAAATCAACTCATTTGGTGGAGGTAGGAGAACAATACTACAAATCTATCGATATAAAACCTGAAAGAAAGCCCATAACTGATTATATAGTGGATTAACTTTAAACCAGTATGGCGTTGCCTCGCCTTGCCGTACTATCTGTATTGTCTGCGGCTTCGTCGCCTTGTCCTGATTTAAAGTTAATCCACTATAACAAAGACCAAATAAAGAAAGTGAAATCATGGAGATAGTCAATAAAAGGCTGATGGTATTGGCGGGTTTGCTGATTATGGCGGCATGTAGCAATCAGCCGAATTTGACGCAAGATGGAAAGCAAGATGCAGAAGCCGTTAAAACTGCAGCTACCCCGAATTTTGAATGTCATCCTTCCGAGTATAAGTTTAATACGCCTCCTCGGCTCCCGCCTGCAGACCCTGCGGCATACCCGCGATATGAACCTACTCATTTCGAGGCAGTTAAACGCCTGCCTATCCCCATGAACAAAGAACTGATTGTCCCCAAATTGCAAGAGTTAGGCTTTATAGAAAACAGCAATAACGAAATCTTTAAAAGAAATTTCGGGAAGAAAAACATGTATAGCGCCGCTGACTATCATGCCAATCTTTTTTCTGTCACTATAGTTTTAAAAGACTTTGCCAATCCGGAATGTCCGTACGGTGTCGATATATATCATGTCAATAACAAGGTAGACGGTGTAGATGCTGTGATTGGGTATAACGGCCTGATCTTTCAAGATACTACCATCCCCGATTTAATCATTTCCACTATCGACCATAAAAACAAACCGGACCACCTGTTTAAAAACCTGTTGGGCAAACATATCCAAAACATCGAAGCCTTTAAACAGAAACAGCCGCTGAATGAAGAGCTGATCAGTACACGCGCTGTGTATGATGGCATTACCTATGAAATCAATTCTTTCAAGGGCGGCAGGTCAACCAATCTGCAAATCTATCGATATAAAGACAAGTCAAACAAAAAATCTCATTAAAACACGGGAGCCAACCGCTCATGATACAGGTCGTCTGAAAACCTCAAACCGACAATATTGCAAACACGGCAATCGGTTTCGCAATGCCAAACCTGTGTTTTCAGACGACCCGTCCATATGCCGCAGCCTCTCAAAATCGGGTATGATTCCCCCTTTCAAATCAGGAGCCTGACTATGCAGACGCAAGCCGTTATCCGCCATATTGCCGACTGGCTGAAAAACTATACCGCCGCCGCACACGCCAAGGGGTTTGTCATCGGTGTTTCCGGTGGTATCGATTCCGCGGTCGTTTCCGCCATCGCGGCACGGACGGGGCTGAAGGTTCTGCTGCTTGAAATGCCCATCCGCCAAAAAGCCGACCAAGTCAGCCGCGCACAGGAACACATCCGCCGGTTGGAGCAGGCGTTTCCCAACGTCAGCGGGATGCGCGTAGATTTGACGCCGACTTTCGATACCTTTGCCGCCGGTGTCGAGGTCGATGAAACCGAGTTCCCCGCCAAACAGCTTGCGCTTGCCAACGCCCGCAGCCGCCTGCGAATGCTGACGCTTTATTACTACGGTCAGCTAAACGGTTTGCTGGTTACCGGCACGGGCAACAAAATCGAAGATTTCGGCGTGGGCTTTTTCACCAAATACGGCGACGGCGGCGTGGACATCAGCCCGATTGCCGATTTGACCAAAACGCAGATTTATCAAATTGCCGCCGAACTGGACATCGCCGAGTCCATCCAAAAAGCCGTGCCGACCGACGGGCTTTGGGATACCGAGCGTACGGACGAAGAACAGATGGGCGCAAGCTATCCCGAACTCGAATGGGCGATGAGCGTTTACGGCACGCACCGTCCTGAAGATTTTGAAGGCAGGCAGCGCGAAGTCTTGGAAATCTACACCCGCCTGCACAAAGCCATGCAACACAAAGTCAATCCGATTCCCGTCTGCAAAATTCCCGAAGAGATGCTGAAATAAGCGAAAGGTCGTCTGAAACTGGTTTTCAGACGACCTTTTCAAAACAAAGAGGGTTGAAATCGTCAAACATTGCTCCAAAATATCGAATGTGCTTACAGCAGGTTGCATAAATTACCCGAACTTATCAAACCCGCCGTTTTGTGTAAAAATACCGCAATGGAAAAAATTACTCACCAAAATCTACATCCCTTACTTTCCAAAAGCCTGACCGACACCGATTTCGTCCTTATCCTCAACGCCTTAATCAAATTCCTGCGGCGCGGCGGCAAAAAACAGGCGGCAGAACGCTTCGACCTGATTATCGCCACGCTCAAACAAGACGAAGAACTCGGAAAAAACTTCAGCGGACGCTTCTACCACTGGCTCTCGCAAGTCCATATCTATCCCGCGCTGATCAAACTCGGCATCTTCTCGCGCCACAGCTTTACCCGCGAGATGGGCATACGCATCTACGAACGCTTCAGCCCGTCCTATAAGGACTTTGCCAACCTGCGCGAAGTGTTCCTCTACCTGTTCCACTCCGAAAACGACGACAAATGGCTGCAAACCCTCAGCATCCGCCAATGGTTGAGCCTGTACGATCTGATCCGCAACAGCGCCGATCCCGCCTTGCTGCAAAACGCCTGCCGTCAGTTGGTTGACGCCCGCCTGCGTGCCATCGAAATGCTGGCCATTTGGATTGCCTCCGAAGCCATCGAACCCGACCTCATCCGCATCGCCCCGCGCCTGCTCGAAGCCGATTCGCCCTTCGTCGCCCTCCAGCGCGAAACCGCCAAACTGGTCGAACACTACCGCAACGACACCACCCCTTACGACACCGCCCACCTCGAAGTCATGTTCGACCAATGTTGCAGTCAGATCGACTATCTGCGCCGTAAAGGGACGGGCGCAGGTTCAGGCTCGTCCGTCAAAGTCGCCCACCTGCTCGAACGACTACAGCAGACCGTAGATCGCCTGAAACTGCTCACCGACATCCAAACCGATGCCGGCAACCGCAACCGCCTGACCATCACCCTGATGAACTCCCTCATCTACGCCGCGGTCGAGCAATACAGTACCCGCCACCTGCGCCGCAGCAGCATACGCATGCTCGCCCGCAGCATTACCGAAAACAAAAGCCACCACGGCGAGCATTACATCACCCGCAACCGCAAAGAATATTTCAAAATGTTCTACTCCGCGGCAGGCGGCGGCGTCATCATCGCCCTGATGGCACTGCACAAAATCCATATCGGCACACTCGGCTTCAGCCCCTTCGTTACCTCCTTGCTGTCAGGGCTCAATTACGGCATAGGCTTCATGCTCATCCATATGCTGCACTGCACCGTCGCCACCAAGCAGCCCGCCATGACCGCCGCCAGCTTCGCCGAACAGGTCGATCTCAACGAAGGCGGCAAAGCGGTGGACAACAAGCTCGCCAAGCTCCTTATCGACGTATGCCGCTCCCAAAGCGTCGCCGTCTTCGGCAACGTTTCCATCGCCATCCTCTTGGCGTGCGCCATATCGTTCGGCTATGCCCATCTGCACCAACAGCCCATACTCGATGCCCACACCACCGCCTACCAGTTCAAATCCATAGACATCATCGGTCACCCGACACTATGGTATGCCGCCATCGCGGGCTTGTGGCTGTTCTGTTCCGGCATCATCGCGGGCTTCTTCGACAACCGCGCCGACTACCTCAACCTGCGCCAACGCCTGCCCTTCAATCCCTTGTTGCGCAAAATCATGCGCCCCAAACCCCGCCGGATCCTCGCCGCCTACATCCACAAACACTACGGCTCGCTGGTCGGCAACTTCATCTTCGGTATGCTCTTGGGCATGACCGGCTACTTCGGACACCTCCTCGGCCTGCCGCTGGACATCCGCCATGTCGCCTTCTCCTCCGCCAACCTCGGCTATGCCGCCGTCAGCGGCAATGTCGGCTTTGGTATATTCCTGCTCGGCATTTGCAGCGTCCTCGCCATCGGCTTGGTCAACCTCATCGTCAGCTTCACCCTCGCCCTCTTCGTCGCCCTGCGCTCGCGCGGCACGAAAATCGGCAGCGTCGGCAATTTGTGCAAAAGTTTCTGGCAGCAGATTAAGGCCAACCCGCTGATCTTGTTTTTCCCGGTTACGCCGGTTCAGACCAAAGAGCCGACTAAAGAGCAGGGAGAAAAACATTAAGGCAAGCCGACAGACGGTGCTTCAGTATAGTGGATTAAATTTAAATCAGGACAAGGCGACGAAGCCGCAGACAGTACAGATAGTACGGCAAGGCGAGGCAACGCCGTACTGGTTTAAAGTTAATCCACTATAATCAACCTCTTTTTCAGACGACCCCGCTATGCCCATCCTCGCTTGGAACACCCCGCCCGCCCCCGCCGAACTTGCCCGCGTGATCGAAACTCATCCTGCGCCGCTGCATCTGGTCGCCTGTCTGAGCGAAAACCGCATTCCTGATTTTCCTTTGTCCGATGCTCCGAGCGAACTGGAAGGTCGTCTGAAAACCCGCCTCGACCAAGCCGTGAAATGCCTTCAGTTCAACAGCGTCAACTTTCTGGAAAACCTGTTGCCCGACGTGCATATCTGGCTTGTCCCGCCGCACCGCGCCGACAGCCTGTACGAACATTTCGCCCCTATCAAATGGCAGACCGAAGCCGTACCGCAAGCCGCGCCCAAGCCCGTCAAACCTTGGTTCAGACGACCTCAAGCCATCACCCCGCCCGAAAGCGCGCTGGTTATCGGCGCGGGCATTGCCGGAGCCGCGACCGCGCGTAAACTGGCGGAACACGGCGTGCGCGTTACCGTTTTGGAAGCGGGCAAAGCGGCGCAAGGCGGCAGCGGCAACCGCCAAGGGCTGCTCTACGCCAAAATCTCGCCGCACGACACCGAGCAGACCGAACTGCTGCTGGCAGGCTACGGCTATACCCGCCGCCTGCTGCAAGACCTGCTGCCCGATTCCGACGCATGGGGCGGCGACGGCGTGTTGCACCTCAATTTCGACGAAGCCGAACGCAAACGCAATCAGGCATTGGGTTTGCAGCAACATCACACCCACCTTTACCGCAGCGTGTCCGCCGACGAAGCCGCGCAAATCGCAGGCATAGACGTCTTTTCAGACGGCCTCTACTGGCCGCAGGGCGTATGGCTGAACCCGCCCGCCGTTGTCCGCGCCTTGCTGGCTCATCCGCTGATTGCGTTGCACGAAGACACGCCCCTATCCTCCGCCGAATACGACGGCGCAAACTGGACAGCACACACACCGCGCGGCAGCTTCAGCGCAACCCACATCATCTACTGCATGGGCGCGCACAGCCCGAACGCCGCAGACGCCAACGTCTCCGCCCTGCCTTTCCGCCAAATCCGCGGACAAACCGGCGTAGTGGCGGCAAGCGGTTTTTCCGAACGCCTGCGCTGTGCCCTATCCGGCGAAAGCTACATCAGCCCGAGCTGGCGGGGGCAACACTGCTACGGCGCAACCTTTGTCCTCAACAGCAACGACGACGCTTGGCACCCGCACGAAGAAACCGCCAACCGCGCCGCCCTGCAACAACTCAACCCGCCATTGGCGCAATCATTGTTTGAACAAAACCCGCTTTGCTCGGTTTCAGACGACCTCTCTACCCCGCCGCAAGGACACGCCGCCCTGCGCTGCGACAGTCCCGACCACCTGCCCGTTGTCGGCGCGCTCGGCGACATCGCCGTCATGCAGACTGCCTACGCCAAACTCGCGTTGGACAAAAACTACCGCCTCGACAACGTCCCCTGCCCCTACCTGCCGAACGCCTACATCAACACCGCCCACGGCACGCGCGGCCTCGCCACCGCCCCCGTCTGCGCCGCCGCCATTGCCGCCGACATCCTCGGCCTGCCCCAGCCGCTGTCCCAACGCCTACGCACCGCCCTGCACCCCAACCGCGCCGTCATCCGCGCCATCGTGCGGCAGCAGCCTTTGCTTTGATGCGCAAGAGGTCGTCTGAAAAGCTGCCTGAGCACGCTGTCAATCGACCTCCGTTTCCACTATAATGTCGCATCCCATGCCCATACGGAACAGGCCGTCTATTTTCAGACGACCTGTTTCTTTATTTCCGCTTTTTTAAAGTTCTACAAACACTTATGCTGCTCGACCTCAACCGCTTTTCCTTTCCCGTCTTCCTGAAAGAAATCCGCCTGCTGACCGCCCTTGCCCTGCCCATGCTGTTGGCGCAGGTCGCGCAGGTGGGCATCGGTTTTGTCGATACCGTGATGGCGGGCGATGCGAGTACGGAGGACTTGGCGGCGGTGGCGTTGGGCAGCAGCGCGTTTGCCACGGTTTATATTACGTTTATGGGCATTATGGCGGCGCTGAACTCGCTGATTGCCCAGCTTTACGGCGCGGGTAAAACCGACGAAGTAGGCGAAACGGGGCGGCAGGGGATTTGGTTCGGGCTGTTTTTGGGGATTTTCGGCATGGTATTGATGTGGACGGCGATTACGCCGTTCCGCAACTGGCTGACCTTGAGCGATTATGTCGAAGGCACGATGGCGCAGTATATGTTGTTCACCAGTCTGGCGATGCCGGCGGCAATGGTACACCGCGCGCTGCACGCCTACGCTTCCAGCCTGAACCGCCCGCGTCTGATTATGTTGGTCAGCTTCGCGGCGTTTGTGTTGAACGTGCCGCTGAACTATATTTTCGTTTACGGCAAATTCGGTATGCCCGCTTTGGGCGGCGCGGGCTGCGGGTTGGCGACGATGGCGGTGTTTTGGTTCAGCGCGCTGGCGTTGTGGATTTATATCGCCAAGGAAAAATTCTTCCGCCCGTTCGGACTGACGGCGAAATTCGGCAAA
Source organism: Neisseria macacae ATCC 33926 (assembly GCF_022749495.1). Lineage (NCBI taxonomy): Bacteria > Pseudomonadati > Pseudomonadota > Betaproteobacteria > Neisseriales > Neisseriaceae > Neisseria > Neisseria macacae. Next base: position 1,402,879 of record NZ_CP094241.1, on the reverse strand, counting down.
CCGGATTGGGCGGTGTTCAAACAGATTTGGAAAATCGGTGCGCCCATCGGGCTGTCTTATTTTTTGGAAGCCAGCGCGTTTTCGTTTATCGTGTTTTTGATTGCGCCTTTCGGCGAGGATTATGTGGCGGCGCAGCAGGTCGGCATCAGTTTGTCGGGGATTCTCTATATGATTCCGCAAAGCGTCGGCTCGGCTGGGACGGTGCGTATCGGCTTTTCGCTGGGGCGGCGCGAATTTTCGCGGGCGCGTTATATTTCGGGCGTATCGCTGGTGTCGGGCTGGGTGCTCGCCGTGATTACCGTGCTTTCCTTGGTATTATTCCGTTCCCCGCTGGCAAGCATGTACAACGATGATCCGGCGGTTTTAAGCATCGCCGCCACCGTCCTGCTGTTCGCCGGTTTGTTCCAACCGGCAGACTTCACCCAATGCATCGCGTCCTACGCCCTGCGCGGCTATAAAGTGACCAAAGTACCGATGTTCATCCACGCCGCCGCCTTCTGGGGCTGCGGCCTGCTGCCGGGCTACCTGCTCGCCTACCGTTTCGATATGGGCATTTACGGCTTCTGGACGGCATTGATTGCCTCGCTCACCATCGCAGCCGTCGCCTTAGTGTGGTGCTTGGAATTGTGCAGCAGGGAGATGGTCAGATCGCATAAGGTCGTCTGAAAATTCCATAGGTAGGATGAAGTCTGCTAATTACAATATTAATGGATGATGTGGCAGGGTTGAGCTGGGAGGATTTAGAGTTTTTGAAGGGAGAGAGTTTGGTGTTTTAGCTCAATCTCTATTTCTAACCTAAGATAAGGAAACCGTTATGTTTATAAAAAGTATTTGTTTATCTAATTTTAAAGGGTTTATCGGTGATAACCATCAGATTGAATTTAAAATTCCTGATGGAGCAACTGCTGGTAGTGGTTTGAACATTTTTATCGGAGAAAATAACTCTGGGAAATCGTCTATTTTTGAAGCTATAAATTTCTTAAGGAACGGTATCAAAGAAGATGAAGCTTATAGAATAAAAAGTAAACTGGCAGATGATACTCGGCCAAATGACGCGTGCGTTGAGCTGGCTTTTTGTGGGAATATTCAAAATGCAATAACTTATTTTGTTCAAAGGAATAAACAAGCAGCTTTTAATAATGCAATTAATAATGAGCAGAATTTAAAAGCTAAGAGAAATACAGTTTCTTGTAAGAAATTGGATTTGTGGGATAACGAATCTCAGGACTATTCAAATCCAAGTGGGATCGATGCTCCTTTTAAGGCTCTTTTTGAAACTAATTTTATTTGGGCAGATACAAATCCTAATGATGAAGCGGCTTTCGGATCTACAACTCTTTGCGGATTGCTACTGAAAGAAATTGCTCAGGCGCATATCAATTCGGCTGAATATCAAACATTTCGTGATAGTTTTAATCAGGTATTTAATTCACCAGCTTCTAATTTGCGTCAACAAATTGCTACTATCGAACAGAAAGTTCAACGTATTTTTACTGAACAATTCGGACAAGCTGATATTCATTTTAGATTTGATGAACTAAAGATAGATTCGTTTTTTAAAAATGCCTCTATCTTTATTGACGATGGTGTGGATATTCCAATGTCCGAAAAAGGTAATGGTATGCAGCGTTCTGTTGCATTAGCCTTGCTTCAAGTCTATGCAGAAGAGTTAGCGCATGATGAAGAGCAAGGTCAGACTAAGCCGTTTTATTTGTTTATTGATGAGCCTGAGCTTTGTTTACATCCAAAAGGGCAAACTAAATTGCTTGAGGCGTTATTAGAAATTTCAAGAACTAAACAAGTATTTTTAACCACGCATTCGCCATATTTTTTGGTTACGCCACACTTAAGCAATGTTGGCCTGTTTATTTTTAGAAAAGAGGGAATTAGCAATATTGTAGAAGATGCTTCATTGGAGAAAATGTTTCCTTGGAGTCCAACATGGGGAGAAATTAATTTCAAGGCGTATAAATTGCCTACGGTGGAACTACACAATGAATTATATGGGAAATTACAACATGATAGTGGGCAATTTCGAGAAAAAGACTTTGAACAATGGTTACAGAGTAGGAATATTCAGTTCACTAAACAATGGATACGAGAAAACAATGGAGCCGCACAAGCTCCATATGACGTAACCTTGCAAACATTTATCCGCAACCATATTCATCATCCTGAAAATCGGCGAAATGCACTTTATACGGAAAATGAACTTAGACAATCTATTGAGGAAATGATTAGATTGTTATAGTTGAAGGAGTAAAAAGTGCGGTCAATTCTCTCAATGTTTTCAAAACGTCGTCTGAAGCCGCACTTTCTAGCCCAAAGAAGAAAATTCAGTTATTCAAAATTTTTGGGTAACCGTTGATGATGGTAAAACTAAAAAACTTTGATCGCCTGCTGAAATAAGGACAGCTTGAGGATAAACAGCGATAAACCCGTTTCATCTTTGTTTTGATAAAAACATATTTTAAAGTTTAAACCCATGCAACCCATCCAATACCAAACCGACCTCACCCCCTACAACACCTTCGGTCTTCGCGCCCAAGCCCAAGCCTTTATCGCGCTCGAACACGCCGATGAATTGCGCGACATCGTCCGGCTGCCCGAGTTCGACCGCGATACCGTTTTATGGCTCGGCGGCGGCAGCAACATCCTTTTGATGCAGGATTACGCCGGGCTGGTCGTACATATGGAAAACAAAGGCATACGCGAGATTGCGCGTTTAGACGGCCTCGTTTACATTGAAGCGCAGGCAGGCGAAATCTGGCACGATTTTGTCCTGCACACCGTCGCGCTGGGCTTGAACGGCCTGGAAAACCTAAGCCTGATTCCGGGTACGGTCGGCGCGTCGCCCGTGCAGAACATCGGCGCATACGGCGTGGAAGCGAAAGACGTGATTCACAGCGTGCGTTGCTTCGATTTGGATACGGAAACCTTTGTCGAGCTTTCCAATGCCGACTGCCGCTTTGCCTACCGCGAAAGCCTGTTCAAGCAGGAAGGCAAAGGGCGTTATGTGATTGTTTCGGTCGTGTTCGCCCTGAAAGAGCGTTTCGAACCGAATTTGGGTTACGGCGATTTGGCAGCCGCCGTTACCGAACGGAGCGCGGGCAGAACGCCGACGGCGAAAGATGTTTCCGACGCAGTGTGTGCAATCCGCAACAGTAAACTTCCTAATCCTAACGTACTTGGTAATGTCGGCAGTTTCTTTAAAAACCCCGTCGTCAGCGCGGAAAAAGCCGCTTCCCTGTTGCAGCAGCATCCCGATATGCCGCGCTATCCGCAGCCCGACGGTTCGGTCAAACTCGCCGCCGGCTGGCTGATCGACCAATGTCGTCTGAAAGGCTTCCAAATCGGCGGCGCGGCGGTACACGACCGGCAGGCTTTGGTTTTGGTGAACAAAAACAATGCCTCTTCAGACGACGTTTGGAAACTGGCGCAACACGTCTGCAATACAGTATTTACTCGATTTCAGGTAGAATTACACGCAGAACCCAATTGGCTGCCCGCTTCGTTCAGCCTGTAAATCCAAGGAGTATGCCCGTGACCCGCATTGCAAAAACCAATACTTACACCCGCATCATCGACGCCAGCCTTGCGCTTTTCAACGAGGAAGGCGAGCGCAACATCAGTACCAACCATATCGCGGCGCATTTAGGCATCAGTCCGGGCAATCTCTATTACCACTTCCGCAACAAAGACGAAATCATCGTCCAACTGTTCAAACGTTACAGCGAAGCCCTGCTGGCATACCTGAATGAAGCCGTGTTGCCGTCCGATGTGGAAGACTCCATCAATTATATGGCGGGCATTTACGATGTCATGTGGGAATACCGCTTCCTCTTTAGCGACGTGAACACCCTGCTTGCACGCAGTGCCGAACTATTGGGCGAACACAATACCTTCACCCAAGCCAAAGTCTCCCCGCTCTTGGTCAACCTGCTCACCCAGCTCAACGGATTGAACATCATCCAAGCCGACCAAACCGCCATGAACGACCTCGCCGTCAATATGTGGATGGTCACGAAATACTGGTTTGACTTCGACAGCTCCCTGCGCGGACGCACCAAGCTGACCGAAGACTCTAAAGCACGCGGCATCCGTCGTACCTTAAGCCTCCTGCGCCCCTATCTCTTGCCGAAACACCGCGAGGAATACGACCGGAAAATAGGCGGTGCGCAGTCATAATTTCCATGCCGTCTGAGCTGATTTTCAGACGGCATTCATCTATAAACATGATAAACCCTCTTTCCACCTCCCCCGACGCATCCATCTTAGGCCTAGGCTACCTCGGCCGTCCTTTGGCGCAGAAACTTTACGAACACGGCAGCCGCGTTGCCGCCGTCAAGCGCAGCCTGACTTCGGACGATATCAATCTGCCCATACGCCTCGACACTCTCGACCTCAATCAAGACAGTGCGTTTCCGAGTGCGGATCGTGCCTGTGATACCACCATTTGGCAGCACCACGCCGACAAACCCGTTTGGTTCTGTCTTTTGCCGCCATCCTCGCTGACGCATTACGCCGACACCGTCAAACAATGGGCAGAACTTGCCCGGGCGTGTAACGTGCAACACCTGATTTTCACGAGCAGCACCAGCGTTTACGGCGATAAAGCGCGCGAATGCGACGAAACTGCCACACCCGACCCGCAAACCGAGTCCGCCCGCCAAATCCTTGCTGCCGAACAATACCTGCTCGACAGCGGCGTTCCGAACATCGACATCCTGCGGCTGGGCGGGCTTTATTGCGCCGAACGCCATCCCGTCAGCCGCCTCGTTCAAAAACAAAACATTCCGGGCGGCAACCAGCCCGTCAATATCGTCCACCGCGATATTGCCGTCGAAACCCTGTTTCAGACGACCCTCCATCCAAACGGCAGACGCATCCGCAACATCGTCGAACCGCACCATCCGACCCGCCGCGATTTCTACACCGCCGAAGCCGCCAAACTCGGCCTCCCGCCGCCCGATTTCACACCCGACGACACAGGCGGCGGCAAAATTGTAAATACCGTTTCCGCCGACGGATTAAGCCTGTAAAATTGGCGCTCCGCAACCGTTTCAGACGACCTTTCGGCAGCGGCAAAACCAAAACCAAAAAACACAGTCTTACTTAACAACCCCAAGCCCGAAAGTATCGAGAACACCCTATGTCCGCCCTATTTCCCGTTATCAACCACCTGATACAGCAAAATCCGGAACATCGACAAGACCTGTCCCGCCTGTCAGGCAAAACCCTGAGCCTCAACCTCGCCGGATTCGGACTGACCGGACGCATCAATCACGACGGCTTCCTCGAAACCGCCGACCAACCCGCCGACACCCTCATCACCTTCCATCAAAGCGCCATCCGCAAAATCCTGACCGGACAAGAACCCGGCGTCGGCGACATCAGCCTCGAAGGCGACCTCATGCTCGGCATGACCGTCCTGCCCATACTCGGCAGCCTGCGCTACTACGCTTCAGACGACCTCGCCCGCATCTTCGGCGACTCACTCGCAGGCAGCATCAGCGAACGCGCCGCCAACATCGGACAAACCGTCAAAAAAATCGGACAAAGCATAGCCGAGCAAATCAGCGACTTTTCCCGCGAACCCGAATCCCCCGTTATCGATGCCGCCACCCTGTCCGCTTGGATGGAAGAAGTGGACAAACTGCGCGACGACGTTGCCCGTCTCAACGAACGCCTCGACCGGCTCGAACGCGACATCTGGATAGACTAACTTTCAGACGACCCTATGCCTATGAACAGCCCGTTTCACAACATCGGTATCGTAACCCGCCCCAATACCCCCGAAATCCAAAACACCGCCCACACCCTCATCCAATTCCTGCAGGGACACGGCTTTACCGTCTATCTGGACGAAATCGGCATAGAAGAACGCTGCATCTATGTTCAAGATACCGTCGGCTGCCACATCGTCAGCAAATCCGACTTGGGCAAACACTGCGACCTCGTCATCGTCCTCGGCGGCGACGGCACCTTCCTCTCCGTCGCCCGCGAAATCGCCCCCCGTACCGTGCCCGTTATCGGCATCAACCAAGGGCATTTAGGCTTCCTCACCCAAATCCCCCGCGAAAACATGACCGAAGAGCTGCTGCCCGTCCTCGAAGGCAAATACCTGCCCGAAGAGCGCATCCTCATCGAAGCCACACTCGTCCGCGACGGCGAAACCATCCACCGTGCCCTCGCCCTCAACGATGCCGTCATCTCACGCGGCGGCGCCGGACAAATGATCGAGTTCGAAGTCTTCATCAACCAAGAATTCGTCTATACCCAACGCTCCGACGGCCTCATCGTCTCCACCCCCACCGGCTCCACCGCCTACTCGCTTGCCGCCGGCGGCCCCATCATGCAGGCAGGATTGCACGCCTTCACCCTCGTGCCCATCTGCCCCCAATCCATGACCAACCGCCCCATCGCCATCCCCGATACTTCCGAAATCGAAATCCTCGTTACCCAAAGCGGCGACGCCCGCGTGCATTTCGACGGACAATCCTTTATCGACGTACAAAACCTCGACCGCATCATCATCCGCCGCTACCACAACCCCCTGCGCATCCTCCATCCCACCGACTACCAATACTTCCGAACCCTGCGGCAAAAGCTGCACTGGGGCGAACAGCTCGTATAAAAACAAAAGGTCGTCTGAAACCCGATTGCCCAGTTTTCAGACGACCTCATCAACCCACAAACCCTTCCCCCATTCCCAAACCAACACCATTCCTATCTAACTACAAACGGACAACCCAAACCACGCATCCGCCCTTTATCAAAAACGTCCCCAATCATGAACCGACAAAAAATCTACCTCCTGCTGACCGCCCTTTTCACCCTAATCTTCATCGGACTCATCATGCTCGGCGGCTACCTGCTTTCCATCCAAAGCAAACAATTCGCCGTTGCCGCCTTCCTGTTCGCCTTCGGCGCCGTCTTCGCCCAAATCGGCAGCCTCGCCCTTTATATCCGCCATAAAGCCCGCGCCCAAATCATGCGCTCGCAACAAACCGAATCCCATTAAGGAAAACCCATGTTCGACAAAATCGTCCTCGCCAGTGGTAATGCAGGCAAACTCAAAGAATTTTCACGCCTTTTCGCCGATTTGAACATCGAAGTCCTGCCGCAATCCCAGTTCGACACGCCCGAATGCCCCGAGCCGTACCACACCTTCGTTGAAAACGCTCTCGCCAAAGCCCGCCACGCCGCCAAACACAGCGGACTGCCCGCGCTCGCCGACGACTCCGGCATCTGCGCTACCGCATTAAACGGCGCACCCGGCGTCCTCTCCGCCCGCTATGCTGGAGCAAATCCCAAATCCGATGCCGCCAACAACAAGCGCCTTTCAGACGAACTCGCCTACCAAGCCGACAAAAGCTGCTACTACGTCTGCGTCCTCGTCCTCGTCCGCCACGAAAACGACCCGCAGCCCATCATCGCCGGAGGCATCTGGCGCGGCCAATGGCAGACAGAAGCCGCAGGAACCTACGGCTTCGGCTACGACCCGCATTTCTACCTGCCCGAACACAACTGCACCGCCGCCGAGCTTGATCCCGAAATCAAAAACGCCGAAAGCCACAGGGGGCAGGCTTTGCGGGAATTGTTGAAAAAAATCGAAGCCCTCTGAACAACAAAAACGTCGTCTGAAAACCCGCTACGCCGTTTTCAGACGACGTTTTCGATCCCGTTTATCGGTAAAACGCACCACCAAAGGAACAAAACTTATAAAATTTTTTCAAAAACTTATAATATCCAAAAAAAAAACAGCAAATATCCTTACTCAAAAATCCCAATCATAAAAACATAAAACACATTCTACAAACCACTCCTTGAAGATTGATTACCGTCCACACCCGACGGAGCGCCTGTTATAAAGACAATACAAGGAGTCATCACATGAGAAACTACCCCTTCAAAACCATCGTCGCCTGCCTCAGTATTTTGTGGTACAGCCCACACCTGTGGGCAGCAGATGCGACTGCACCCGAAACTGCCGTCCTCGATGCTGTTGAAGTCCGCGGCAAACGCCTGACCAAAGACCAGAAAGGCGAAGCGCAGCAATACAGCAAAAACGTCTCCAATGCCTATCTCGGCAAAGAATACCTCGAACGCTACCGCCCCGATGCCGCCGGCGACATCCTCAAGGGGCTCAACGGCGTATACAACATGAATACGCGTACGGCAGGTAGCGCAATTACGCCCAATATCCGTGGTATTTCAGGAAAAGGGCGCATTCCCGTAACCATAGACGGTATTGAACAAACAGTTGATGTTTGGCAAAACAACTACGGCATTTCCGACCGCAATTATATTGATCCCACACTTTTACGCAGTATCTCGGTAGAAAAAGGCCCGTCGATGACACGCGGTGTCAAATCAGGGGTGGGCGGTTCGGTCGCCATTCAAACCATCGAACCTGAAGACATTGTTCCCGAAGGAAAAAAATGGGGGATACAAATTAAGGGCAGTTTTTCCGACAATACAGTAAAGCAGCCAGAAAGCCTTCTTAAATATAAAGGCTGGCCCGATTATCGCACCCTTCCAGGCAACCCTACTGCCGATGGTGCCATCGGAACAATAGGCAACGTTTTAGAAGACCCTTCAGGACAAAGCCGTTACTACTATGGATTGCAATTTGAAGACCGATACCGCATAACCCGTTTCCGCAACCACAAACTGAGGAATTTTAAAAACGATCGTTCGGGTATGTTTTCGGCTGCATTTAAAACCGATATTTCAGACGGTCTGATTGCTTACAGTATCCGTGAAAAAGGCAATTATTTCGCCGGCAAACACGCGGCGGGCGGTTATCTTAATAATCCGGTGTACAAAAACGAAGATTCAGGCCATACCAATACCACTGCCAGCATGGTTCCCAATATGGCACGGTTTTATCGCCCAGGAAGAGAAGTAGTCAACAGTAATATTTCCAGCAAAAGTCTATTATTGAAAAATAACTGGCATCTTCCTGCCAATCAAAAAATCAGCCTGTCCTATATGCAGACCAGAGTGGATTTCGGTGAACACAACCCCTTCTACAGCAACCTTGCGCAAGGATATAGCGACGATTTTTTCAATATCGGCGAACAATATCGCGAAGCCGCCATGCAAATGATGCCGATACAAGGTATGGAATCGAATATCCAAAATAAAAGCTATAAAATCGGCTACGGGTGGAAACCCGAAAACAACAGCTGGATAGACCTGAATGCCAACATCTGGCGTACCCGCACCCGCAGCACGCGCTATCAGAACGGTGCCACAGATTTATATGTCGATTACCCCGACAGCGATTACGATAACTGGATACGTTGTTCGCGTGGCGAAATTCCATGGACGATGGCATTTCATAACATGAACTGCAGCCAAATGATGGCCGAAGGCCTGATACCCGATAAAGAGCCATCAAAAAAACCTTACGACGGCGATCCAAAGCTGGACGGCTACCGTGTCAAAGCCGCAGCAGAACAACGCACCCGTTCGGTACGTACCGGTGCAGACCTCAGCAATCGCTTTCGTTTGGGCGATACTTTGTCCATGACCCTTTCTGCCAATGTGCAACATGAAAAACTGAATGAATTTACAGAACAATACAATAATGACTTGGATTTCGACGGCTTAAGCAATGCCGCAAGCGGAATGACCGCCCTCTCCGGTCCACGTTCCGGCCGCCGCCACGAATGGGGCGCAGGAATGGTATTCGACTGGCAGCCGACAGACCGTTTGAATATTCAGGCAGGCATACGCTACAACAAATTCTGGAGCTATGACGACATACTCGCCCAAAAACGCAAAGAGCGTAAAGAATCCTTCTACTCCATTACCAAAGGTAATGAAGGATACATTATCGGAACATACCTGCCCTACTATAAACTTATCGACAATCCTCAAGAAGTTGCCGATTATTTTGCCTATGACAACGCACCGACAGGCTCGGACGAGCAAGAAAAACTTGGTCAAAAATTTGAAAAAAAATACGGCTATCTTTTCAGCTCCAGCAACAATATATTACGCAATCCAAAAGGCAACCCTGCTTATGACACGGGAGAACCCCAAGCACTCTACCGCTTGGAACAGGCATATACCCCCTTCCGCAACGGCAGATTTGAGGGTCCGGTTTTCCCAGACGGGATGTTTGACGAAAAAATCGCCAATCCCCAAGGACAAAACGGAAATTTTTACAAATACCTAATCCAACGGCATACTGATACCGCTGCCACAACAGACTATGAGGACAAAAAAAAGAATTACCCGATAGAGGCCGGAGACATGATAAAAGAAACGAAAAACCTCGCAGCAGACAGCGACGAAAACTGGCCCTCCCCCAAACACCTCAGGGCGCATGCTTGGTCTCCCATGCTTGCCCTCAGTTACAACCTGACGCAAAACGGGCGGCTACACCTGAGGTGGGCGCAAGCAGTACGTTTTCCCACCATATACGAAGCCACTACCACCAATTCGTCGTGGGCGGACGCTTATTCCCAAGAATTTGATTTGAAGCCCGAACGCAGCACCAATTGGGAAATCGGCTATACCTACAACTTCGCCCCTCGTTTCAAACGCCTGCGCCACGGCGACATCCGTCTGACCTACTACAACAGCGTGATAAAAAATGCTATCGAGCTGTCGTCTGAACGCAACCTCCAACAATACGACAAACGCCTTACCAGTGGTATCGAACTTCAAAGCCGCTTCGACAGCGGGAAATGGTTTGCCTCACTGGCTGCCAACTACCGCCTGAAACAGCAGACCTGCGATAAAGCCACCGTATTCAACTATGATTTATATATCAACCGTATTCCTGTCTGCGTGGATGGAGGATTCGGCGCAACCCGCTTCCATCAAAGCCGCCAACCAAAATATTCCATTAATCTCGATATCGGAACCCGCCGATTCAACGAAAAATTGGAATTGGGCCTACGCGGCACTTATCACAGCAAAGCCGAAAACAAACAACAGGACAAGCTGGCCAAAAGCGGCTTGGCACGCATCTACGAAGCGACAGGCCGCCCCTACCACTGGCGTTCCGCCTTGGTTTTGGACGTTTACGGACGCTACAACTTCGGCAAAAACCTGAGCATGAACTTCAGCGTCAGTAACCTGACCAACCGCTATTATCTCGATCCCATGTCCAACGTTCCCATCCCCGCACCGGGACGGGCGGTTACCGTTGGGTTTACAGGCAAATTCTGACGGGGCAATGCTTGAAAGGTCGTCTGAAAATTTCAGACGACCTTTCGATTTAAAATTTACAAAAAAACAAAATAAAATAAATCAACGGTTGATAAATTTGACCAACGGTATTAATATCTATTCTCAATACAAAAAAAGATAAAACTTACAAAAAATTTTCAATATTTTCTAAATTTAATTTAGCCACTACCCAAATAAAGAACAAAGATAGGTTTCCAATTCAAGCCTCCTGCCGCAAAATTTTGCGCCCTAACGCAAAACGGTCGTGCTGTTCCGCAAACGGCATATTCTTTACTAAAAGGTGATAGCAATGAAACTGAAATTATTGGTCACAGCTTTAGCTTGGATTGTATCTGCAACCGTCCATGCCACCCCTTCAGGAGACTCTTCAAATGAATCCACCGTTGAAACAAGACTTCCTTCCACTGTCTTACCATTTGGTGCGGGTAAAGCAGCTTTGCGAATCAACAAAGGAGCAATCCGTATCAACATAGGCAACGGTCCGGTCAAATACATCAACAAAGTTCATACCAATAAACCGATTAACGGTAATAACTATAATGTCTCGGTAAACGGCAAGACCAATCCCAAATACCTTACCCCCGCTATTGTTCCTTTAGGCAACCTTATTCCGATTCCTTCATTAAGGGATGCCAAAATTGGGCAAACTTGGTATGAAAAACGCGGCACCAATATTGATGTGTACAGCGTTCGCCGTATGGCCAAAGCAGGAACACTGCCTGAATTCGGCGGCCTAGTTATCGGTCAAGTCAAAAACCTGCCCGACGGCAGCGGGGTTTATTTCGGCGAATGGGCACCGCGAAAAGGCGGTACCGTTCCGGACAATGATACCAACCTGAACATGGCCGACGCCCGCCGCACAGTATGGTATGCCGGCGACAATCCGACCGGACGGACTCAAGGCTTGGCAACGGCAACCTACGATGTGGTCGGCATCAACAAACACACGCCCGGCGCAAACGATTTCTACCGCGGCACGGTTACGGCAAAATTCGGTACGACAACTCAAGGAACAATGGGCGGCCAGATTGCGCGCGGTGCGGACAGAATCAGCTTTGACAAAGCAAAAATCGACAATACCAAAGGCACGTTTGCCGATACCGCCCAAGGTATGAAGGGGCAATTCTACGGCAAAGGCGCGGCGGCAATGGCAGGTATCGCCACCCGTAAAGCAGGTGCGGCAGACGACGTGGCATTCGGCGGACGCAAGCGTTGAGGCCGTCTGAAAACATGTATTCAAAAGGATTGCCGATGGATTTTAAGGATGGGGAAGCCGATGATGTGATTCGGCTTCCCCTATATTGTGGAAACCCGAAATGAAAAACCGCGCCTGCCTGTTTGCCCTGCTGCTCCCCCTTTCCATCCCCGCCTTTGCCGACGATGACGACACGCGTATGCTGCGCGACGGGGTTCAGCGTCAAATCAGGCAGTATCAGGAAGCGGAAGCATTTTCAGACGGCCTTTCAGATGAAAGCCGCATTGACATCGGCGGCGAGACTTATCATGTGCCGCACACGGAACACGATTTGGCCTTGGGCATTTATTACGCGGTCAACGACAGGCAGTGGAACAAAGTGAGGGAATTTCTGACGCACTACCGCATCCTTTCCGGCCACAAACCGCATCTGGTACTGATGGCCGAAGGGCTGCTGGCGCGTTCGCAAGGCGATGTTTCCGGCGCGCTGGAAAAGATGAAAGCGGCGCAACAGGCTGCGCCCAGCGATGTCCGCATAGGGTTGGAACTGGCACGGCTTTACGGTGAAGACAATCAGACCCGCGAAGCAAAAGCCGGTTTCGAAAAGGTTTTGCAAGGCGGGATGCCATCTGAAACCAAAGAGACGGTGCAAAACTATCTCGACATCCTCGACAAACGCAGCCGCTGGCACGTCGATATTTCCGTCGGGCGCGGTTACAGCGACAACATCAATCAAGGCAACGGCAAACGCGAATGCGTGGGCGAATTTATGGGCGAATGTTTCAGCTACCGCTCCCTGCCCAAGCCCGTCGGCTCGGCGTTTTGGCAATACAGCGCCGCCGCCTCGAAATCCGTTCCGCTCAAGGGCCATCACAACCTCATCCTGCGCCCTATTGCCTACGGCAGCCGATTTGACCGCGCCGACACCCAAAGCGAACCGATTGAAAAATACAGTGAAAACACCGCCCTGCTGTCCGCCGGCTACCAATACGCCGATGCCAACGACGACCTGACGCTGACCCCGTATTTCGAACATTACTTTCGCGGCGGCCGCAGCCGTTACCGCGCATGGGGCGCGGATATAAACTGGGAACGGAATTTGGGGCGCAAATGGTCGGTCAACGCCCGACTGGAAGGCAAACGGGTCAAATATCTGGAAAGCGAGCGCGGATATTACAGCGACTACAGCCTTTATACTTCCGGCGCAGGATTGGGCTACACGTTTTCAGACGGCCTCGGACTGTTCGGCGGCATCGACCTTACCCGCCGCAAGTATCCCGACGCGTTTGCCCGCAGCAGGGAATACACCGCCCGCATCGGCGGCTATAAAATTTTCGGCAACAGTATCTATCTCAACGCCGCAGCCCTTCACCGCCTCAGCCGCTACGACGAAGGCAGCTACCACACCGACGGCGAACGCCGCCGCGACAGGCAGACCATTTTTACCGCCGCTTTGGGCGCATCGAAATGGCAGTTTAAAAACATCTCTCCCGAATTAAGATTCAAGCGGACGGTCAGCCGCAGTAATTCGGATTTTTATGTTTACCGACAGAATGAAATCGCACTGAATTTGAGATACCGTTTTTAATTTATTTATTCAGAATTTCTATCCAAACCAATCACGATTTTTAAAAATTCCCGACTAGACTAAAATATCTGAAAAGTTTTCAAACGACCTTTCCTAAACCGTATACCGCCCAAATCGATCCAGATTGCTACCATCCGCCTGACCTACTACAACAACACCATCAAAAACGCCATCGACATTACCGAAAACAAAAACCTGACCCAATACGACAAGAAACAGACCAGCGGCATCGAGCTGCAAAGCCGTATCGACAGCGGCAAATGGTTTGCCTCGTTCGGCGCGAACTACCGCTTAAAGCAGCGCACCTGCGACAAATCGACCGCCTTCAACTACGACGTCTATAACAACCGCATCCCCAAATGTATCGATGGCGGCTTCGGTGCCACCCGTTTCTATCAAACCATGCAGCCGAAATACTCGCTCAACCTCGATGTCGGCACCCGCCGCTTCAACAACAGGCTGGAACTGGGTATGCGCGGCATCTACCACAGCACCGTCGATACCGACCAGCAGGACGAACTGGCACGTCAGGGCTTGGCACGGATCATGCAGGCATCAGGCCGCCCCTACCACTGGCGTTCCGCCTTGGTATTGGATGCTTACGGACGCTACAACTTCGGCAAAAACCTGAGCATGAACTTCAGCGTCAGCAACCTGACCAACCGCTACTACCTCGACCCCATGTCCAACGTCCCCATCCCCGCACCGGGACGGGCGGTTACCGTCGGATTTACAGGCAAATTCTGACGGGGCAATGCTTGAAAGGTCATCTGAAAATTTCAGACGACCTCTCCAACAAAAGCTGCTATGATGCCTGCGTTTCTGCCTGCCACGTAAACGACCCGCAACCCATGATTGCCAAAAGCCTCAGGGGGCAGGCGTTACGGGAATTGTTGCAAAAAATAAATATTTCATAATAAAATCAGTTATATTTCTACATACTTTAAGGTTAGCAATATGGAAACTTATGAAAAAATTAACTCATTACAGATTGATGATTATGCAGAAAATGAATGTGAAAATTTAGATATAGATGAATATGATATTACAGCAACTCCCAATGATTTTAATGTTATGACATTAAATAGTTTTATTGAATCAGGAGCTGTCATCATACCTGGATTTCAAAGAAATTTTGTTTGGGATATCGGTAGGTCATCTAAATTAATTGAATCATTATTATTAGGCCTTCCAGTACCCCAATTATTTCTATATGAACAAGAAAGAAATAAATTTTTAGTTATCGATGGGCAACAACGATTAATGTCAATATATTACTTTATGAAAAAACGTTTTCCTAAAAAAGAAAAACGCTCTGCTTTACGTAATATTTTTGATAGAGAAGGAAAAATTCCTGAAGAAGTATTGCATGATGATGAATATTTTACTCCTTTCAACCTTAAATTACCTAGTCAACTATCTGACAAAAAAAATAAATTTCATGGAATGAACTACTCAACTCTTGGGGAATTTAAACTACAATTAGATTTACGACCAATCAGAAATATTATAGTAAAACAAAATGCGCCATCTAATGATAATTCTTCAATGTTTGAAGTTTTTAATAGATTGAATACTGGCGGAATGAATTTGAAAGCACAAGAAATCCGTACCAGTATGTATCACTCAGATTTTTACAAGATGCTTTTCAAGATAAATAACAATTCTAACTGGAGGAATTTATTGGGTTCACCAGAACCTGATTTACATATGAAAGATATAGAAATTCTTCTACGATCTTTTGCTATGCTTATTGATAGTGAAAACTATCGACCATCAATGACTAGGTTTTTAAACCAATTTTCGGAAAAATGTTCTAAATATTCAAATGAATATAATAAATACTTATTAGATTTATTTAACTCTTTTATAACCGCCTGCCGGGATCTCGACCCTAAGATTTTTAGAAGTAGATCAAGAGGAAATTTATTCAATGTCGGCATATTTGAGGCTGTTTTTTATGCCGTAGCTAAAAAGTTTTTCTCCCCTGATGAAAATAAATTAATTGAAGGCTTTATCGAAGAAAATAGTATCAAAAAATTAGCTGAGGATGAAGAATTCTCTGAGGCTCTACTAAAAGGTACTGCTCATGCTACCAAAGTAGCTAAAAGACTAGAAAAAGCTAAACAGATTATTTCATTAAAAGTATAGGAACCTTCTATCATGAAGGATATTATTGATAGAATATACGAAGATCACAAAGAACTCAAAAAATTTCTTGAAGACAATAAGGAAATATCTTTATCAGTTTCTACTGATGAAATCTATCGTAAAACCCTATTGCTGGCCATTTCAAGTTATTTTGAAGATCGAATTACCAATTGTGTTCTTGAATATGTACAAGAACAAACTCATGAAAAACATATCATTTCTGAGCTAGTAAGAAATAAATTTATTAGTAGACAGTATCATACATGGTTTAGGTGGGAAGAGAAAAATATCAATTCTTTTTTAAGAATCTTTGGAGAGTCTTTTAAAAAATATGCTACTGGAAAAATTAAAGATGAAGACCTAGAAGAATCAATAAAAAAATTTCTTGAACTTGGTTTAGATAGAAACCGCTTAGTTCATCAAAATTTTGCAGCATTTTCACTTGAAAAAACTTCAGATGAACTCTATTCTAGCTACAAAGAAGCAATTAAAATTATTGATAGACTACCTAAATTATTTAGAGAATTTAACCATATTTGAGAACACAAAAAATCTAACAACGTGAAACATAATATTACCTTTCGGCATCCCGGACAACTCACCGCCCTGCCGCCCCTGTCACTCTACATCCACATCCCGTGGTGCATCAAAAAATGCCCGTATTGCGACTTCAATTCCCACAGCCTGAAAAACGGATTGCCCGAAGCCGCCTATATCGACGCGCTGCTGACCGATTTGCAGCTCGAATTGCCCAATATTTGGGGCAGACCGGTGGAAACGATATTTTTCGGCGGCGGTACGCCCAGCCTGTTTCAGGCGGAGTCGATTGACCGTTTGTTGAGCGGCGTGCGTTCGCTGTTGCGCTTGCAGCCGGAAGCGGAAATTACGTTGGAAGCCAATCCGGGCACGTTTGAAATTGAGAAATTTCAAGGATTTAAAGATGCGGGTATCACGCGGCTTTCTATTGGCGTGCAAAGTTTCAACGACGATATGCTTGCGTGGCTGGGGCGCGTCCACAACGGCAAAGAAGCCCTAACCGCCATCGACACCGCCTTGAAATTATTTGATAAAGTCAATATCGACTTGATGTACGCACTGCCGAACCAGACTGTTCAGACGGCATTGGATGACGTGCAAACCACCATCGCTACGGGCGCGACCCACATCAGCGCGTATCATCTGACGATGGAGCCGAACACGCCGTTCGGTCATACGCCGCCGAAAGGTTTGCCGCAAGACGAAGCCGCCCTCGACATCGAAGACGCGGTACACGGCGCGTTGGAAGGCGCGGGCTTTATCCACTACGAAACATCGGCTTTTGCGAAACCCGCCATGCAGTGCCGCCACAATTTGAACTACTGGCAGTTCGGCGATTATTTGGGCATAGGCGCGGGCGCGCACGGCAAAATCTCCTACCCCGACCGCATCGAGCGCACCGTCCGCCGCCGCCATCCCAACGACTACCTCGCTCTAATGCAAAGCCAGCCGAGTGAAGCCGTTGAACGCAAAACCGTTGCCGCCGAAGATTTGCCGTTCGAGTTCATGATGAACGCCCTGCGCCTGACCGACGGCGTACCCGCCGCGATGTTGCAGGAGCGCACAGGCGTACCCGCCGCCAAAATCATGGCGCAAATCGAAACAGCAAGGCAAAAAGGTCTGCTGGAAACCGACCCGACCGTGTTCCGCCCGACCGAACGGGGACGGTTGTTTTTAAACGATTTGTTGCAATGCTTTTTATAGCACCTACTTTTTCAGACGGCCTTGACGCGCCAAACTGAAACATCTTCGGGCTGCCGCTTTATCAGGCCGTCTGAAAACGTCAATACCCTACACAATCACTCGGTTTTATACGATAATCGACACCGTTTTTATCGAAGCCCCCCCCACTTTCAGACGACCCCGACAACAGGAGAAAATCATGTCCAAAACCATCATCCACACTGACAAAGCCCCCGCCGCCATCGGCGCATACAGCCAAGCCGTGCGCGCGGGCGACACCGTTTACATGAGCGGTCAAATTCCCCTCGATCCCGCCACCATGACCGTTGTCGGCAACGGCGACTTCCGTGCCGAAGCACGCCAGGTCTTTAAAAACCTGCAAGCCGTCGCCGAGGCCGCTGGCGGCACACTGGGCGACATCGTCAAACTCAACGCCTACCTGACCGACCTTGCCAACTTCGCCGTCTTCAACGAAGTCATGGCAGAGTTCATCCAAGAACCCTTCCCCGCCCGCGCCGCCGTCGGTGTCGCCTCCCTGCCTAAAGGCGTGCAGGTCGAAGCCGAAGCCGTGCTGGTACTGAACGCATAAGACACGCAACCCGTTTTCAGACGACCTCCCACAAGCCAAAGGTCGTCTGAAACACCACACACTATCGGACAATAACAACAATGGCACACTACGCAATCGGCGATATTCAAGGCTGCTTCGACGAACTCACCCTTTTGCTCGACAAAATCAACTTCAACCACGGTACAGACACCCTCTGGCTCGTCGGCGACATCGTCAACCGCGGCCCCAAATCCCTCGAAGTCCTCCAATTCTGCATGGAACACGAAAGCAGCGTCCGCATGGTTCTCGGCAACCACGACCTGCATCTGCTTGCCGTCGGCTACGGCGAAGGTACTGTCAAGCGCAGCGACACCATCACCCCCATCCTCCAACACCCCGACAGCAAAAAAATGCTCGATTGGCTGCGCTTCCAGCCCCTGCTGATCAAAGGCGTGCGCCATGTTATGGTTCACGCCGGCATCCTGCCCCAATGGACCATCGCCCGCGCCGAACTGCTCGCCAGCGAAACCGAAGCCGAGTTGCGCGGCAAAAAATACAAAAAGTTTTTCTCCAAAATGTACGGCAACAAACCCGCCGAATGGCGCGACGATCTGACCGGCTACGACCGCCTGCGCATGATTCTCAACGTCTTCACCCGAATGCGCGCGCTGACGCTGAAAAACGAACTCGATTACGACTACAAATCCACCCTCAAAAAAATGCCCGCGAACCTGCGCCCTTGGTTCAAAGCCCCCGACAGGCAAAACCTCAGCCACACCATCGTCTTCGGACACTGGTCTTCGCTGGGCTTTATGAACACCGACAACATCCTCTCCCTCGACACCGGTGCGCTTTGGGGCGGCGAACTGACCGCCATCAACCTTGCCGATCACAGCATCACCCAAGTCCCATCCCTTGGCGGTTTGGACTGGAAAACGGCTTTGAAATAAGCCATAAAATTGAAAAAGCATAACCATTGAAGGCGGTGTGTGGGTGGGGGTGGAAGTCAGTTAATGTAGAAGCACGTTTTCGGCAGCATAAAAAGAAAGTCGCCCGAAAACTAATTTTCAGACGACCTCACGGTTTTGTTAGTCGCAGCCTCAATCTGTTTATTTTATTCAACGTTATTTTGATATATTTTTATCAGATTTCCTCTGCCATCATACTCATAGGTAAAACCCATTATTTTGTTATTATTAATATACTTATCAAATTTGATTAATTTTTCATCTCTATAAAATCCGACATAATAAGATATAATTTCCTTGCTTTTTCTAATTTCATCTACTTTATCCAAATTAATCTCATTATACAATTTTGCAGGATGATTATACTTAGGGAAACTCATTCCTAAATAGTACCTAATAGTCAAATCATTATATGGAATATTTTTTTCAAGTGGATGTGACATACTTGAAGCACCTATCAAAAGCAAAATAGTCCCAATTACTCCAATCAACAACTTTCCCATTTACTTTCTCCAATTCTAAGCCTAATTTCTTTAGAACGCTTTTCCTATAAAAAAACAGATAGTTCAGACGACCTCAGAGAAGATATTGAGGTCGTCTGAAAAACAAAAAACACATGCAGATACTCCGTACATTCTATGTATCGTAATCCAGAGTTTAATTGAGCTACGTACTTACGACCTGCAATTACCAACTAGTGATAGCTCTATGTAAATTTGCCCAAAATTTTAATAATGATTGTTCAAAAAAGTGAAACTCAGAGAAGTCTTTTGCTACAACCAAACCTAATTCTTTGAAAAGATATTTAGATTTTCCCCTTTCAATTCCATCATATTTATTTAATAATTCAGAAAGCCCTTTTTCTGATGAGATATTAATTTCATTATAATATATTGGAATAATTTCTTTTTTATCATAAAAAATTGTAATTTGCGTCAATTTTTCATTATCAAATCTAAGCGCAAAATTATTTATCCATAAGATATTTTTCTTATCAGGAATAATTTTTTCTAATATATCATATTCTTTTATAATATCCGATAGAGAACTGTTGAATTCCAAATTACCCACTGACTTATAAGGAATAAATATCAATTTACCATAAAATGTAATTAGACTTTTAAGTTTACTTTTTTGGAAGTCTGAGTATTTTTGCCCGCTATTTTCATATAAATCTTTTATACTTTCATCGTAAATTAATACCTGTAGAAACAATTTATCTTTATAATCAACATATAAAACTAAATTATATTGTGGAAAAGTATAAAAATATTTTTCTTCATCCGAAATTTCTACCAGAGGATTCTCCTCTTCTACAAATTTTTCGAGATTGGAGAAGTTAATAATTTTTCCATTTAAGCTAAATTCATCACAAGTTTCAGAAGATGATAAAGTAATTACTTGTGAATCAGATTGTATCTTGTGCTTTCTATCAAACTCTAATGAACAACTAGATTCATCTAAAGTAGCATCATCTAAGTCAACCTTTCTTTGCCCCAAAGTAATCCCATTTAAGGAATTATTCAAAATTTTCAACATTTTGCTTATCTCCTATTTAATCTATGGCCTTCTGTCTTGGTAATATGCCCTTCACTAATTTCATAATCGATCATCTTGCCTGCTTTTCTGAATTTGCCTTTATCAATTAATTGCGCCTCTATCGGGAGAGACGGCTTCAAAGGAAGTATTGTCTTTCAAAAACTGTAAATAATGCTAGGATTTCTTGCCATCAAGGTCGTCTGAAAAACAGTTTTCGCAAAGTCGAAACCTTGTTTCAGACGACCTTTCGTTTGCCTTAAAGCATTTCTTATTATGCGGTATTTCATATAAAATACCGGTCTAAAGGCCGTCTGAAACAAAGGTTGCTCAAGTCGATACCTTTATTTCAGACGGCTCGTCTTTCAAAATACCACCCCTCTGAGGAATACCCCATGCCAGAATACCGCTCCAAAACCTCCACCCACGGCCGCAACATGGCGGGCGCGCGCGCATTGTGGCGCGCCACCGGCGTGATGGAAACCGACTTCGGCAAGCCCATCATCGCCGTTGCCAACTCGTTCACCCAATTCGTGCCCGGCCATGTCCATCTGCACAACATGGGTCAACTGGTTGCCCGTGAAATCGAAAAAGCGGGCGCAATCGCCAAAGAATTCAACACCATCGCCATCGATGACGGCATCGCCATGGGGCACAGCGGCATGCTGTACTCCCTGCCCAGCCGCGATTTGATTGCCGACTCTATCGAATACATGGTCAACGCCCACTGCGCCGACGCGCTGGTGTGCATTTCCAACTGCGACAAAATCACCCCCGGAATGCTGATTGCCGCCATGCGCCTGAATATCCCGACCATTTTCGTTTCCGGCGGTCCGATGGAAGCGGGCAAGGTCATCGGCGTGGCCAACATCCAGCCCGAACGCCGCTTGGACTTGATTGACGCTATGATTGAATCGGCGGACGACAATGTCAGCAACCAGCAAGTCGAAGAAGTCGAACAAAACGCCTGCCCGACCTGCGGCTCCTGCTCCGGCATGTTCACCGCCAACTCCATGAACTGCCTGACCGAAGCGCTCGGCCTGTCCCTGCCCGGCAACGGCTCCTACCTCGCCACCCACGCCGGCCGCAAAGAATTGTTCCTCGAAGCCGGCCGCATGATTGTCGAAATCACCAAACGCTATTACGAGCAAAACGACGAAACCGTGTTGCCGCGCAGCATTGCCACCAAAAAAGCGTTTGAAAACGCCATGACCATGGACATCGCCATGGGCGGCTCTACCAACACCATCCTGCACTTGCTCGCCGTTGCCAACGAAGCAGGCGTGGATTTCAAAATGGCCGACATCGACCGCCTGAGCCGCGTCGTGCCCTGCATCTGCAAAACCGCGCCCAACAACCACGACTACTACATGGAAGACGTGCACCGCGCCGGCGGTATCTTCGCCATCCTGAAAGAATTGGACAAAGCGGGCAAACTGTACACCGACGTGTACACCATCCACGCGCCGACGCTGAAAGACGCGATTGAAAAATGGGACGTGACCAATCCCGAAAACACCCATGCAATCGAACGCTTCAAAGCCGCTCCCGGCGGCGTGCGCACCACCCAGGCGTTCTCACAAAACCGCATGTGGAAAACCCTCGACCTCGACCGCGAAAAAGGCTGCATCCGCAACGTCGAACACGCCTACTCGCAAGATGGCGGTTTGGCGGTCTTGTTCGGCAACATCGCCGAACGCGGCTGCGTGGTGAAAACCGCAGGCGTGGACGAGAGCATCCTCAAATTCACCGGCCGCGCCCGCGTGTTTGAAAGCCAAGAAGCCGCCGTCGAAGGCATTTTGGGCAACCAAATCGTCGCTGGCGACATCGTCATCATCCGCTACGAAGGCCCCAAAGGCGGCCCGGGCATGCAGGAAATGCTGTATCCGACCAGCTACCTAAAATCCAAAGGCCTCGGCAAAGCCTGCGCCCTGCTGACCGACGGACGCTTCTCCGGCGGCACATCAGGTTTGTCCATCGGCCACGCTTCGCCCGAAGCGGCGGAAGGCGGCGCCATCGGCTTGGTGCACGAAGGCGACACGATTGAAATTGACATCCCCAACCGCAGCATTAACCTGAAAGTGTCCGACGAAGAACTCGCAAAACGCCGCGCCGAAATGGAAGCACGCGGCAGCAAAGCGTGGAAACCGGAAAACCGCGACCGCTACGTCTCCGCCGCCCTGCGTGCCTACGGCGCGATGGCAACTTCCGCCGACAAAGGCGCGGTGCGGGATGTGAGCCAAATCGAACGGTAAAACATTGCGGCAATAAACGTTTCAGACGACCATACGGTATCGGAGGCCGTCTGAAAACCTATCTCACTTAAACTACCCCCAAAAAGGAAACTAAAATGATTGACACCCTGATTATCAATGCACATCCTGATCGACATTCTACTGCTTCCGCGACCAATCGCATGGTTGCCCACCTGCTGACCAAACTGCCTGCAGGCAGCGTGCAAACGGTCAATTTGGCAGAAGCAGATATTCAGCCTTTGGATAAGGCAGTGCTGGAGATGTTTACTGTTACCCTGTTTCAAGGGCAACAACCAAACGAAGAACAAGCTGCGCTGCAAGCTCAGCTGATGTCGGTCGTGAACCAAGTCAAATCCGCCCGCCGTCTCGTTATCGCCTACCCTATGTATAACTTCGCCATTCCCGCCCTCCTGAAAGACTGGCTGGACAATCTGGTTATGCCCGGCGAAACCTTCCGCTACGGCGAAGACGGTACACCGAAAGGTTTGATGGGCGAGCATAAAGTACTGCTGTTGCAGACCAGCGGCAGCGTTTATAGCGAAGGTCCGATGGCGCAAATGGATTTCGCCTCAAGCTATTTGAAAACATTGCTTGGCGGTTTCTTGGGCTTCGCTTCTGTGGATACCGTTTACGCCGAAGGTACGGCAGGCAACTGGGAGGCCGCAGTCCAACGCGCCTGCGCAAAAATCGATGCCGTGTACGACCATTTTATCGCTTAACAGTCACAGACAACCCGAGGCCGTCTGAAAACCGAAAAAGCAGCCTGCACACCATCTTCCCGAACCCAATCCGCGCAA
This sequence comes from Neisseria macacae ATCC 33926, assembly GCF_022749495.1. Lineage (NCBI taxonomy): Bacteria > Pseudomonadati > Pseudomonadota > Betaproteobacteria > Neisseriales > Neisseriaceae > Neisseria > Neisseria macacae. Next base: position 1,378,906 of record NZ_CP094241.1, on the reverse strand, counting down.
ACAAATATTCAGGCAGCTTAAAAGCGCGGATTCCCTTAAACCCCAATACTCGAATTTTTACCTTGAAACGGAAACCACCCCATGCGCAAAACGATTTTGCCTATCCTGCTGGCATTCTGCGGATTGGCGGCAAGCCAATTCGCGGCAGCCGACGAAAACATACTGCGCCGAGAGCACGCACAGCAAATGAACCGTATAGGGCACTGCATGCAGGTATATGGCAACGCTACATGCACCGACTATTCGCCAAGCAGCTCGTCATACAGGAGTTCGTCATACGACAGCCCGTCAGACAGCAGCTCATACACACCCCCCTCACCCGAAGAACTCGCCAGAATCAACAACTGGCTCCGTTTGAACGAAACACGCACCCCCAAACACTGCACCCCTGTTGCAGACCGCATGCAACGCTGCTGGGAAGGCAATTACCACCCGATGCCGACCGACTCGAAGCACCCCACGATCAGACCACTGGTCAAACTTTATACCCTTGATGCCAACGGCAACATACAGGGACACGAACTGGAATATTCCAGACAGACCAACAAACTGCTATGGACGACCTTTTATCGGGACGGCCAACCCAACCCCAAAGACTCGACCGCATACAACTTCTACGACGCGCCCTCAGGCCAAGTCAGCATTACCAAAATAAGTGGCTCCGGCGGATGGTCGGGAAAACAACGGATAACGGAAACGGCTGCGTCCCAAGTGCAAGGCATAGGCGAACTCGGCCTGAAAAGCATGAACCTGCGCGATACGATGCACCCCGACGATTACAGACAGCTCCTCAAAGCGGAACAGCACATCCGGCAGTTGGAGGATGAATTTAAACGCAAAGGAATAGACATCCACTGATGAGGCCGTCTGAAAACTCAAAACAGCCTGAATCAATTTCATTGTGCAGGCTGCCTACAAATAACGGCTAAATACCGCCAAAATTTGGAAAGGATATTCCGATGAGCATTTCTTTCTACATCAAAAATCCCAAAAAGCTATTTAGCCGCATGCCCGTATTAACCGTGCAGGAATGTTTCCAGCTTTCATCGCAGCCGCTGGCACAATTTTCATTTGATGAACACGATGAAGATTTTGATTTAAAGCGATTTCAAACACTGCCGTTATCCGACTTCGAATGTCTGCTGCTTGGCGTGAACGAAAAAAGCGGTAGGGGATTTGAATTATCCTTTGATGAAGACACACAGGAATACGCTGTGCGGCAATTCACGCCCAGCACTTTGGAAGACTGGCAAATTGCCCTGCAATATCTCGCCGATTTAGCCCGCGCGCTCAAACAACCGATTACCTGCGAAACCGGTGAAACCTTCACTGCCGACACCATCCAAACCTTCGATTTCAAACCAGACATACAGGCCGGTATATCCATGGTGCCTTTTGAAGATGAAAACGAAATACAAAACTATAAATTCTACGGCGTTACCCGCCCTGTGGCACTGAACAAAGAGATTCGCGACAAAATTCTAGCCGACAACGACCCACTCGCAGCCTTCAGCTGCCTGATGCGTGAAACCCAATGGCTGGATGCCTATTCCGCTCATCAAATGATTGGAAAAAATAGTGACACGGGAGAGCTCGTCGGCTTTTATGTCTTAAACCCTGAACTGCCGACTATCCTGCCCTACCAACCCGAAATAGAATACGGCACGGATCTCGATATTTCCAACAACGATATCAGCAGCTGGAGATTGATTTTTACCAACGATGACGATTCACCTACCGAGCTGCCCTACGAAACCTTTATCGCACAGCTGCCCAAAGAAAAATACCGCTTTATTGACGCAGCGTATATTCTGCTGGAAGCATTCACGAAAGACGAATTGGCTCAGCTTGCCATCGAATAATGCTCAGGCAGCCGCCATTTATAAAATGAGGCAATCAAAATGACGGTCAATAAGTTTCAGATTATCCCTTTTAAAGGCGTGGATTTAGGCGACATACAAAAAGGTCGTCTGAAAACAGAAACCCAATCCTGTTTTCAGACGACCTTTTGCATTGCAGACTAACTCAATTAGTGATGATGACCGTGCGGGCCGTGAACGTGGCCGTGTGCGATTTCCTCTTCAGTCGCATCGCGTACGCCGTCAACTGTCGCTTTGAACAAGATTTTCATGCCGGCAAGCGGATGGTTGCCGTCTACTACGGCTTTGCCGTCCGCCACGTCGGTTACGCGGTAAATCAAGACATCGCCGGTTTCAGGATCATCGGCTTCAAACATCATGCCGACTTCCACTTCAACCGGAAACACGCTGACGTCTTCGATACGCACCAGGCCGGGATCTTGCTCGCCGAAAGCATCATCGGGTGACAGCGCGACTTCAACGGTATCGCCGACGTTTTTCTCGTGCAAAGCTTCTTCCACCAAAGGGAAAATGCCGTCATATCCGCCATGCAGATAGACGATGGGTTCTTCAGTCTTGTCCAGCAGTTGGTTGTCCGCATCGTACATTTCATAGTGAAGCGAAACCACAGAATTTTTTTCAATAGCCATTTTTTATCCTTTATCATGACCGTTTATCAAAACAGGTTTTCTTTATTGACAACCCTCTGCCAACAAATCTAAAGCATTCTAACACACCGCCGTCATGCACGGAGATTTATCGCAAAATTATCAAAACTAACAATTATAAATTTATATGCACAATATTTAACATATTGCACGTAAAAGCGTAAATTTTGATAATCTTTATATTTGTGTAACTTTTTTACAACTTTTTGCTTTTATGCGCAACAACTGCCCGCATTTCATTTAAACCGATTGAAAACAAAGGCCCATAGCGCATTCTTCAAATGTAAACGCATGAAATAAATAAATTTTACTATACAATTTATTTCAAATGTACATTGAATAACAGCCAATGCGGACTAGTTTTACCCCCGTCTTTCGTCCATTTCAGATTGATTAAAAATTACTAATTCGTCCGTATCGTTGCACCGAAGCACCCTGTGGGGCATAATGCAGGAAATTCAGCAATGAATTTTTACTCTAAATGAAACGACTTATATGTCGTTTTGTTGTTTTGTTCTACTTAAATCGATTTAAAGAAGGTTCTCAAAATGAAAAAATCTCTGATTGCTGCTGCTCTGTTATCTTTGGCTTTGGCTGCTTGTAACAAAGGCGCTGATACTGCTGCTCCTACAGCTTCCGGTGCTTCTGAAACTGCTGCTTCTGCCGCTTCTTCTGCAACTGGTGCTGCTTCTGCAGCTTCCTCTGCAACTGAAGCTGCTTCTGCAGCTAACACCGCTGCTTCTGCTGCCAACACTGCCGCTTCTGCAGCTAATACCGCTGCTTCTGCTGCAACTGGTGCTGCTTCTGCTGCCAGCTCAGCTGCTGCTTCTGCCGCTTCTGCTGCAAAATAATATTTTTACAGTTAAAAAAGCAGGATACGGATTGTATCCTGCTTTTTTGTTTTTCAGACGACCTTTACCGTTTTTCGCTTCCCTTATCCGCTATATAATCTTCCGTACACACACAAACCATCCTGCTGCCCGTTATGCCCAATCTGTACGACCGTTTTCTTGAATTCCTTTCCCCCGCCGAAATCCTCGAAGCCACACCGGCCTTGTTAAACGACCAGCGCCGCCGCTTTGTTTCCGAACCGGACATCATCTTGCAACCGCATTCTATAGAAAATGTACAAGAAATCATGCGGTTTTGTTTTGAACACCGTATCCCCGTTACCCCGCAGGGCGGCAATACCGGTTTGTGCGGCGCAGCGGTAGCTTCCGGCGGCGTACTGCTCAACCTTTCCAAAATCAACCGCATCCGAGAAATCAACCTTGCCGACAACAGCATCACCGTCGAAGCGGGCGTAATCCTGCAAAACGTTCAAAAAGCGGCAGCCGAAGCAGGCAGACTGTTCCCCCTCAGTCTTGCCAGCGAAGGCTCGTGCGAAATCGGCGGTAACATCGCCTGCAACGCCGGCGGATTAAACGTTTTACGCTACGGCAGTATGCGCGACTTGGTATTAGGCTTGGAAGTCGTCCTGCCCAATGGCGAACTTGTTTCCCATCTCCAACCGCTGCACAAAAATACCACCGGTTACGACCTGCGCCACCTCTTTATCGGCAGCGAAGGTACGCTCGGCATTATCACCGCCGCCACGCTCAAACTCTTCGCCCGTCCGCAAACCATAGCGACCGCATGGATAGGTTTGGATGACATCGAATCTGCCGTACAGCTTTTAACAGCCGTACAAGGGCATTTTGCCGAACGCCTCACCAGTTTCGAGCTGATCAGCCGCTACGCCTTGGCATTGTCTTCCGAGTTCAGTCATCTCAAACAGCCGACCGATGCAAACTGGCACGTCCTGCTCGAACTGACCGACTCCGTTCCCGATGCCGCTCTCGACGAAAAACTTGCCGAGTTTCTCTATCAAAACGGCCAAGAAAACAGCATCATCGCGCAATCCGAACAAGAGCGCCTCGATCTGTGGACGCTGCGTGAAAACATTTCCGCCTCCCAGCGCAAGCTCGGCACCAGCATCAAACACGACATCGCTGTCCCGATTGCCCAAGTCGCCGCCTTTGTCCATCAATGCGCCCCCGCCTTAGAAACCCGTTTTCCGGGTATACAAATTGTCTGCTTCGGACATTTGGGCGACGGCAGCCTGCATTACAACACCTTCCTGCCCGACGTCTTGAGCAACGATGCTTACTGCTACGAAGATGCCGTCAACAGCATCGTCTATGAACACATCCTCGCCTGCCACGGTACCATCGCGGCGGAACACGGTATCGGCACCATCAAAAAACACTGGCTCCCCAGCGTCCGCACCCCGTCCGAAATCGCCTTGATGCGCGCCATCAAAGCCCAGCTTGACCCGCACGGCATCATGAATCCGGGCAAGCTCCTGCCGTAAGCAATATTTCAGTATTTGCCAAAATCGAAAAGGTCGTCTGAAAACCTAATCCCTGTTTCAGACGACCTTTGACAGGTTCGCAGATTGCACTCAAGGCAACATTGCCTCAGCCCAATCAATCCAGCACAAACTATTCTTCTTCCCTGCGCCTGCGCTTCAACAAAATGCGTACAGCGCCGTCATTGCCTTCCCTCGGCTCGATATAAGCCAATACATCAGGGTGCTGCATCAGCCAGCGGCGCGTCATGTTTTTTAAAACGGGTTTGTAGCCTGACGAGCCCAAACCGCTGCCGTGAATGATTTCGGCGCATACACCCCGCTTTTGGGTAAATTCGATAAATTCGTTTAAAACCTGTTGTGCCTCTTCCTGCGTGTAGCCGTGTAAATCGACATCGGCGACTACGGGATAATGCCCGTTACGCAGACGTTGCAAGTCGTTTTTCCCTTGTCCGTTTTTACTGAACGAAGCGGGCGGTTCATCCCAAGAAGCGCCGCTGCCGACATAAAAATAATCTTCGGCTGCCAAACTTTCCTGTTCTTTCGGACGGGGTTTGATGGGCGTTTTATCACGCGGTGCTTCATAGCGCGGCGCGGTTTTCAGCGGCGTTACTGCGCCTACGGCTTTGGCGAAATCGATATTCTCTTCCTCGCGCTTCTTCGCCAAGGCTTGCTCCTGCGCCCGCGCTTCGGCTTCTTTTTTGGCTTGCTTGCCTAATGCTTTCAAGGCGGATTGGAAATCTGTTTTCATCATGGGGATATTTTGAGGTTGAACATGAAAAAACACATTTTCAGACGACCTCTGCGCTCCGTGTACAGGTCGTCTGAAAACGGCTTATAGATATTTGCGCATCAGTTCGCACTTGACCTTGACGTCTTTGTTCAACTGCAATACGGCGGAACCCAAAGATTCGTAGTGGTTCAAGCGGTAGAAAGGAACGGAGTTGAGCGAGGCGTACAGTTTCAAAAAGCTCAAACCCGCCTGATGGGCAAGTTCTTCGGCACGGCGCAGCAAGGCTGTACCCAAGCCGTGATTATGAACGAAGGGATGGACATACAACGCGTCCAATTGGGCTTCTTTGAAGTCCACTTGGAAAAAACCCTGTATGGTCCCCCTGTATTCCACCACCCAAAAGGCTTTGCCGGGATCGGAAATGGTTTCGAGGTAGCTGTCGATATCGAGCAGGGCTTCCCACGCATGCAATACTTTATCGTCGTAACTGCGGATGCAGGTATATTGGACGGCGTGCAGATGGGCATTGTGTATGGCTTGGCAGTCTTGCGCGACTGCGGGACGGAGTATGGTCAGAAGGCTCATGGCAAGATGTGTTGTAAGATGTATTGTAATGCGTGTTCAGACGACGTTTTCTTCATAAACAGACAGAGGGCCGTCTGAACGCTGTTTCCGATATTATATTTTATATTCAAAGGCTTTGATGTAATTTTCCTGCTGCTTCAAAAGCAGTGTCGGCATCGGCGGACAAAACGGTGAAATGCCCCATTTTGCGGCCTTTCCGCGCGGCTTTTTTGCCGTATAGGTGCAGGTGTGCATTCGGATGGCTTTGCAACGGCAGCCAATTCGGTTCGCCGCCGTCTTCCTGCCAGACGCCGCCCAAAATATTCGCCATGCAGCATGAAGAAAGCAGCTTGGTATCGGCGGGCGGCAGATTGCACATAATGCGTACCTGCTGCTGGAACTGGTCTGCGGCGCAGGCATCCAGCGTATGATGGCCGGAATTGTGCGGGCGCGGGGCAATTTCGTTGACGACCAATTCATGCGTGTCGCCGACGACAAACATTTCCACCGCCAACACGCCGACATAATCCAATTCGTCCGCCAAGCGTTGCGCCATCTGCCGTGCCTGTTGCTGCACGTCGGCACTCAGCCGCGCAGGAACGATGGAGTAAGCAAGGATGCCGTTTTCGTGGATGTTTTCGGCAGGATCGAAGGTTTGCACGTTTTCATCGTTCAGACGGCATACGATCACGGAAATCTCGCCGCGTAAATCCACCATTTTTTCCAAAACGCAATCCACACCGCCGTGTTCGGCAAACGCGGCTTTGAGTTCGTCCACCGTTTTGACGCGGATTTGACCTTTGCCGTCGTAGCCCAAAGTGGCCGTTTTCAGGATGCCGGGCAAGAATTGCGCGCTTTCTTCGCTGATGTCGTCTGAACGGCAAACCGCTTGATACGGTGCGGTTTGCAATCCCGCTTTGCGTATCCACGCTTTTTCCTGAATGCGGTTTTGCGCAATGGCCACGCAGTCGCCACTGGGGGAAACGTTGGTATGTTTTGCCAGAAAGCGCATCGCGTCGGCATTGACGTTTTCAAATTCAGTAGTAACCGCCGCGCATTTTGCCAACTCGTCCAAAGCGGCTTGGTCGTCAAACGGCGCGCACAAATGGCGGTCGGCAAATTCCGCCGCCGGCGCGTTCGGATCGGGGTCGAGTACGGTTACTTTGTAGCCCATGGTTTTGGCGGCAACGGTAAACATTCTGCCTAATTGTCCGCCGCCGAGGATGCCGAGCATGGCGGGCGGGAGGATGGCGGATGAGTTCATCAGCATTTTGCAGTTCCACTAAAATTTTCCCGAAATTGTAACAAACCTGCTTATAGAGATAAATGTTAAAACGCCTTTTATAGTGGATTAACTTTAAACCAGTACGGCGTTGTCTCGCCTTGCCGTACTATCTGTACTGTCTGCGGCTTCGTCGCCTTGTCCTGATTTAAAGTTAATCCACTATACACGCTATTTCGATGCCTGCCGTATGAGCAAAATGACAACAATCAAAACGTCCTCCCCCGATATCCGGATTTTCCAAAGAAACCTATCGGCAGCCGTTTTGTAATAAAAGGTCGTCTGAAACCGTATGATGGCTTTCAGACGACCTTTTCCCCTTCATCTGAGCAGACTTACCCCAGATATTTCAGTTTGCCTTTGAAGTCTTCCAGCTTCTCATAGCCTTTTTTCGCCATGATGGCTTTCAAACCAAGCGAAACGCGTTCGAAAACTTCGACACCTTGCTGATGCAGCGCCGTGCCGATTTGCACCATGCTCGCGCCGCACAAGATATGTTCAAACACATCGCGACCGGTATAAACGCCGCCTGTGCCGATGATTTGGATGGACGGATTCAATCTTTGGTAGAACGCGTGGACATTGGCGAGCGCGGTCGGTTTGATGTATTCGCCGCCTATGCCGCCAAAGCCGTTTTTAGGCCGGATCACAACGGATTCGTCCTCGATATACATGCCGTTGCCGATGGAATTGACGCAGTTGACGAATTTCAACGGATGGCGGTTGAACACTTCCGCCGCTTGGTCGAAATGGACGATGTCGAAATACGGCGGCAGTTTGATGCCCAAAGGCTTGTCGAAATAGCCGAAGGCTTCGCCCAAAATCCGTTCGGTCGTTTCAAAATCGTAGGCGATTTGCGGCTTGCCGGGGACGTTCGGGCAGGAAAGGTTGAGTTCGGTAATGCCTTTAAAACCGCTGTTTTGCACCTTTTTCAACAGCGTGTGTGTTTCATCGGGCGACATACCGACCAGCGAGAGGAAAAATGTCCGTTCGGGCTGCGATTCTTGAAGGCTCAGCAAATAATCCAGATAGTAATCAATGCCTTGATTCGGCAAGCCCATGGAATTGATGCTGCCCAGCGGTACATCGCGGTAACGTGGCTCTGGATTGCCCATCCGTGCTTCCAGCGTCGCCGTTTTGGTGACGAAGCTGCCCGCGGCGGATTGTCTGACTTCTTCCAATTCTTCCACGGTCATACACGCCACACCAGCGGCGTTCATCAGACAGTTGTCAAAAGAAAAACCGGCGATTTGCGTTCTCAATGACGGCATATCCTGCTCCTTTCCCTTGGAAAATCAATTTGTTTGCGAAGCGTAACACGAATAGGCGGCAAAATTTTTAACAAACATCAAATGACAGGCAATGTAGGGAAATGTTGTTTTATAGTGGATTAAATTTAAACCAGTATGGCGTTGCCTCACCTTGTCCTGATTTAAATTTAATCCGCTATATATGATGAAGGAAAGGTGCAAAAAAAGGTCGTCTGAAAGCATGGTTTCAACAAAGTGAAAACCTAAAATGCTTTTCAGACGACCCTTTGTTTGCCTGTTCAAAATACGGTTAAAATCCACAACCCTACCCTTTTGATTTTTCTTGTCTCCGGATTTCGATATGTTTCAAAACGTCATGGCGGTTGCTTTTGGCGCGGCTTTGGGCGCATTGTCCCGCTGGTTGCTCGTTCTCGCCTTTGCCGCACTCTCCGTCCCGTTTTCAGCCGGAACGCTTGCCGCCAACTGGATCGGCGCGCTCTTAATCGGCATCTGCGCCGAATGGCTGGATAATCCGCAATGGAAGCTTTTACTGATTACCGGTTTTCTCGGCAGCCTGACGACGTTTTCCAGCTTTTCATTGGAAATGGTCACCCTGATGCAGGCGCAACGCTGGGCGACGGCGTTTTCAGCGGTCTGCCTGCATGTTTTCGGCTCCTTCCTTCTGACGGCATTGGGCATTTACTTGGCGCAAATCTGGAAATAGCCGCGAACATCGTCATCTCAATAAAATATTCTTACTCTATCCCAATATCTAAACACACGGTCTCTCCGCAATATGCCTTGCCTGCATCGGTCATATGCGCGGGCTTGTAGGCGGCGAAGGCGTAGGTCAGATCGGCGCGGAAGGTGTCTTGATCTACTTCGCCGGTATCGCAGTTCAGCCCGGTCGGGATGTCCAACGCGATTTTGAAACCGTCGGCTTGATTCAGCAGGCGGCAGACGGCGGCGGCTGTTTCGGGCAATGCGCCGCTGAAGCCTGTTCCGAAAATGCCTTCGATAACGAGGTCGTAACCTGTTTTCAGCCGACCTTCAAGCTCATCGGATCGGATAAAGCTGACGCCGTCCGAATGATTCAAACGCTCGCGGTTCAACTGCGCCAGCGGCGACAGTTTATCTCCCAAGACGAAGACGACATCTACCTGCCAATCCTGTTCCGACAACACGCGCGCGATGACCAAACCGTCGCCACCGTTATTGCCCTTGCCGCAAACGATCAGCGCGCGCCCTGCTTTGGGGAAACGGCGCAGCAAATCCGCGGCGGCGGCTTGTCCCGCGTTTTCCATCAGTTGCTCGAAAGTCGTGCCTTTATCGACTGCCATTTGCTCGTGTTCGCGCATTTCTGCGGCGGTGTAGATTTTCATCATTCGCTCCTTTTCTCTTTACGCCTATCAAACATCCAAATGCAAACCTTATCAATAGCCCTGCCCGACTTTCCCGTCAAATCATTCGCTTTTTTTGATTTGCCGCAAGAGGTCGTCTGAAAATCAGGAATTTGGTGGCTTTGGATTTGATTTTTATGTTAACAAGATTTATTATCAAAATAAAACAAAGTGATAAACAATCAAAACTACTTCTTTTGCGGGAACGGGCGTTGGAACATGCCTCGGCCTACCCTGTGTCAAATTCGTCTTTACTTGCCGTCTCTTTTTTCAATCGACAACGAAAGTAAAACACCCTATGTCTGCCATACCTTTGTCAAAACTCAGTAAAGGCGCAGTCGCGCACATCGACTCCATCGTCCCCAATTCGACTTTCGGCGAACTCGACCCGCTGGTTACGCGCCGTCTTGCCGACTTGGGTTTTTCAAGCGGAATGCCGTTGCAGGTGATCGCCGTCGGCGGATTCGGACGCGGTCCGTTTGCCGTACGTTTGGGCAACCAGTCGCAATTCTCGTTGCGGCAGGAAGAAGCGGGAAAAATTATGTGCCATGTGATTGACGGCTGACCGCCATACACGCAGGCGGGCTTCATGTTCTGAAAATGCGGCAAAGGCGGATTGAACCTGACCGCCCTATCCTTTTCAGACGACCCGGGTCGTCTGAAAGCGCCGTTTCAAAGCCTTTTCCCCAATTCAACGCCAAACTCATCACACAATCAAACAAGGAGAATAAATAAATGGAACTAAGCTATTTTGCCTTGATTGGCGCGCCAAACTGCGGCAAAACCGTTTTGTTCAACGGTTTGACCGGCGCACATGCCAAGGTTGCCAATTATCCGGGCGTAACGGTCGATAAGCGCGAGGGCGCCTTACTTGACGACAAGGCCGTTCGCATTATCGACCTGCCGGGCACATACAGCCTGCGCACGACCAGCCCCGACGAAGCGGTGGCGAAAGATGTCGCCGTAGGCAAGCTGGGCATTCCGCCCGACGCCATCATTGCCGTTGCCGACGCGACCAACCTGCGTATGACCCTGCGCATGATTTTGGAACTGAAAACGCTGGGACTGCCTATGGTGGTGTCGCTGAACATGAGCGACGTTGCCCGCAAAAGGGGCTTGAATATCGATGCGGCCAAGCTGAGCGAACTACTGGGCGTACCTGTTTTGGAAACGGTCGCGGTGAGCGCATCGGGCGTACAGGCAGTACGCGAAGCCGTGGCGAAGCTGCCGCGCAAACGCTCCTTCCCCGCCAACCCCGCTTCTGCCGAACGCACGCTCGAGGCGCTGGAGAGCGACAAACTTTATCAAGAAGTCGAATCGATTTTGGCACAAGTGGTACGCACCCAGATGACGCTGCCCGCATGGCACAAAAAACTCGACGACATCGTGCTGCACCCCGTCTGGGGCATAATTATGCTGCTGGTCATCCTGTTTATGGTGTTCCAAGCGGTTTACACATGGGCGGCGCCGATTATGGACGCCATCGAAGGCGGCTTTACCGCGCTGGGCGAATGGATAGGCGCCAACATGGAGCCGGGCATCCTCAGCGACTTGCTCGTCAACGGCGTCATTGCCGGTATGGGCAGCGTGTTGGTGTTCGTGCCGCAGATTACGATTTTGTTCGCCTTCATCCTGCTTTTGGAAGACTCAGGCTACCTGCCGCGTGCGGCTTTCCTGCTGGATAACGTGATGGCGAAAAGCGGCCTGTCCGGACGCTCATTCATCCCGCTCCTGTCGAGTTTCGCCTGTGCCGTTCCCGCCGTTATGTCGGCGCGTACGATTAATGACCCGCGCGAACGCCTCGTTACCATCGCCGTCGCCCCGCTGCTGACCTGCTCCGCGCGACTGCCCGTGTACGCGCTGATTATCGCCGCCGTCATTCCCAACCGCACGGTGGGCGGCATTTTCAACCTGCAAGGGCTGACACTCTTCATCCTCTACATCGCAGGCATCCTGTCTGCCGCGCTGGCAGCGTATATCATGAAACGCTTAGCGCGGATGAAAGGCAACGTGCAGCAATTCCCGCTTCTGATGGAGCTGCCGACCTTCCGTACGCCCAACTTCAAACACATCATGACCAGCCTGTGGGACAGGGTCAAAGCCTTCCTGAAACGTGCCGGTACGATTATTTTCGCGCTGAGCGTGATCCTGTGGGGCTTGGTAAGCTGGCCGCAACCGCCCGTGGACGCAACAAGGGCAGCGATTGATTACAGCCTTGCCGGTATGATCGGTCATTTCATCCAGCCATTTTTTGCCCCGCTGGGCTTCACTTGGGAAATGTGTATCGCCATGATTCCGGGCATCGCCGCGCGTGAAGTCGTCGTTGCCGCGCTGGGTACGGTCTATGCCGTCAGCGCGTCGTCTGAAGACGCCGTACAAAACGCGCTGATTCCAATCGTGCACAACAACTGGGGCCTACCGACCGCCTTCGCCTTCCTGGCATGGTATGTGTACGCACCGATGTGTGCCGCGACTTTGGCAGTCATCAAACGCGAAACTAAATCCACAAAAAATATGGTGATGATTACAGGCTATTTGTTCCTGATGGCTTACTTCGCCGCATTTGTGGTTTACCAAACTACTAACTGGATACTCAAATCATGACTCAATATATTATCGTCGGCATCATCATGCTTGCCTGCCTGTTTTTCCTCTTGCGGAAATTCGTATTCAAACCGAAAAAACACGATTGCAGCAGCGGCTGCGGCAAATGCGGCGGTTGCGGCTGAGTATGGATAGCTAGGAAGCAGAAAGGTCGTCTGAAATGGTTTCAGACGACCTTTTTGTATGTTTGGGCTATGGTTCTGCGGTTGTTTTAGGACTTTCCATTATTCGGTAACAAAACGTTTAAACAGCCTTTTTTCTTGGAAAGATGATACAAGTAATTAAAAATATCAAAGTTCCGCCCACAAAATCAATAAAATGGTGTTGATAGACAAACAAGACCGAAATGGCGAGTAACAATCCCCATATACCAAAAAATGATTTTAAGAATGTGGATTTGACTTCCCTGCAATAAACCTCAGCCGAAAGAAAAGCAAAACTCACATGCAATGACGGACATTGGTTAAAACTACTGTCTATTTTGCCCAATATATAAAAGAAAGATTTTAAAATTTGGTTATCGACTTCGGGTTTGGGAAAATAAAATTTCATTGGAAATATGACGAATAGAGCAGTAGAAACCGCAATTAAAAAGGCTGCCCTCTTTATCAGCAATTTCAAATTGCTTTCGTTCTTTTCCAAAAATATAGTGGCTAAGAAGAAAACCTGAGACGTCATATAAGGCAACATAAATATGGGCAAAAAAGGAATATTCCTTTCCCAGTCCATAAAATATGAAGGCACATTATCGACTGTATAGGTATAAAACTCAGCCCCTTTGTACAAAATGACAAAAAATATCGATATAAAAATTGTATATTTAATCTTTAATTTTGACAGCTTATCCACTTACAAATTTTCTCCAATCACAATTCCAACATAATCAAAATAGCAGAGTTTCATCACAATATCATATATGTTAACCAGATGGAAATATGATTATGGATACTTACATCAGTAAACGTAGTTTGGCTCATACCCAACCATCACATCTAAGCCTCCACAACAAAAAGGTCGTCTGAAAACCAAACTCCGGTTTTCAGACGACCTCAATCTTTCAAAACTTTCAACCAACCTTATTTCAATGCTTCCAGCAGCTTCCCGTGTATCCCGCCGAAACCGCCGTTGCTCATGACCAAAATATGGTCGCCTGCTTCGGCATTTTTCACGATTTCGGCGACGAAGGCATCGAAGTCTTTGCCGACGTGCAGCTTGCCGCCCAAAGGCGCGAGGGCTTCGGCGACGTCCCAGTCCACGCCGCCGGCGTAGCAGAACACTTGGTCGGCACCTTTGAGGCTTTCGGGCAGAGCGGCTTTCATGGTGCCGAGTTTCATGGTGTTGGAACGCGGTTCGAGGACGGCGAGGATGCGTGCGTTTCCGACGCGCTGGCGCAGGCCTTCGATGGTGGTTTCGATGGCGGTCGGGTGGTGGGCGAAGTCGTCGTAAACGGTGATGCCGTTTACCGTGCCTTTGATTTCCATGCGGCGTTTGACGTTTTTAAATGCGCTCAAGGCTTCGCAGGCGGTCTGAATATCAACTCCGGTATGGCGTGCGGCGGCGATGACGGCGAGCGCGTTCATGCGGTTGTGTCCGCCCATCAAATCCCATGCGACGTGTCCGGCTTTTTTGCCGTCAAGCAATACGTCGAACGAGCCGTCGGCATTGACTTCGCCGACCTGCCAGCCGTGTTCGGTGCCAAATTTTTCCACCGGTGTCCAGCAGCCTTTGTCCAAAGTATCTTGCAGGCTTTGCTGCTGTCCGTTGCAGACGATTAAGCCTTCGGACGGCACGGTGCGCACGAGGTGGTGGAACTGGGTCTGTATCGCGCCCAAATCGGCGAAGATGTCGGCATGGTCGAATTCCAGATTGTTCAACACGGCGGTACGCGGGCGGTAATGCACAAATTTGGAGCGTTTGTCGAAAAAGGCGGTGTCGTATTCGTCGGCTTCGATAACGAAAAACGGCGATTTGCTGTTCGGGTCTTGGCGCGGCGTTTGCGGCAGACGGGCGGAAACGCTGAAGTTTTCGGGTACGCCGCCGATGAGGAAGCCCGGCGCGAGTCCGGCATATTCCAAGACCCATGCGAGCATGGACGCAGTGGTGGTTTTGCCGTGCGTCCCCGCCACGCCGAGTACCCAATGATGATGCAGTACGTTTTCCGACAGCCATTGCGGGCCGGAAATATAAGACAGGCCGCGGTTCAAAATCGCTTCAACCACATCCATCCCGCGCTTGGCGACATTGCCGATCACGTAAACGTCGGCTTGAAATTCGTCCAACTGCGCGGCATCGAAGCCTTCGTGTACGTCTATGCCCAAGGCTTCGAGCTGGGTGCTCATCGGCGGATACATCTTCGCGTCGCAACCGCTGACTTTGAACCCCGCTTCTTTGGCAATGGCGGCCACCCCGCCCATAAACGTGCCGCCGATACCGATAATGTGGATGTGTTTCATGATAAAACCGTCTTTTGAATGAAATAATGGGAAAGCCGCCATTATAACGGAGTTTGGACGGAGGGGTCGTCTGAAAAGCGAAGCTGTGGCAAGATGGAAAATATAGAGGATTTGAACTGAACAGGAGAAAGCCCATGCCCAAGCTGACACCCCAAATGTTCGCTTTTCTGCAAGCGCCTCAAGCCGAATCCGTCTTGCTGCGGCTCTACACCCAAGCCTTAAAGCAAAACAGGCAGATGTTTTTTCATTTTCTGCCCAAGATTTTCAAGCTGTTGGACAAAGGGCTGGATTGGACGGGGGAAAACGAAAGTTTTTACGAAGACAAATACATCCCCATCGCACCGCAACAAGGCAAGTTTTTGTATATGCAGGCTTTGGCATCGGGTGCAAAAAACATCGTCGAATTCGGGACTTCCTACGGCATTTCGACGCTGTATCTTGCCGCAGCCGCCAAGCGCAACGGCGGGCGCGTCATCACTTGCGAATATCTGCCGCACAAAGCCGCAGCGGCGAGAAAACATTTTCAAGAAGCCGGTTTGGCAGACTATATCGAGCTTCGCGAAGGCGATGCGCTGGAAACCTTAAAAGACTTAGCCATCCGCCCCGATTTCGTCTTACTCGACGGCTGGCCGGATTTGGTATTCCCCGTATTCAAGCTGCTGGAACCGAATCTTGCCGACCGCGCGGTCATCACCGTGGACGATGTGGAAGGCTTCTCACCTGCCATGCAGGATTATCTCGATTACGTCCGCCGTCCTGAAAACGGTTATGTTTCATCCACATTAAAACCTTATAAAGCGCTGGAATATACGGTCAAGACAGGCAAACCGAAAAGGTCGTCTGAAAATCGGTAAAGCAATTCTATTTTGCCTAAACCGAGTTTTCAGACGACCTTTTATTACTATCTTTGCAACCATCACTACTCGGGCATCATCTCACCTTCACCGCCCATACTGTTTGCCGCATTAACCCGTTCCTGCGCGGCTTTCACTTGGTTTTCCAAACCCTTAATCCGTTCTTGATAGCGGGCGTAGTTGCGCTCGTTGCCATAGCGGACCTGTTTGCCCTCTTCCAGATTTTTCTGTGCCTGAGCCAATTCGTTTTGCGCCGAAGATGAACCGGGTATTACGCCGGCTGGTGGAGGCGGCATTTGTTCGGAAGGAACGTTTCCTGAAGCAGCGTTTGCTGATGCCGAGTGTGCAGACGGTGCGGCGGAGGTATAAACCGAAGGTCTGCCGATATTGCCCGGTTTGCAGTTTTTGCCACCGGTCTGCGTATAGGTTTTACGCCCCGATTTATCGATACATTCAAATACGGGCGATGCCGTCGTAGTGGCGGAAAATGCGAGCAGTAATGTGCTTAAAATCAATTTATTCATTCTTATACCTTTCATCAAATCATTAAAACCATATCCACCACACCACCAAAGCAATGATCATCACTAAATTGGCAATAATAATCGGCTTCCATTGCCGAGGTGCGTGGCGCAATTCTGCGCCCGAACGTGTGCGGCGGATGTAGAAAAACGGACTGAGCAGCATGGATGCGGTGCACAACAGAATAATCACGGCGTAATAGATTTTTTCGGTTTCCATTTCCTCCGCCCCGTTTCAGACGACCTATACAAAATATGCTACAATCGCCGGCGATTATAACACCCTGTTTATCTATATTTATAAAGGTTTTACCAATAATGATTTCTACCAACGGCATTACCATGCAGTTCGGCGCGAAGCCGCTGTTTGAAAACGTATCCGTCAAGTTCGGCGAAGGCAACCGCTACGGCTTGATCGGCGCGAACGGTTCGGGCAAATCCACCTTCATGAAAATCCTCGGCGGCGATTTGGAACAGACTGCGGGCGAAGTCGCGATTGAAAACGGCGTGCGCTTGGGTAAGCTGCGCCAAGACCAGTTTGCCTACGAAGACATGCGTGTGCTGGACGTGGTGATGATGGGGCATACCGAAATGTGGGCGGCAATGACCGAACGCGACGCGATTTACGCCAACCCCGAAGCCACCGAAGACGACTACATGAAAGCCGCTGAACTGGAAGCCAAGTTCGCCGAATACGACGGCTACACCGCCGAAGCGCGCGCCGCCGAACTGTTGAGCGGCGTGGGCATTTCCGAAGATTTGCACAATGCGACCATGGCGGAAGTCGCCCCGGGCTTCAAGCTGCGCGTATTGCTGGCGCAAGCCCTGTTCTCCAAACCTGATGTTCTCTTGCTTGACGAACCAACCAACAACTTGGACATCAATACCATCCGCTGGCTAGAGGGCGTGTTGAACCAATACGACTCCACCATGATTATCATCTCGCACGACCGTCACTTCTTGAACGAAGTCTGCACCCACATGGCGGATTTGGACTACAACACCATCACCATCTACCCGGGCAACTACGACGACTACATGCTCGCCTCCGCCCAATCGCGCGAACGCGCCCTGAAGGACAACGCCAAAGCAAAAGAAAAACTGCAAGAGCTGCAAGAGTTCGTCGCCCGTTTCTCTGCCAACAAATCCAAAGCCCGCCAGGCAACCAGCCGTCTGAAACAGGCAGACAAAATCAAAGCCGAGATGGTCGAAGTCAAACCTTCTACCCGGCAAAACCCGTATATCCGCTTTGAAGCCGATGAAAAGGCCAAGCTGCACCGTCAGGCGGTAGAAGTCGAAAATCTGGCCAAACGCTTTGAAACCCAGTTGTTTAAAAACCTGAGCTTCATCCTCGAAGCCGGCCAGCGCCTCGCCATCATCGGCCCCAACGGCGCGGGTAAATCCACCCTGCTGAAACTCCTCGCCGGCGCGTTCAACCCCGAATATTCAGACGGCCTCACCCCCGACGCAGGCACCATCAAATGGGCGGAAAAAGCCAACGTCGGCTATTATCCGCAAGACCATGAAAACGACTTCGATGTCGATATGAACCTGAGCGAATGGATGCGCCAATGGGGGCAGGAAGGCGACGACGAACAAGTCATCCGCGGCACTTTGGGACGTTTGCTCTTCGGCAGCAACGACGTGGTGAAAAAAGTGCAGGTCCTCTCCGGCGGCGAAAAAGGCCGTATGCTCTACGGCAAACTCCTGCTGCTGAAACCCAATGTGCTGATTATGGACGAACCGACCAACCACATGGACATGGAAAGCATCGAATCGCTGAACATGGCGCTGGAGAAATACAACGGCACGCTGATTTTCGTATCGCATGACCGCCAGTTCGTCTCCTCGCTCGCCACCCAGATTATCGAGCTAGACGGTAAGGGCGGCTACGAACACTATTTGGGCGATTACGAAAGCTATCTGGAGAAAAAAGGGATTGTGTAAAAAAACATGAACGCCAATCTGCGAAAACCGCTGCAAAACCCGCTTACGCTCATCGTATTGCTCGCATTGAGCTAGTATCTTACGCAAGACGGTAAGGTACACTTGGTTGATGCCGAACAGCTTATCGGAAAGGTCGTTCAGTCGCCTGGCTATTTAACGAGTTCGGCGTAGCAGGCGCGGGGGGGGGTTCTAGGCGTTGCCTAGATTGTCTGCCTGTTTTTAGCCATTCGTTCATATCGGGTGTGGCAGCAAAATAAGTAGCAGTAAACAAAAAGCTCAGGCAGTCTGAAAAATGTCTTTCAGACTGCCTGAGCTTTTTAGTCAATAAAGAAAGACAATAAATAAAAAACAAACAGCATAACTATATGGCAAATTATCTTACTAATGCTATAGTTTATAGATAATTCAATATAGTTTAATTACCCTTACTCCTCAAAAATAATTAACTAAATTGTCTATATTCAAAATACATTTAATATGACATATAAAATTTAATTGCACCCCATCCAAAAACAGCTTGAATTACCGTGATTTAACCGATTTTGAAGTTATTTTACTAAGTTAAATATACATGGTCTAAGCCCCTCTATGCCGCATTAATTCAAACAACAGCAAAAATGAATTAACTCTTTAAAATATAAGGAAATTAGCCTCCCTACCCATATAAAAATATTCCTTAGTCACGGTATTCATTACTTAACTTTTTTCTTTCAAACCGTCTTAATTTCGCCTAATCTCATGATTTAAGTCAGGGAAACAAAATGACTATGCTTGACACTCCCCAGGAATGGTTTAACATACAATTTCTTTTTTAACCAAGATTCAAAAAGAGAGACTCATGAAAAAATCAGCTTTATTGGCAACTTTGTTGGCCGCTCTGACCTTGTCCGCATGTGGTGGTGGTTCTTCTGCTGTTTGTGATGAATATGAAAAAGCTTTTGCTGACGCTACTAAAAACGTCGATGCAGCTACAAAAGATATGATGCAAAAATCATTCGAACAAACCAAAGAAGCTTTGAAAAACTTGCCTGCTGACCAACGTGATGCTACTTGTAAAACATCGTTGGATGCGTTGAAAGGCAACGCTCCGGCTGCATCTCCTGAAGATAAAGCAGAAGAAGCTAAAGAAGCAGCAGAAGACGCTAAAGAAGCAGCTGCCGATGCTAAAGAAGAAGCAAAAGATGCTGCTGAAGCAGCTAAAGAAGAAGCCAAATAATACAATGCATTTGGTAAAAAACGGATTCTGGTTATTCAGAGTCCGTTTTTTATTACTTATTATTTATACATTAAATAATTCAACTATTATAAGAAATATATACAAACTAACTTTAGATATAGTTCATAACGTAATAAATATCTATTTTTACCTACAAGCCGTCCCCATAAGGCAAGCGGGATTCTTAAAATACAGAGTAAAGGTCGTCTGAAAATAGCTTTCAGACGACCTTTACTTTCAATTTACAGAAAAGGAAAACCATGCAAGCTACTAGCCAAGAAACAGATTACTCTGCGCTTTGAAATTCAAAGTGAAATTGCGTTCGCTGCCATATTCATCCGCCGTCTCAAACCCATTTTGCCGCATTAAATCGCGCAATTCGGCGCGGCTCGGTTTATCGGGGTCGCCTGCCGTTTCGGAAACCGACAGCAGCCCGTCAGGACGAAGCAGCCTGCGGAACTCTGCCAAATACTCGGCTTGGTTGGCTACCTCGCCCAACACGGTAATCAGCACAATGCGGTCAAACGATTGATCCGGAAAATCAAAATGCGTACCGTCGCACAGATAATAATCTACATTGTCGATATGCCAACGACGCAAACGTTTTTCGGT
Organism: Neisseria macacae ATCC 33926; assembly: GCF_022749495.1. Classification (NCBI taxonomy): domain Bacteria; kingdom Pseudomonadati; phylum Pseudomonadota; class Betaproteobacteria; order Neisseriales; family Neisseriaceae; genus Neisseria; species Neisseria macacae. Next base: position 1,358,593 of record NZ_CP094241.1, on the reverse strand, counting down.
ATAAGCCAACATTTCCGGCTGTATATCCGCCGCCACCAATCGTCCTTGCGGAACCGATTGCGCCAGTGTCGGGCTGAAATAACCCGCCCCGCAGCCCACTTCCAAAATGCAGTGGTGCGGTGCAAGGTTTAGCCGTTGTACGATTTGTTGCGGCGAAAGCGCCCAGTTGCGCAAAGGAATCAGCAGCGTGAATGCAAGCTGATGCGGGAAGATTTTGCCTTTTTGCGTGAGTCCCTGCCAAATGCTTTTGAGCGTCTTAAACATGGGGATTCCTTTGGGTAATGTTGTTTTGCATTGTGCCTGCACAATATACAGTATAAAAATAGTGCGTGTTTTTTCCAATCATCACAAAAAGCAGCCTGCACTTCGATTTTTGAACATGCAGGCTGCTTTTTATAGAAAGAGGTCGTCTGAAAATAGATTTCAGACGACCTTTGATATTCAGTCCCATTGGGTACATGACCCAAGCTCCGTTTGCTTGCCATTAAATGAACACATCGCCTTACGCCAAAAAACCATCACAATTGCCGCCGCAATGATGATGATTCCGTATGGAATCATACCGTCTCCGTTTTCATATACCGCCCGTCCGCCTGGAAAGCCTGTACGCGCGGTATTGGCAACCGTGTGGCACGCAATCAATGCAAATACCGAACCGCCGCTGCCGTTATACAGCCATACATAGATAATCCTCACGGCAACCGTCCCTGCCAACCCCCATGCGATCAGTTCGGCAGACTGCCCCACGGCAATCATGGACGGCAAATGCCACAATGCCCACGGTACCCCGATAATCAGCGCTGTAACAAGCGGAATAAAATGCCGTTGCAGGCTTTCCGTAGCGTAGGCGGCATAGCCCAATTCCTCGGCAACTGCCGCGATAAAGAACATGACGAACGCACCGGCAAGCGGCGCAAGCGATACGGATAAGGCAGGTATGGTTTGTCCTGTTTGGCGTATCGCGACATAAGTCAGCAGATAAAGCAGGGGAAAAATCAGTATTGCCGTCCCAAAATAGGCAGAATGCTTTATCCGCCCGTAATCAAACATACGTCCAAACAGGCTGCGCACCGCTACCATTCCGCCCTCGCGGTAACGCAGTAACGCGGCGGCAATCGTCGGAGTGAGCGCCGCGCCGATGTCGGTCAGCGGCAGATTATCAGGCAGAGGACTATTTTTGAGAAACAAAGACAGCAACCAAAACGGCGCGCTCAAAGCGTACACCAGCAGAAAGTATTGCCACGGATGCGAATAATCGGCTGTCGGTTTTTCTGAAGGAAGCTTCTGCATGTTATTCCTGTTCGTTCAGTAAATAAGTTGGCAGGGGAGCAGGTACGGCCTGCTACATGATGTACAGTATAAAAATATTGCGCGTTTTTTTCTAATTTTTATGAAAAGCAGCCTGCACTTCGATTTTTGAAAGTGCAGGCTGCTTTTGATAGAGAAAGGTCGTCTGAAAATTATTTTTCAGACGACTTTTGATATTAGAGGTAATATGAGGATTTCGTTGGACTATGAACCAAGCTGCGTTTGCTGCCGACTGAATTACGGCATGGTTTGAAATCATTCGGTAGCAACAAAAACCGCGTGTGTGCGTACCGCACACACCCTACACCTCAATCTTAAGGTTTACGTCGCCCGCAGGTAGGGTGTGGGGCGTAGCCACGCACGCGGTTTGTGGGAATGCAGGCTACGGCTTGCTTTTGAGGCCGTCGATTTCTTGGTGCAGCTGCGTTTGCATCGTGGTAATGGATTGAACCACCAATGCGGGCGATGGAACGGCACTGGCTTTCTCCATGCGGTTGTCTTCGCGCTCCTTGTCAATACAGTGTCAGCGGGCATTGCCGCGCACTTTGATACCATTCGGATTGTGATTGGAGGATGGTATGGCGGTGTTATCTACGCTGCAGTGTCGGGCACTTTGGTCGGGCGCAGAATGCCGCCATACCGGTGGGGGTAAATCGCGAGTTTACCCTGGTGGGGAAGATACAAGGTCGGGCATTTATGCCCCGCAAATCACATTTGTTTGAAAAAAGTCGCGCCATACCTTCTTTTCTTCTATGAATTAATATTATAGTTCACAAGCCTATTTCTATCCCTTTCTTTTTGAAAATCTTTTCCAAATTTACTCCTTTCGCGATAATCCTCCAAAAGATTCTTATTCAAATTAAATATATAGGATGATAAAAAAACAATAGATGATATTTTACTATTATGATTATTATCATATTTTATTTTTAAAAATGAGGTGTAAAAATTATCATTAATATCCATTAAGGGATCACACGTTAAACTATCTTCAAAATCATAAAAGACTGACTCACCAAAATAATTTAATTCGTTTCTCAATGAAGAGGGATAACTATGAGAAAATACATTTCCATCAAAACATTTCTTAATAATTGAGTATATAACCTTCTCTTTATCATTAGCTTTGCTTTCTAAAATCTCAATTACAGAAAGAAATTTCCCCCATATAACTTTATGAGTTGTATCAACTTTTTTTAGTTTAATTTCTATACTTCCAAACCCATCATCTAGATTTACAATGTCAAAAAAATAATTTCCAATTGATATTGGACCAACCAAAGGATTAATTACTTGATTAAATTTATCAATTTTATCTTTTTCTGCAAATGAGAAGTATACATAACCTTGATTAAAAATTCTTAATAAACAACATAAATTAAAAAATAGAAAATAATACAAAGTAACAACCGCCCACGTCGATGATCTATTTCTTACTAAATTTTGATACTCTAAATATTGGATATTAGCTTTACTAAAAAAGAATTCAACTTCTGTATATATAGATTTATAAAAATATTCTTTCTTGATTAAAATGCTAAATTCATCTTTAGCTATTGAGTTAAATCCTCCTAACTTATCTGAAAAAGTATCTTTTATTTTCCAGTGCCTAGATTTTTTAACAGTAACTCCATAATCTATTCGCGGGATAATAAATTTATTTCTAGCATACAAATAGGCCGTACTAAAAAAATTAGGGTTTAATTTCATAATGTCAGAGTAATTTAAAATAAATCATTATTATCTAGATCGTTATATTCCTCTCTATTTTTTTTATGCAACTCATCTTTCATGTCAGCAACAATGAGATTATATGTTGCATTGCTAGTTCCTGTGTATGTATCATAATTAATTCTTGAAATCGGTTCTAAACAATTTGTAAGAGACTCTTCTTTAAGATTTCCATACTCCTTAAAACACTGATTAATTACTTCTTGAAAAATTGAAAATGACGCTCTAAATATAACCGAATTTGTTAATTTAGCTTTTTCTGATTTACTACGAACTAAATTAGTTTCAACTGCTGCTAAATAATTTTTTACTCCTTTGTAAACAGTTTCTATATCTTTATCCTTGAAAAAACCGCTATCAAATATATCCGAAGTTGCCTGATTGAAGGATACTCTTGTAATTTTTCCAACTCGACTTTTAGAAGGGGATAGTAGCCCCGCAAGTACACTTTCAGTATTTAAATCATCAAATAACCGTCTTTGCTTTTCTTCTTTTTTTGTTTCTCTGCCAGATAAGTTTTTAATATCTAACAGTAATGTGGTAGGAACACCTTTTTGAGTAGTATTAATATCAATAAATAAATTTACTTCATCACTAGTAGTTAAGTTATTGAATATAACTACAGGAATATCGTATTCATTCTCCGAAAGAATTAATCCATACAATCTATGCTGGCCATCTAATACCATAAAACTATTTTTTTTCTCAGAAAAAGTTATTTCTGATTTTTTAGCATCAAATGTGAATTGAGCATTATTTTGGGCACTTAAAATTAAAGCAGAGGGAATAATACCATTCCTTTTATCCATATATTCGGCAATATCTTTTGCTCTTGCTTTATTTAAAGATCTTTGAAAACCCTCTGTTGGATTCTCTTCTCGAGAAGATACATAACATATTGATCTTAATATATTATTACTAATAACAGAGATATAAAATCTTTTATTATTTTGAGTACACTCTAATGCATTAAATTTATGAATATTCATTTTTAATCCTAAATTGATATTTCAGTTTTCACTTATCAGCCTAAAACCTTTCAGGTTGCCTTTCTTATCATCAAACCAGCTTTCCACCAACCCAGTCTTTCACGCTATCCAACACGGAGGGCAGTTTCTCGACATCGCTGCCACCGGCCTGTGCCAAATCCGGTCTGCCGCCGCCTTTTCCGCCGATTTGTTCGGCTGCGAATTTGACCAAGTCGCCGGCTTTCACTTTGTTTGTCAGCGGTTTGGATACGCCGGCGCAAAGGGATACTTTGCCGTCGTTCACTGCCGCCAAAAGAATCACGGCGTTGTCGGATTTGCCGGTTAAATCGGTAACGATTTCGCGCAGGGCGGCTGCGTCGGCTTCGATTTGGGCGGCAACGAGTTTGGCTGCGCCCAAGTCTTTGGCGTTGTCCAAGAGTTTGGCGCCTGCGTGGACGGCGAGTTCGGCTTTGGCTTTTGCCAACTCTTTTTCCAAGGCTTTGGCGTTTGCGGCGTTGGCTTGGATTTTGGCGAGTACGTCTTTTTCGGTTTGGGCTTTGACTTCGGCGATGATGTTTTTCATCAGGCTTTCTTGGTTTTGCGCCCATGCCAGTGCGGCAAGGCCGGTGATGGCTTCTACGCGGCGGATGCCTGCGGCGATGCCGCCTTCGCTGATGATTTTGAAGAAGCCGATGTCGCCGGTGCGGGCGACGTGGGTGCCGCCGCACAGTTCGGTGGAGTAGTCGCCCATAGTGATGACGCGGACGAAGTCGCCGTATTTTTCGCCGAAGAGCATAACTGCGCCAGATTTCTGCGCGTCTTCAATGGACATGGTTTCCACTTTGACGGGCACGTTGGCGATAATCGCGGCATTGACGCGGCGTTCGACTTCGGCGATTTCTTCCGCGCTGATGCCTTGCGGGTGGGAGATGTCAAAGCGGGTCAGCTCGGCGTTTTGCAGGCTGCCTTTTTGTTCGACGTGCGTGCCCAAAACATCGCGCAGGGCTTTGTGCATCAGATGGGTAACGCTGTGGTTGCGCATGATGCTGTTGCGGATGTCGTTGTCGATTTCGGCGGATACGGCATCGCCCACTTTCAGACGACCTGATACGACTGCGCCGAATTGTCCGTGTACGGCTGCTTTGATTTTCTGCGTGTCTTCGACGCGGAAGCGGTTTTCGCCCGCGAAGATGAAGCCTACGTCGCCGACTTGTCCGCCGCTTTCGGCATAGAACGGGGTTTGTTCCAAAACGACCACGCCGGCTTCGCCTGCTTGGAGTTCGTCCACGGCTTCGCTGCCTTTGTATAAGGCGATGATTTTGGTGTCTTGGCTGCGTTTTTCGTAGCCTGTGAACTCGGTGTCCGCGCCTGTGTAGTCCAGTTGCGCATTGGCTTTGAAGTTTTGCGCGGCGCGGGCGCGGGCGCGTTGGGCTTCCATTTCGCGGTTGAAGCCTTCTTCATCCAAATCGATATTGCGTTCGCGGCAGATGTCGGCGGTCAAATCGTATGGGAAGCCGTAGGTGTCGTAGAGTTTGAAGATGATTTCGCCGTCCAATTTGTTGCTGCCTTTGGTTAAGGCGTTTTCCAGCAAAGCCATGCCGGTTTCCAAAGTTTGGGCGAAGCGGCTTTCTTCGTTTTTCAGGGCTTCTTCGATTTGGGCTTGTTTCTCTTTCAACTCAGGATACGCGTCGCCCATCGCTTTCACCAAATCGGGCACGAGTTTGTAGAAAAACGCTTGTTTCTGACCGAGTTTGTAACCGTGGCGCACGGCGCGGCGGATGATGCGGCGCAGTACATAGCCTCGTCCTTCGTTAGAAGGCATCACGCCGTCGGCAATCAGGAAGGAGCAGGAACGGATGTGGTCGGCAACGACTTTCAGGCTGGGCTCGTCCATGCTGAACGGCGCGCCGGTTTCGCGGGCAACGGCTTTAAGCAAGTCTTGGAACAGGTCGATTTCGTAGTTGCTGTGGACGTGTTGCATCACAGCCGCCATGCGCTCCAAGCCCATGCCGGTATCGACGGACGGTTTTGGCAGCGGATTCATATTGCCTTGCTCGTCGCGGTTGAACTGCATGAACACGCAGTTCCAAATTTCAATCCAGCGGTCGCCGTCTTCTTCGGGGCTGCCGGGAATGCCGCCCCAAATTTCTTCGCCGTGGTCGTAGAAAATTTCGGAGCACGGGCCGCAGGGGCCGGTGTCGCCCATCTGCCAGAAGTTGTCGGACGCGTATTTTGCGCCTTTGTTGTCGCCGATGCGGACGATGCGCTCGGCAGGCATACCGATTTCGTTCAGCCAGATGTTGTAGGCTTCGTCATCTTCGGCATACACGGTCGCCAAGAGTTTTTCTTTGGGGATGTTCAGCCATTCGGGGGAGGTGAGGAATTCCCAAGCGAAGTGGATGGCATCGCGTTTGAAGTAGTCGCCGAAGGAGAAGTTGCCCATCATTTCAAAAAAGGTATGGTGTCGGGCGGTGTAGCCTACGTTTTCCAAGTCGTTGTGTTTGCCGCCTGCGCGCACGCATTTTTGCGCGGTGGTGGCGCGGTTGTAGGCGCGTTTGTCGAAGCCGAGGAACACGTCTTTAAACTGGTTCATACCAGCGTTGGTAAACAGCAGCGTCGGGTCGTCGTGCGGCACGAGGCTGGAAGAGCGGACGATGGTGTGGCCTTTGGATTCGAAGAATTTTAGGAATTTTTGGCGTAGTTCGGAGGTTTTCATGATGTTTCGATGTCTCTACTAAAAAGGTTTCAGACGACCTTCCCGGCCGTATGTAATTGTGAAAAGAAAATGGGTGCTATATTACCGCAAAACCTTGTTTCTAGCTATTGAATCAGGGACTTTCAGACGACCTTCGGACTATCAATATAATGGAAATTGCTATCAGATAGTGCGTGCCTGATTTATAATCCCTTACTTTCCCTTCCACCTGATATGCAAGGAATGATAATGACCAAACATCTGCCCCTCATCGCCCTAGCCGCCGTCATGCTCGCCGCCTGCGGAGGTTCGGATAAAAACACCTCCGACAAAGCGGGTCAGGCGGGAAACCAAAATGTATTGAGGATTTACAACTGGTCGGAATACGTTGATCCCGAAACCGTTGCTGATTTTGAAAAGAAAAACGGTATCAAGGTAACTTACGACGTGTACGACAGCGATGAGACGCTGGAAAGTAAAGTATTGACCGGAAAATCGGGCTACGACATCGTCGGCCCGTCCAATACCTTCGTCGGAAGGCAGATTAAGGCGGGGGCTTATCAAAAAATCGACAAATCCCTGATTCCCAACTATAAAAACCTCAATCCCGAATTGATGAAACTGATGGAAGGCGTCGATCCGAGCCACGAATACGCCGTTCCGTTTTATTGGGGAACCAACACCTTCGCCATCAATACTGAGCGCGTGAAAAAAGCCTTGGGCACGGACAAACTGCCGGACAACCAATGGGATTTGGTGTTCAACCCCGAATACACATCCAAGCTGAAACAATGCGGCATCAGCTACTTGGACAGCGCGGCGGAAATCTATCCTATGGTGTTGAACTACATGGGTAAAAATCCCAACAGCAACGATACCGAAGACATCAAAGCCGCAACCGAGCTCCTCAAGAAAAACCGTCCCAACATCAAACGCTTTACTTCGTCTGGCTTCATTGATGACTTGGCGCGCGGCGATACCTGCGTCACCATCGGCTTCGGCGGCGACTTGAACATCGCCAGACGGCGCGCCGAAGAAGCGGGCGGCAAAGAAAAAATCCGCGTCATGATGCCCAAAGAAGGCGTGGGAATTTGGGTGGACTCCTTCGTTATCCCGAAAGATGCGAAAAACGTCGCCAACGCCCACAAATACATCAACGACTTCCTCGACCCCGAAGTCGCCGCGAGAAACGGCAATTTCGTCACCTACGCCCCTTCCAGCAAACCCGCGCGCGAATTGATGGAAGCCGAATTCAGGGACGACCGTACCATTTTCCCGAGCGACGAAGATTTGAAAAACAGCTTCATCATGGTTCCCATCCAACCCGCCATTTTAAAATTCATGGTTCGCCAATGGCAGGGCGTAAAAGCGGGCAAATAACTTGATACGGATAGATTAAAGGTCGTCTGAAAACTTGAAATACAGGTTTTCAGACGACCTTTTTGTATAAACATCAAACAGGTTTCTTGCGGCTGTCTTTTATAGTGGATTAACTTTAAACCAGTACGGCGTTGCCTCGCCTTAGCTCAAAGAGAACGATTCTCTAAGGTGCTGAAGCACCAAGTGAATCGGTTCCGTACTATCTGTACTGTCTGCGGCTTCGTCGCCTTGTCCTGATTTAAAGTTAATCCACTGTATCTTTTCAACCCAATCCACCATACTTGAAGTCATCAAAGTCCAGATATGATATAGTCCCTCCACTTTCACTCGTATTTTGAAACGGAGTAAAACCATGACTCAATCTATCCATATCCACAGCATGACCGGCTTTGCCAATGCCGCAGGCGAATGCGGCGGCAAGCGTGTGAACTTGGAAATCCGAGCGGTGAACCACCGTTATCTGGATGTCCAATTCCGTATGCCTGAAGAATTGCGCTATCTGGAAGGCGCGTTGCGCGAGAAAATTGCGGCTTCAGCCGCACGCGGCAAACTGGAATGCCGCATTCAGTTGCAGGACGCGGCGGTCGGCGGGCAGAGTTTGGAAACCAATGAAGAATTGGTGAAACAGTTGTCCGATTTGAACAAAACTTGGCGCAAGGAACACGGTTTCGGCAAGTTGACGGTCGCTGAAGTGTTGCGCTTTCCTGGGGTATTGGCAGGTCAAAGCGAAGACCCCGAAGCTTTGGCAAAAACCGTGCAAGAATTGCTGGATGAGGCTTTGAAAGAATTTGCCGCCGCCCGCAAACGCGAAGGTAAAAAACTCGGCGAACATTTGTTGCAACGTTTGGCCAACATGGAAGAAATCGTGGATGCGTTGAGTGAGCTGTTCCCCAGCCTGCTTCAGGCGCATATGGACAAGGTAAACGCGCGTTTGGCGGAAGCGGTCAGCAATATCGACAACGACCGTTTGCAGCAAGAATTTGCGCTGTTTATCCAAAAATCCGATGTTGACGAAGAATTCAGCCGCCTGCGCACACACATCGCCGAAGTCCGCCGCATCGTTACGGAAAACAAAGGCAGCGCGGGCAAACGCTTGGACTTCCTGATGCAGGAATTGAACCGCGAGGCAAACACGCTGGGCAGCAAAGCGATCGCGGCGGAATGCACGCAGGCTTCGGTCGAACTGAAAGTCTTGATCGAACAAATGCGCGAGCAGGTTCAAAATATCGAATAAGCCTTCAAAAATAAAATATAGTGGATTAACTTTAAACCAGTACGGCGTTGCCTCGCCTTTGCCGTACTATCTGTACTGTCTGCGGCTTCGTCGCCTTGTCCTGATTTAAATTTAATCCACTATAAAGGTCGTCTGAAAAGCCATTTTCCGCTTTTCAGACGACCTTTGTTTTGATGGATACTTAGCTTTGTCCGGGTTTGATGACTTTGACGCCCTGCTCTGTTCCCAAGATCAACAAATCCGCAGCGTTGCGCGCGAAGATGCCGTTTTCGAGAACGCCGGTGATGCGGTTGATTTCATCTTCCATAGTCAGCGGACGGTCGATATTCAAGTCATAGACATCGACGATTTGGTTGCCGTGGAAAGTGGTGCAGTCCAAGCGCAATTCAGGTTGTCCGCCCATTGCCAAAAGTTTGCGCGACACCAGCGAACGCGCACCGGGTAATACTTCTACGGGCAGCGGGAATTTGCCCAAACGCGATACATATTTGCTCTCGTCGGCGATACAGATGAATTTGTCGGACGCGCTGGCGACGACTTTCTCGTTCAGATGCGCACCGCCGCCGCCTTTAATCATTTGCAGCATATGGTTCACTTCGTCCGCGCCATCAATATAGACAGCCAGCCCCATCACATCATTCAGCGATACTTCGGGAATGTCGTATTGCGCCATCAATTCGCTGGACTTTTTAGAAGTCGAAACCGCGCCTTTGATTTTTTTACCGCTTTTGCCCAACGCTTCGATAAACATATTCACGGTCGAGCCGGAACCGATACCGATGTATTCGTTTTCAGGTACGAATTCCACCGCTTTTTCGGCGGCAATGCGTTTCAATTCATCTTGAGTATCCATGAGTTCTCCTTAATGGATGTTGTTCAATAGGATTATGTTAACATTTTCATGCTGTTTGTGCTTGCCTGCTTACGCTTTTTCCAGCAACACCGCCGCCTGCGCCTCGATGGCTTCCATGCGTCCCAGATAGCCGAGTTTTTCGTTGGTTTTGCCTTTAATGTTCACACAGGTCGTCTGAATGCCCAAATCGGCGGCAATGTTGGCGCGCATGGAGGGAATGTGCGGCGCGAGTTTGGGCTTTTGCGCGATGATGGTCGTATCTACGTTCACAACGCACCAGCCTAAAGCCTGCACGCTTTGATACGCTTCGCGCAACAATACGCGGCTATCAGCATCTTTAAACTCGGCGGCGGTATCAGGGAAATGGCTGCCGATGTCGCCCAAGCCCGCTGCGCCAAGTAGAGCGTCGGTAATCGCGTGCAACAGCGCGTCGGCATCGGAATGGCCGAGCAGACCTTTTTCAAACGGGATCTTTACGCCGCCGAGTATCAAATCGCGGCCTTCGACAAGTTGGTGGACATCGTAGCCTTGTCCGATACGGATATTCATGTTTTGTCCTTTTTTCAATGTCAGGTCGTCTGAAAAACGGTTTTCAGACGACCTGCAACAACAGCCTCACAATAAATTCATCCTGCGGCAGCGTCAGCTTCAAATTGCGCGTATCGCCCTGCACCAGCAGCGGCTGCACGCCCAGCTTTTCCACCGCCGACGCTTCGTCTGTAATACCGCTCAAATCCTCTGCCGACAGAGCTCGGTGCAATAAGGCCGTCTGAAAAAGCTGCGGGGTTTGCGCCTGCCACAATCCGGTGCGGGAAACGGTTTCGCCGATATGGTTTTTACCGTCGACGCGTTTGAGCGTGTCGGCAACGGGTATTGCCAAAATACCGCCCTGCTCTTTTCCGCCCGCTTCTTCAATCAGTCGGGTCAACGCCTCGGGTGGCAGGCAGCAACGGGCAGCATCGTGAACGAGAATGTTGTCCTGTTCAGCCGCTAGACCTTGTGCCAACAATGCGGATACGCCATTGCGTACCGTTTCGGCACGGCTTGCTCCGCCTACGCGAAATACGCGGGTTTTGCTTGAAGGGGTCGTCTGAAACGTTTGGTCTTCGGGCGATACGATAACGGCAATCAAATCGATGGCAGGATGGTTTTCAAAAATGTCTATCGTATGCTGCAACACGGTTTTTCCGTTGATTTCAACGTATTGCTTGGGCTTTCTCGCCCCAAAGCGCGTTCCGACACCGGCGGCGGGAATCAGGGCGATATGGCGGCGCGTCATGCTTCGGCTCCGGCTGTTTCGGCTTTGCGCCACAGACAGGCTTCGCCCAAACCGTCCAGATATTGCTCGTGTGCGGCGAGTTCCTCTGCGTTGGCTTTGATAACCTTCAAATGAGCCGGACGCTTGGTTTCGGCAACGATAACCGGCTTGACTTCTTCATCTTCTTCTTTTTCTTCGCCACCCATTAAATCAAACTGCTGGCGCGTCATGGCGAGATAAACTTCACCCAAAAGCTCGCAGTCAATCAATGCGCCGTGCAGCACGCGCTTGCTTCGGTCGACAGAAAGGCGGTTGCACAAAGCATCCAAACTGGCTTTCTGACCGGGGAACATTTCCCGCGCCATTGCCAATGTGTCAGTTACGGTACAGCCAAGCTCCTCGATGGAAGGCAGCCCCATACGGCGGAATTCCATGTTCAGGAAACCGACGTCAAACTTGGCGTTGTGAATAATCAGCTCGGCATCGCGTATAAAATCAGCAATCTGCCGCCCTACTTCGGCAAACGGCGGCGCGTTTTTCTCTTCCAAAACCTCAATGGTCAAACCGTGCACCTTTGCAGCCTCTTCAGGCATATCGCGTTCGGGATGGATATATAAATGAAGATTGTTGTCGGTCATCTGGCGGTTGATCATTTCCAGACCGGCAAACTCGACCAAGCGGTCGCCGCCTTCGGCATAAAGGCCCGTAGTTTCGGTATCAAGGATAATCTGGCGTTTGCTCATAGGAATATTCTGTATATCGCTCATTGATAAAATGCCTTGAATCATACGCAAGGCTGCTAAAAATGTATAGTCGGCAAAAATCGGGACGCGTGTATTTGAATGCAATATTTCTTAGGGCGTGAATGCAGCCTGACAAGAAATTTTGCTGACAATTTTCCAGACGTATTTATCTTCGCATTCCCGCTAAGGCTTGTTTTCTCTAAATTCCGAGTAAATCACTCAACTTTTATAATTTTTTAAAAATTAATTTCTATAAAAATCATTATCTTATTACACATTTTCATAATAATAACAATTATCATTTGCAAATTTTGAAATTATCCGTATAATGCAATTCATCGAAACGAAATCAACGCACTACAGAACGAAAGGAGAAGAAAATGCCTGAAAATATTTTCCAGCAAGTCTCTCTCGACATTCTGAGACTGCACCAACATACCATCCGCTCTCTTTTGGCAACCCAGTGTTGCGATGATTGCGAAGTACATGATGCCGTATATGTTACGCTCGATGGTCGTTATTATGTTTGGCTTCCCTGCATGGGTAAATCGAAGCAGCCGCAAACCGGTATCCTCCTGATTGAAGATGAAGACAGCCATTCCCGTTTAAGCTGGGTTGCCAGCACTCGGGAGGTCAAACAAAAAGACAGTTTGTACAGCCGCGTCGTTTCCGTTTTACAACGCAAAATGCAGAAGGCAAAAGAAAAGTTTATTCATGCGTCTGATGCCCGTTTGCTTGAACTGACACCGCAACAAGGTCGTTTGACGACCAAAAGCAAAGATTTGTCGCTTTCACCCTATGATTTGATGAAGGCACTTTATCCGGCAACCCATCAACGTCAATTAGAGGAGTTCGCCCTGTAACAGTTTTGGTAGTGGTTTGTGTTCCTTTTGCGCCCCTTAAAATTAAAGGGGCGATTTTTTTTGCCCGCAACTCAACATAGCTTCCATCAAACCAATCAAAAAAGGTCGTCTGAAATCGGATTCAAACTTCAAATCCGGTTTCAGACGACCTTTTGTCTATTGCCGTTTACTTGCCTGCTTCAGATGAAGACAGGTTTTCCGGCAACATGTCCTGCTCGTCAAAATCAGGCTCAGGATCGTTTTGCAACACCTTGCCATTCAATTTCAATTCGTTGTTTTGCAGGGTCAGATGGGTTTTGATGTTGTTTTCTTCCAAAGTCAGGTATTGCTCCTGCGCCATGCTTTTCACAGTGCTGTCCACCATCAGACGCAGCGTTTCATTGATGTCCTCAATTCCTGCGCGTCCGGCTTCTTCATCCTCGGCATTGACGCTAAACAGGCTGCGCGCTTGGTTGATTGCCATCTGCTCCAACAGTTTTTTCGGAACGCTCACATTGAAATCGGCATGGGTTTTTTTCAACATCTCGCTGAGGCTGTTCAAATCTTTTGCCGCCAAGCCTTTAAAGGCGAGTTTACCGCTGACATCCACTTGACCTTGCGGCATGATGAATTTGAATGTTTTGACATTCAGCACCGGATCATTGGTGAATAAACCTGAAGCTTCGTTTTTGGCGGTTTGGAGCAAGGCGTTTTGGATCTCTTCCTCGCTCATTTTCTTATTGGCGACTTCGGCAAGCTTGGATTTTAAAGCCTGCAAACCTTTGCCGTCCAAATGCTCTGCTGCCACATTGATATCCAACGGACCATATTTATCTTCGCCATAGACCAGCTCTTCAAATTGGAACCGTCCTTCGCTATTGATAAACTTATCAACTTCGTTGGTATTGGTATCGAATTTCAGTTTGCTGACTTCGATTTTGGAAGGCGCGATACTGCCGGTCGGATTGACAAATGCCCCGATCTGCAGATTGGTCACAAGGTTGATCAGCTCGTTCAGCTTGACGTTGTAATCAATGTTTTCTTTCCATTGCAGCAGGAATTTATCCAAAGTAATGCTGCTTTTGCCCAAAGAAAGCTTGTTGCTTCCGTCTGAAGTTTCGGATTGGAAATGTAAATTTTCCATCGAAACATCGCCCTTATCCGCCAACTTGATCTGCAAAGACGGAGCGGTATAGTCGTGGCGGTAGCTTTGGAAATCTTTTTCGTAATCGGTGTTGCCGCTCAAGCCTTTCCAGCTGAGCTTGATGCCGGACAACTCTTCATAGTCGAAAGCCGGAACGCTGAGTTGAAGCTTGCCGCTTCCTCCGAAATAAATCGTATTGCTCATGGTCAACGGAGCTTGTTGGCCAAAGAAGCGGGACAATACTTTTTCGGTTTCCGGATGGTATTTGAACTCTGTTTCCACATGAGCCTGAGTACCGAAACCGCCGGCAAACGGCCCATGGCTGATATGGTTCACAACCGTAATCGGCTCTTGCAAGACGGTTTTCAGATTATCGGGCAGATATTGCTGGGTATTTTGAAGCAATGTCGGTTTCAGGCGTATGACCGTAGTTTCGGTCGCACCGAACCAGCCCCGATCATATTGGTGGGATTCTACGGTTAAAAAACCTGATTCCTGCAACAGCTTTTGTTGTGCAGTCAGGGTTTCTTCTGCTTTGATGCCGAAGTAGTAAGGCGCACCGAGACCCGCGGCGATGGCTACGGCTACGGTCGAAATAAGATACTTTTTCATTGCTACAAACAGATAGGTTGAAAGCGATAAGAATAGCATTTTTTGGCCGATTTGTCTTTTGGGTAGCTTAGACGGTACAAATTAGTCCATATTTGGTACTTTTCCATCCTCATGAACCAGCTGCTTATGTTCCATTATCCCAAGCGTTCTGATTTATAATCGGGTCGTCTGAAAACCTGCCCACTACCATCCGCCCCATGACCACGGACTTCGACATCCCCCTCTTCCTCAAAAACCTGCCCAACCTGCCCGGCGTATACCGTTTTTTCGACGAAGGCGGCAACGTTTTATACGTCGGCAAAGCCGTCAATCTCAAGCGGCGCGTGTCCGGTTATTTCCAGAAAAACGACCATTCCCCGCGCATCGCATTGATGGTGAAACAGATTCACCACATCGAAACCACCATCACCCGTTCCGAAGCCGAAGCGCTGATTCTCGAAAACAACTTCATCAAAGCCCTGTCGCCCAAATACAATATCCTTTTCCGCGACGACAAAAGCTATCCCTACCTCATGCTCAGTGGGCATCAATATCCGCAGATGGCGTATTACCGCGGCACGCTGAAAAAGCTGAACCAATACTTCGGCCCCTATCCCAACAGCAACGCCGTGCGCGACAGCATCCAAGTTCTGCAAAAAGTCTTCATGCTGCGCACCTGCGAAGACAGCGTGTTCGAACACCGCGACCGTCCTTGCCTGCTGTACCAAATCAAACGCTGCACCGCGCCCTGCGTCGGCCACATCAGCGAAGAAGACTACCGCGACAGCGTGCGCCAAGCTGCTACCTTCCTCAACGGCAAAACCGACGAACTGACCCGCACCCTGCAACACAAAATGCAGACCGCCGCCGCCAACCTGCAATTTGAGGAAGCCGCCCGCTACCGCGACCAAATCCAAGCGCTCGGCATCATGCAGAGCAACCAGTTCATCGACAGCAAAAACCCGAACAATCCTAACGACATCGACCTGCTCGCGCTCGCCGTTTCAGACGGCCTCGTCTGCGTACACTGGGTCAGCATCCGCGGCGGGCGGCACGTCGGCGATAAAAGCTTCTTCCCCGACACCAAAAACGACCCCGAACCAAACGGGCAAGATTACGCCGAAGCCTTTGTCGCCCAACATTATCTGGGCAAAAGCAAACCCGACATCATCATCAGCAACTTCCCCGTCCCCGACGCCTTGAAAGAAGCCTTGGAGGGCGAACACGGCAAACAAATGCAGTTCGTGACCAAAACCATAGGCGAACGCAAAGTCTGGCTGAAAATGGCGGAACAAAACGCACAAATGGCGATTGCCCAACGCCGCCTGCAACAAAGCAGCCAGCAACACCGCATCGACGAGTTGGCAAAAATCCTGAACATGAATTCAGACGACCTCAACCGCCTCGAATGCTTCGACATCAGCCACACCCAAGGCGAAGCCACCATCGCCTCCTGTGTCGTGTACGACGAACAAAACATCCAACCCTCGCAATACCGCCGCTACAACATCACCACCGCCAAACCCGGCGACGACTACGCCGCCATACGCGAAGTCCTCACCCGCCGCTACGGCAAAATGCAGGAAGCCGAAGCCAACGGCGAGGCCGTCAAATGGCCCGATGTCGTATTGATTGACGGCGGCAAAGGACAAATCGGCGTCGCCGTATCCGTATGGGAAGAACTCGGGCTGCACATCCCCTTGGTCGGCATCGCCAAAGGCCCCGAACGCAAAGCCGGCATGGAAGAACTCATCCTCCCGTTCACCGGCGAAACCTTCCGCCTGCCGCCCAACAGCCCCGCCCTGCACCTCCTGCAAACCGTGCGCGACGAATCACACCGCTTCGCCATCACCGGCCACCGCAAAAAACGCGACAAAGCCCGCGTTACCTCTTCCCTCAGCGACATTCCCGGCGTAGGCAGCAAACGCCGCCAGGCCCTGCTCACCCGCTTCGGTGGCCTGCGCGGCGTCGTTGCCGCCAGCAAAGAAGATTTGGAACAAGTCGAAGGCATCAGCAAGGCATTGGCGGAAACCATTTACGAGCATCTGCATTAAACGATAGGGTAAATAAAGCAAGAGGTCGTCTGAAAAGTTTTCAGACGACCTCTTGCTTTATTTGCCATGCCATATCAAAAACAATATTTTTTTAAAACCTTATTAGGAACGTATTGATAAATATCCCGAAATTCTTTCTTTACCGCGCCTGAAGCAGGATTCAGCTTCTCATTCCGCACCAATTTTATTTTATCTTTGGTTACTTCCGACAAGGATGCAGCGGTATAGCGGTATTCCTGATGCGAACCTGCCGTCAAACGGTCTCGGGTAAATTCATACCGGTATTTAGCCAGTCCCGTTTCCCCATAAAAATCAACATCCATCCTGCAACGTCCTTGCGGTTGGGCAAACAATATCAACCCGCTTCCCTCCAGACTCAATTCAAAATCCGTCAAATCCCTTTCATAAACTTTTTTCCATTGGGAATGATGACTTTGAGCAGCAAGCAAACCCGAGCTCAAACATAAAACTGAAACCAATAAACCCTTAGCGACATTCATACGATTACACCTAAATTTGAAGAGCCTATTATTAAAGCTAAGAACTGAAAATAATACAACTGGGTTTCAATCGACTCAATCCCGCTCATCAAACAAGCCGACATCGAACAAATCCGGTTCGCTCACCCGCCCGCGGCAATCGACCTTAATGTCCTCATTTACCCGACAGCAACACGGCAGAATCTCGCCGGGCGCAACAAACGCCAGCGGGAAATCGTCGTAGGACACCCTGCCGTCCAATATTTTGACGCGGCAGGAACCGCAATAGCCGCTGCGGCACTGGTATTCGACCTCGTGGCCGGTGCGCTCCAAGCCCTCCAATAAGGTTTCGCCCTCTTGGAGTTCGAAGGTTTTGTCGTGTGTGCTGATGAGTGCCATTGTTATCTGTTTAAGCGGGAAAGGCCGTCTGCACGGCGTAACCGAAATCTTTGATTTCGTTTCTACACCTGTTCAGACGACCTCTGATGATGGAAATGCGGAAAACCGCCGAGTTTGATTACAGTTCGAAATCGCCCAAATCGTCCGCGCTGACTTCCGAATCGATCTGACCGATTAAGTAAGAAGAAATTTCCACTTCCTGCGGCGCGACCTGCACGTTGTCGGACGACAGCCACGCGTTAATCCACGGAATCGGGTTTTGGGTGGCACCTTCGAATCCGGCGGGCAGACCGACCGCCTGCATACGCAGGTTGGTGATGTATTCGACATATTGCGCCAAAATTTCCTTATTCAGACCAATCATCGAACCGTCTTTAAACAGATAGGCCGCCCATTCTTTTTCCTGCTCCGCCGCTTTTTTGAAGAGTTTGAAACATTCGTCCTGCAATTCGACGGCGATTTCCGCCATTTCAGGGTCGTCTGAACCGGCGCGCATCAGGTTGAGCATATGCTGTGTACTGGTCAGGTGCAGGGCTTCGTCACGGGCAATCAGCTTGATGATTTTGGCGTTGCCTTCCATCAACTCGCGCTCGGCAAAGGCGAACGAGCAGGCAAATGAGACGTAGAAACGGATGGCTTCCAACACGTTGACGCACATCAGGCAGAGATAGAGCTTTTTCTTCAACTCGCGCAAAGACACGGTAACGAGCTTGCCGCCGACATTGTGCGTTCCTTCGCCCAACAGGTTGTAATACTGAGTATATTCGATTAAATCATCGTAATAGCAGGCGATGTCTTCGGCGCGGGCGATGATGTATTCGTTCTGCACGATGTCGTCGAACACGACCGAGGGATCATTCACGATATTGCGGATAATGTGGGTATAGCTGCGCGAGTGGATGGTTTCGCTGAAGCTCCACGTTTCAATCCAAGTTTCCAACTCGGGAATCGACACCAAAGGTAGTAAGGCAACATTCGGGCTACGGCCTTGGATGGAGTCAAGCAAGGTTTGGTATTTCAGATTGCTGATGAAAATGTGTTTTTCGTGTTCGGGCAGGTTGGCGTAGTCGATACGGTCGCGCGACACGTCGATTTCTTCCGGCCGCCAGAAGAAAGACAGTTGTTTTTCAATCAGTTTTTCAAATACTTCGTATTTCTGCTGGTCATAACGGGCAACATTAACAGGCTGACCAAAAAACATCGGCTCTTTCAGCGCGTCGTTTTTGGTTTTGGA
The DNA here is from genome assembly GCF_022749495.1 of Neisseria macacae ATCC 33926. Classification (NCBI taxonomy): domain Bacteria; kingdom Pseudomonadati; phylum Pseudomonadota; class Betaproteobacteria; order Neisseriales; family Neisseriaceae; genus Neisseria; species Neisseria macacae. The sequence goes on along the minus strand of NZ_CP094241.1, from coordinate 1,339,680 downwards.
AAAGGTGCTGTATGACATGACTAGGTGTTCGCAGGACATGGCTGTTTTCTCAGGTTGATTTAAATCTAAAAGTAGGATAGGCGACTTCTAGGCTATGCGAAGCAGATAGGTCGTCTGAAAATTTTTATTTTGAGCCTTATTGCAATCGTGGTACAATTTGCCTCAACAAAACGCATGAGCAGGCATGAAACCATTTCAGCGTTTGTCCGGCCTTTTTAGGCTACTAGCCCAAGAGCAGTTATAAAGCGAAGCCTGTACTGACAACCCTTGCTTTTAAGTGAGGGTTGTTTTACTTTGGGCGTTTGATTCTCTTATTGACCAATGTATTATGTAATAACACAAAGAAACCGACCGGTTTTCTCCTTACTTTTGTTCCGTGATTTTCTTTGTAATCCCCATCCCGTATATATGCACTATTAATGTAAATATGTACATCATGTTTTGGAGATTTGGCTCTTTGAAGTGAAAAGTAAATTTCATAATCTACTTTTTTACCGTTTTTATCCGTTACTGATATGGTCAGAAACTTATCATCAGCCGAAGTGAAATAACATTTGTTTCTACTAATTTCACGCATAATTTGCGGCAACATTTTTGAAACCTGATAACGTTCGAAACAAAAAATTCGTGTTTCTTTAGCCGTTACATAATGCAATGCAGATTCAATATCTGATAACTTTTCTCCCTTACGTTTATTTTCACCTCTTGTAAAACAATGTGTACTAAACTCGATAATACAGCGGTATCGTTTTTCCGCCGTACCATCACTTTTAGCAGGTTGAATATAGTCACAAGAAAACGCAGTTAAATGCGTTAGATCATATTCAATACCTTGATAATCAAATTTAGGAAAGGCTTTCAATTACTTCACCAAAGCCCTTATCAAATCTTACAAGCCCCGCCCGCGCAGCCGTCATCCTGAATATCGGTCTGCGTATCGTCCGCGCCGTCGCGGGTGTTGTGGTAGTACAGGGTTTTGACGCCGTATTTGTAGGCGGTCAGCAAGTCTTTAAGCATTTGTTTCATGGAAACTTTGTTGCCTTCGAATTTGCCCGGGTCGTAGGCGGTATTGGCAGAAATCGCCTGATCGACGAATTTTTGCATCACGCCGACAAGTTTCAGATAGCCTTCGTTGCCCGGAAGCTGCCACAGGGTTTCGTAGGCGTCTTTCAAGGTTTCAAATTCCGGCACGACTTGTTTCAGGATGCCGTCTTTCGATGCTTTGACCGTTACCAATCCGCGCGGCGGCTCGATGCCGTTGGTGGCGTTGGCGATTTGCGAGCTGGTTTCAGACGGCATGAGTGCGGTCAGGGTGGAGTTGCGCAGGCCATATTTGACGATGTCGGCGCGCAGACTTTCCCAGTCGCACAACAGCGGTTCGCTGCATACGGCATCCAAGTCTTTTTTGTAGGTGTCGATGGGCAGTTTGCCTTGCGAATAAACGGTTTGGTTGAACAGCGGGCATGCGCCGTATTCTTTGGCAAGGTTTACCGATGCTTTGAGCAGGTAATACTGCATGGCTTCAAAGGTGCGGTGGGTCAGGCCGAGTGCGGAATCGTCGCTGTAACGGACGCCGTTTTTCGCCAGATAGTAAGCGTAGTTGATGACACCGATGCCGAGCGTGCGGCGGTTCATGGTCGCGGTGCGGGCGGCTTCGACCGGATAGTCTTGATAATCCAGCAAGGCATCGAGAGCGCGCACGGTCAAATCAGCAAGCCCTTCCAGCTCGTCTAAGCTGTTTAATGCGCCCAAGTTGAAGGCAGACAGGGTACACAGGGCAATTTCGCCGTTCGGGTCATTGATGTTGTCCAGCGGTTTGGTCGGCAGGGCGATTTCCATGCACAGGTTGGACTGGTGCACGGGCGCGACGCGCGGGTCAAACGGGCTGTGCGTGTTGCAGTGGTCAACGTTTTGGATGTAGATGCGTCCCGTTCCGGCGCGTTCCTGCATCAGCGTGGAGAACAAATCGGTAGCCGACAAGGTGCGTTTGCGGATGTTCGGGTCTTGCTCGTATTTTGTGTAGAGACGCTCGAATTCGTCTTGGTCGGCAAAGAACGCGTCGTACAGGCCGGGGACTTCGTTGGGTGAAAACAGCGTGATGTTGCCGCCTTTAATTAGGCGGGTGTACAGCAGGCGGTTGATTTGCACGCCGTAATCAAGCTGGCGGATGCGGTTGTCTTCCACGCCGCGATTGTTTTTCAACACCAACAGGCTTTCGGCTTCGATGTGCCACAAGGGGTAGAACAAAGTTGCCGCGCCGCCCCGCACGCCGCCTTGCGAGCAGGATTTAACCGCCGCTTGGAACATTTTGAAAAACGGAATGCAGCCGGTGTGTTGCGCTTCACCGCCGCGGATTTCGCTACCCAATCCACGGATGCGTCCGGCGTTGATGCCGATACCCGCACGTTGGGAAACGTATTTCACAATCGCGCTGGTGGTAGCATTGATGGAATCCAGACTGTCGTCGCATTCAATCAATACGCAGCTTGAGAACTGGCGCGTAGGCGTACGCACGCCGCTCATAATCGGGGTTGGTAGCGATACTTTAAATGTGGAAACGGCATCGTAAAAACGTTTGACGTAATCCAAACGCGTCTCTTTCGGATATTTACTGAAGAGGCACATCGCCACCAAAATGTATAAAAACTGCGGCGTTTCATAAATCTGGCGGGTCACGCGATTCTGCACCAGATATTTGCCTTCGAGTTGCTTCACGGCGGCATACGAGAAGGTCATGTCGCGGCTGTGGTCGATATAAGCGTTCAGCTCGTCAAACTCTTCGCGGCTGTAATCTTCGATGATGTGGCGGTCGTATTTGCCCGCATCAGTGAGTTTTTTAACATGGTCAAAGAGATGCGGCGGTTCGAACTCGCCGTAAGCAATTTTGCGCAGGTGGAAAATCGCCAGACGCGCGGCGAGATATTGATAATCGGGCGTATCCTGCGAAATCAGGTCGGCAGCCGCCTTGATGATGGTTTCGTGGATGTCGTCGGTACGGATGCCGTTGTAAAACTGGATGTGTGATTTGAGCTCGACCTGCGATACGGAGACGTTTTTCAAGCCTTCCGCCGCCCAAGTAACGACGCGGTGGATTTTGTCTAAGTCGAGATTTTCCAAACGTCCGTCGCGCTTGGTTACTTTCAAATCAGTCGGTGCATTCATCGTGAGCTTTCTCCATCCTGAAACACAAGATACAGTATGTATTAATATCGAGTGGCACAATATAGTGTATTTTTCGTCGCTTATCCAGTCTTGACAAGGCCGCTGTTTTGAAATCGGGCTTTTCCCAATTTTCTTTCAGACGACCTCTTTCCCTATGATTCAAGCCTTACCGCAAAGATGTGTTTTTTTGCATCAAAACCCTCATTCGGCTATGCGCTTATGAAATAAGGCAAATTCGGATTTGTGTTAAATTTTGAAAATAAACAGCATGACAATGGATGACATACGCAACATAAGGTCGTCTGAAACGTGATAATTCATGTAGTTTATTATTTTCTCTGTTTGATAATATGTAATGGAAGATGGGTTTCGTCAAAATGCTTTAAATACCCCGCTTGCTTTTTCAGACGACCCATCCTGCCAAATTTCCTTTTTACAAAAGCCATGAATATAATGAAATGCACCCTTTAAATAAACAGGAGTCCGCCATGTTACTGAGAAAAAGCCTTATTCCCGCCCTGTCTGCAGCACTGATACTGGGTTTTGCAACCCAACCTGCCGATGCAGCCGTCCACAAACACCATAAGCCCCACCACACTCAAACCAAAGCCAAACAAAGCAAGCTGCATCCTGCCTGCAAAAAATATCTTGACCGTCGCGCTGCATGGTACAAATCCAAAAGCAACAAAGCCGAGCTGAAAGAAAACGTCAAAGCCCGGAAAGCCTTCCGCCAACTGCCCTATAAAGAACAACGCATCCAATGCCAAGCGGCTTATGAAGCATTTGATGATTTCGACCACAGCAAATTCCGTCGCTAAAACGGATAAAGGTCGTCTGAAAAAACCAAACTGCACCCAAAAGTTGGATATTCCATCCAAACATACGGGTGCAGTTTTTATGACCAAAGTTACGCTTCAAATAACAAACCACATCCCATTATTTATACAGTCGCATAAGGCAACGCAGATGGAGGGCTTCTTTGCGGTATTAAACGAAATGCTCCTACCGTTCAGGAGAATTGACGGTGGACGAATATAATTGTATGGATTACTGCATCTGGGAGCGTTACAGTTTGAAAGTGAAAAAAGCTGGGCCCTGTCGTATACAGAACCCAGCTTATATAGAACGCCTAAATAGGGTTTTATGAACGTCCAAGATTTGGACGCAGCCCGGTTTTTCAGACGACCTTTTGACTGTTACGCAAGTTTGATTCGGAAAATTAACGCTCGCTCAATGCCTGTTTCATACGGGTAATCGGTTTGATCAGGTATTGGAAGATGGTTTTTTCTCCGGTTTTAATGTCCACTGTGGCAACCATGCCCGGAATAATCGGCATGTCTTTACCATTTTTGTCTTTCAGGGCGTTGTTCTCAGTTTGGACGATGACTCGGTAGTAAACTTGGTTGGGGTCGAGCTTCAGATCGTTGGCACGGCTTTGCATGGAGTTGCTGACGGTATCTGCGCCGACAAGGGTAACTTTGCCTTCCAATCCGCCGTAGATGGAGTAGTCATATGCGCTGACTTTGACCAGTGCGGGCTGTCCTGCGCGGACGAAGGCGATGTCTTGCGGACGGATATAGGCTTCGACAAGGAGTTTGTCATCAACGGGAACGATTTGCATGATTTCTTCGCCCGGGTTGACTACGCCGCCGATGGTATTGATTTTGATGTTTTTGACGATGCCGCGCATGGGGGAGCGGATTTGGGAGCGGTCAACCGGGTCGGCGCGCATTGCCATGTTTTCTTTGGATTGCGCCAGCTCGGATTCGGATTGCACGAGTTCGTTGTTGGCATCTGTCCTGTAACGGTTGCGGCGTTCGGCAATTTGCAGGGTCAGATCGCTGGATTCGCGGCGCATTTTGAGGAGTTCGACTTCGGACATAACACCTTGTGCAACCATAGGCGCAGTAATGGCGATTTCGCGGTCAAGCGCCGCTTTGCTTTGTACCAGACTTTGTACGGCATCGGTCATGGCTTGGCGGCGGGCGTTATATGCGGCGGTTTCGCGGCGGCGGAGTTCGGGGCTGACGCTGTTGGGGAACGTGAGTTTGCCGCCGTAAGCTTCGGCTTTCAGGCGGGCGATGGTGGCCTCGAGGTTTTGGACTTTGGCTTCGCTCTCGCGCAATACAGCAAGGCTGCGCGTATCGTCGAGCTTCAGCAGGATTTGGTCTTTTTCGACCAAATCGCCTTCTTTAACCATCATTTGGGTAATGACACCGGCGTCCAGGCTTTGGATGACTTGTTCGCGGCTGCTGGGGATAACGTTGCCGTTGCCGCGGGTTACTTCTTCGACGGTGCTGTTGTATGCCCATACGACAAAGACGACGAGCAGCAGGAAAAACAGGATGATGACCCAAAATTGGCCGCTGTGTTTTTCTTTTTGCAAGGCTGCATTCAAATCGTTAATGAGATGCAGGTCTTTGGATTTAACGTTGTTTTCGCTCATAATGATGAATCTTCGGTATCTGTTTGTTGTTTTCAAAGAGGTCGTCTGAAACGCTTTCCGTTTGTGTTTTCAGACGACCTTTTCCCTTTTCGTCATGCTTGCGCCGCTTCGCCGGGACGTTGGTTTTCCTGCGCTTGTTGTGCTGCTTTGACTTTGTTTTGCTCGTTTTGCATCAGTTTTTGCAACACTAAATCGCGCGGGCCGTCCATAACGACTTTGCCGTTTTCCATTACGATGATGCGGTTAACGATTTGCAGCACTTGCGGACGATGGGTGACCAAGAGCATGGTGCGGTTGCGTCCCCAGTGGGCAATCGCGTTCAATGCCATGCGTTCGGTACCTTGGTCGAGGCTGGTTGTCGGCTCGTCCAAAAGGACAACTTTGGGGTCGCGCAGTGTCATGCGTGCGAGGGCGATGATTTGTTTTTGACCGCCGGACAGGCCCAAACCGTCTTCACCCAAAGGCATATCCAAGCCTCTCGGGTGGTTGCGGATGATTTGGTCCAAACCGAAACGTTTGAGTGCGGTCAGCAGGTCTTGGTCGGTCGAATAGCTGTCGGTACGCGCCAAGTCCATGTTTTCGCGCAATGTACCCAAGAAAAGGCGTGGAGATTGGCTGAACAGGAGGACTTGGTTACGCAGGAAATTCGGATCAAGTTGGCGCATATCGACGCCGTCGAGGGTTACGTTGCCTTTTTCGGTGTCGTACAGACCGCTCGCCAGCTTCAGCATGGTACTTTTACCGCTGCCGATACGTCCGAGGATACCGACTTTTTCACCGGGTCGGATGTTGATACGCAACTCGTCAACTGCGTTGTTGCTTTCGTTTTTGTATTTGAACGTTACGTTTTCAAAGGCGATATTGCCTTGAACGTTATCCAAGGTAATGTATTTGCGTTCGGGGCTGCGTTCGATCGGACGAGAAACAATGTCGTTCACGCCTCTTAACGCCAGCTTCGCTTGTTGGAAGCGGGTAGCAAGGCCGGCAACTTGAGCCAACGGCGCCAATGCGCGGCCGGACAGGATGACGGAGGCAATCAGCGCACCCATGGTAATCCGTTCCGCATGGTTGTCGGCATGAATCAGATAGGTACCGACAACGACCAAAAAGACAGTATTGAGCTGCTGCATGGCAACGGCGAAGTTGACCATGAAGTTGCTGGTATCTTTAACTTTGATGGATGAGGCGGAGGTTTTGGCGGTATATTCGTCCCAGCGTTGTTGCGCCCATGAAGTCGCATTGTTGGTTTTCAGGGTTTCGATGCCTTCGATCGCTTCTACGGCAAGGCCTGAACGTTGCGAGCTTTCTTTCATGGATTCGTTAATGTGGCGCGACAATGGGCGTTGGACGATGAAGCCGACAATGACGACAATCGGAATAATCGCCAAAGGAACCAATGCCAGTTTGCCGCCGACTATCGAAATAACAAAGATAAACAGCAACAGGAACGGCAAGTCCACCAAAGTCAACAGGCTCGCGCTGGTCATGAATTCGCGTACGGATTCAAATTCGCGCAGGTTGTTGGCGTATGAACCGGACGAAGCGGGACGGTCGGCGAGACGCAATGCCATCACGCGGCGGAACAAGGCAGAGCTGATAATCAGGTCGGCCTTTTTACCGGCGATGTCGGTCAAATGGCCGCGTATCATCTTGGCGGCAAATTCGAACAAAATGGCGAGGACAACGCCAATACTCAAAACCCACAGGGTTTCATAGGCTTGGTTGGGAATGACGCGGTCGTACACGTTCATGACATACAACGAGCTGACCAAGGCGAGGAAGTTGATGATGACAGTCGCCAAAATCACTTGATAGTAATAGCTGCGGAAACGCCAAATGACTTTCCAAAACCATGCCTTGGGGAGGTGGTATTCAGGCAGTTCGGAACGCGTATCCGCCGCCATTTTGGGCTTGATAAACCAGCAGTAACCCAGATACAGACCGGAAAGCTGGTCATGATCAAGCTGCTGCTCCAAGCCATCTACCTGACGGATATGATATTTCCTGTTCCGACCCGAACCTTCGATATTGGTAATGACGGCTGCCTCTTCGTTGTGAAGAATGATCATCACAGGAACGGCAAGCGATGGAATGTCTTCCAGATTGCGCTTGGACAATGTGTTTTCAAAGCCGTGGCTGCGTAAGACTTCGACGAGGGAATGATAGTTGACATTGAGTTTTTTATCCCGCACCACCTCTGCCGTCAGCGCGGCTTCTGACACAGGCGCCCCTAAGAGACGGGTAACCAACACAATATGTTCGATGATTGCTTTCATGATAATTCGCGTAATGAGTAATGATGTTAAGATTTTATGTTATTGCTTCAAGCCTGCCCAATTCGCCATTTGCGCCTGCGCAGCCAGATAATCCAATGCGGCATCGCGGAAGTCGTTGCGCGCCGAAATGTTTTCCTGCTCGATGCTGGACAATTCATTGTATGCGCCTAAAACGTCGGTCAGCGTGCGGCGGGCGATTTTAAATTGCAGCTCGTAAGTTTTAACCACGTCTTTTTGAGCGGCAATATGTTGTGCGGCAATATCGGCACGGCGTTCGCTCTCGCGCATGTCGATTTCGGCGGTTTGGGTTTTTTCGGTAATATCGCGCATAATCTGCTCGGATTTCGATTCGGCGGCAATCAGTGCATCGGCATTTTTCTGTACATTATGCCGCGCGGCAACGTCTAAGACATTCCATGCCACATTTAAATAAAGCTGTCTGTTGTCGCGGTTCGCATTACCTTCCAGATTCACGGCAGGTAGGCGTTCTGCTTTGGAAACGTCCAAATCTGCCTTCACGCTGTCGCGCTCTGCCACCTGCGCCCGATAGGAAGGATTGGTATTGTTATCGGCGGTTTTGAAACGGCGAACCAATGATTCCGCGCTGTCGTTGGCAAACGGATCTTCCAAATCCTCTGCCGTCAACTGCCGTCCGGTGTAGCGGGACAAGCGGCTCAACGCCAATTCCATCGTGCGTTGTTGTTGCGCGATGGATGATTCGACCTGCAACAGGCGCGCACGCGCTTCAATGAGTTCGGAACGGCGGCCGCTATCGTATTTCACAATAATATTCAAATCTTTCAGGAGATTATTGTGTCGGACCAAGCTCTGACGGTTGATGCGCAAGATTTCTTTCGCGCGCAATGCGGTCAAATAGAGTTTGCCGATGTCGCTGCCCAGACGTTCCTGATTTTCGAAATAACGATGATGGTAGTATTGCTCTCTGTTTTTATCGCGCCGTACCGCCGCATTGATGGCGCCCCATGAATATACATTCAAAGTTCCGCGTATGCCGACACCGTCATTCATATCGTTGCTGGAATATTTGTTTTTCTGCGCCAAAACTTTGGTACCTGTCAGCGTCAACACGGGATAATGGCGCGCATGGGTAGCCTTCGTCGTACTTTTGGCCGAATCTTCGGTTGCTTTCGCTTCCTTCACAATCGGGTCAGACACCATGGCATCCCTTAAAATAGCCTGCAAAGGGTAGGCTTGCGCCGTTGCCGCGCATGCTGCCGCGCACACCGCGGCAGCAATTTGCCCGGTGCGGAAAACGGATGTTTTAGGACGATTCAAAAAAGTTTTTTTCTTCATATTATTCACAACAATACGGTTCGTCATTTATCAGATTGGCAGAGGGGTGGCCTGTTGCAAATCAATTCTTTGAGCATATTATCATTAATCGGAATCCCTGTTTTCAGATTGCGATAAAAGGTAGTTATCTGCTCCTGAAAGTAACATGGATGATATTCCTACTATTGCTAAATCACGACACCGTATTAAAAACGAGCAAAAGGTCGTCTGAAAACGACCTCCTGTTTACAGATGTCCGCCAATGATTTGCAACATTTGCGCCAGCACTTTCGGATTGGCTGCCACAATATCGCCGCTTTCCAGCCAGCCTTCATTGCCGGACATATCGGTAACGATACCGCCGGCTTCCTGCACAATCAGCGCGCCTGCAGCAATATCCCAAGGCTTGAGGTTGAACTCGAAGAAACCGTCCAAACGGCCGGCCGCTACGGCGCACAAATCCAACGAAGCCGCGCCTTCTCTGCGGCCTCCGGCCGTTTTTGCCAAAAAGTCTTTCAAAATAGCCAGATACTTGTCCATCATGCTTTGATCGACAACAGGGAAGCCTGTACCGATCAAGCAGCGGTTCAACTCAATGCGGGAAGAAACGCGGATACGGCGGTCGTTGAGCAACGCGCCTTTGCCGCGTGAAGCCATGTAAACATCGTTGCGTTCAGGTGCGTACACCAAAGCTTCCTGCAACACGCCTTTGTGCAGCAGCGCCATAGAAATCGCATATTGGGGATGGCCGTGTAAGAAGTTGGTCGTACCGTCGAGCGGATCGATAATCCATTCGTATTCCGCGGAGGCTTTGCCGTGAGAACCGCCTTCTTCGCAAGTGATTTTGTGATGCGGATAGGCCTCTTTGAGCGCTTCCACCAAAATCATTTCAGAATTGCGGTCAACGTCGGAAACGAAATCGTTGAATGCCTTGCTGTCAACTTTGACGGCATCCAGATTGCCGCTTGCGCGGATCATCATCTGCCCGGCTTTACGGGCGGCTTTGAAAGCGGTATTTAAAAACGGATTCATGGGTTTTCTTTCTAAATCAGGTAAAATACCGTCCGGCGCATCTGCACCGGACGCAACGTTTGTACGTTTCCGACGTTGTTAAAGAACATTTCAGACGACCTCTAAAGGCGAAAGGTCGTCTGAAAACAAAAAGATGGCGTATTATACCCGATTCCCGAACAAACCGAAAACAAAACATGACTTCAGCCAAGCCCGAATTGCCCGACTATCTCGGCAACATCCGCATCATCCTCACCCGCACCAGCCATCCTGCTAATATCGGCTCTGCCGCCCGCGCCATGAAGACCATGGGGCTGCACAAACTCACCATCGTCGCCCCGAATTTGATGTCCACGCCGATGACCGGGCAACCGCCCGTTTTCAACCCCGAAAACCCGCAAGATTTCCAACTGCCGGAGGAAAGTTTCATCCTCGCTTCCGGCGCGGCAGACGTATTGCACAACGCCGTAATTGCCGCCACACTCGACGAAGCCCTCGCCGACACCACGCTTGCCTGCGCCCTTACCAGCCGCCGTCGCGAAATCACTGCACCGCTGCAAACCCCGCGCGAACTGGTTCCCGAATTATTGCAGGCGGCACAACGCGGAGAACAAGTTGCCCTCGTCTTCGGCAACGAAACCTTCGGCTTGAGCATCGAAGAAGTGCAGGCATGCAACCGTCTGATGACCATCAACGGCAACCCCGACTATTTCTCGCTCAACCTCGCCCAAGCCGTTCAGGTCGTGTGTTACGAAATCTTCAGCCAGACCGATATGCCCATGACCCACCTGCAACAGGAAGACCACGCCGCCACCCACGAGCAAATCAAAGGCATGGTCGCCCACATGGAAAGCGTCATGGACGATATCGGCTTCTTCAACCGCCGCAACAGCGAACGCCTGATGCGCCGTATGCAAAGCCTGTTCGGCCGCGCTAACACGCAAACCGAAGACATCGACATCCTGCGCGGCTTTTTCAATACCGTCAGCCATCGCTTGAAGAAGAAAGACTGAAAAAGGTCGTCTGAAAAATAAAACTGCACCCTAAAAGTCGGACATCCCATCCAACTTCGGGTGCAGTTTTAAGACCAAATATATAGTGGATTAAATTTAAATCAGGACAAGGCGACGAAGCCGTAGACAGCACAGATAGTACGGAACCGATTCACTTGGTGCTTCAGCACCTTAGAGAATCGTTCTCTTTGAGCTAAGGCGAGGCAACGCCGTACTGGTTTAAAGTTAATCCACTATACATTACATTTCAAATACCAAGTATTAATTCACTACCTGCATATACATCAATTCAAACTCAGCAACAAATCTCTAAAAGCATTGGGATCTTTAATAAACGTCATTTCACCGGTTTGCGGAAAGTGAAAGTCTAAAAGACGCGACACCCAAAACCGGATACAGCCCGCTCTTTGGGCAATCGGGAAATATTCGCGTTCTTCATCAGACAAAGGCCTGATGCTTTCATACCCCCTGATAAAAGCATCTTGCAAGGAACTATCCAGCTTGTTCTCCGCTGTTCTTGCCCAGTCATTGACGGCAATGGCCAGGTCATACATAAAATTTCCGTCGCAGGCATAGTAAAAATCGATAAAGCCTGCCACCTTCTCCCCATCCAATAAAACATTATCCTTAAACAAATCGGCATGGATAATACCTGAAGGCAGATGATTACCCGGATTACCATCTAAATCAGAAATCTCCTTTTGCAGCAAAGCCGCGTCATCTTCACTCAATACCGGTAAAAGCTGACTGCAAGCATCATGCCACCAACGGTCGTAACGCGGATTAGCCATTTTTTGCGGAAAACTCTGTCCGGCAATATGCATTTTTGCCAACATGGCCCCTGTATTGAAACATTGCATTTCCGTTGCCCAGCCGGTATCAGAGCCATTCAGGCAAGTAACCAGACAGGCAGGTTTGCCCACCAAGACAGAATCCAGCTTACCATCCTTGCGTACAATCGGAGCAGGACAAGCCACGCCATTGCTACTCAGATGCCGGCTCAATTCCAGAAAAAACGGCAACTCCTCTTGCTTCAATACCTCGAATACCGTTAAAACGTAACGCCCCGTCGTGGTGGTCAAAAAATAATTGCTGTTTGTAATCCCCTGCGCAATTCCCTGCAACGATACAAAACCGCCCAAATCGTATTGGGTCAAAAACGCCCGCATTTCCTCATCAGAAACACTTGTATAGACAGACATAGTGCAAACCTATCAATAGAAAATATAAGGGGCAATCATACCAAAAAATTCCCCTGCCAAACAGGCAAACGCCAAGCTCGCGCCATAGTCATAAAAAACAAAAAGGTCGTCTGAAAATATTTTCAGACGACCTTTTGCTTGTTGATCTCAATTAAGCTTGTTTATTCCAACGCTCAATCGATTCTTTAATGACTTGTTTCGCTTCTTCAACATCACCCCAAGATTCGACTTTGGTCGTACCTGCTTTTTTCAAGTCTTTGTAGTGGTTAAAATGGAATTCGATTTGCTTGATTAATTGTTGCGACAAATCAGACAATGTTTTGTACGCATTGCCATTGTTGCGGTCGTCGGCAGGAACGCAAACGATTTTATCGTCAACCTCGCCGTCATCAACAAATTTCATCACGCCAATGACGCGCGCTTCCAGAAAAATGCCGGTAGCCAATGGCTGCTCTGTCACCAACAAGACATCCAATTCATCGCCATCTTCGTCTAAAGTCTGAGGGATAAAACCGTAGTTTGTAGGTTTGGAAAAAATTGCAGGTTCAACACGGTCGAGTTGGAAAGCCGCTAATTTGCGGTTCCATTCGATTTTATGATTGCTGCCTGCAGGAATTTCGTTCACAACATTAATAATGCCGCCATCGACATCACCCGGCGTCAAGATTTTATTAAAATCTGCCATTTTGCGCTCCTTATAAACAATTGCAAAAGTTAAACGCCGAAAGTATAACAAACAAAAGACATTTCTGGAAATGTCTCGCTTTCCGCCTAATTCATGACGGCAAAATTCTTCCGAACATCTCAAAACCATGAACATAACGGCACAAGGCAGCATTGCTCACAAATTTTATTCGATTTATTTCTAGATTTATTTCTATGTTAAATGTACAAAAACAGCACAAAATAAAAATCGACTCCTATATCGGAGTCGATTTTTATCGGGCTTAATGCCTATCTATGCTTACAGGGCATCTTTCAATGCTTTACCGGCACGGAATTTAGGAGTTTTAGCAGCAGCGATGGTCAGAGGCTCGCCGGTTTTAGGGTTGCGGCCTTGACGTTCTGCGCGTTCGCCAACGTAGAAAGTACCGAAACCGACCAGAGTTACGGTGTCGCCTTTTTTCAGAGCGTTGGTTACAGCATTGGTAGTGGCATCCAGAGCTTTTTGGGCGGCAGCTTTAGAAATGCCGGCTTCTTGAGCAATTGCTTCGATCAATTCAGACTTATTCACAATCAGTCCCTTCCTATCGTTGAAAATAATGAAATGCCCGAATACTCGGGGCTTCGTACTTTTGAGTACCTTTGCGCTTTATAGCAATTCTGAAAATACCGTGTCAAGCAAAAAATGCGGAATTGCCCTATTTTACAGGCTTTCAAGGCAAACCCGCATCTTTTGCAACACATTTTTTACAAAATCAGTGTTTGGTCGCTTTCGCCCTTGACTTAGGCTTGGTGGCTTCAACCTGCGCCTCTTCGGTACTTAAAGGCGCAACCCAAGGTGTCGGCTGGCTTTCCAAGCCCAAAGCAAGGACTTCGTCTATCCATTTGACCGGATGGATGGTCAGGCCGGTTTTCACGTTTTCAGGGATTTCTTCCAAGTCTTTGACGTTGTCTTTCGGAATCAGGACGTGTTTGATGCCGCCGCGCAAGGCAGCCAACAGTTTTTCCTTCAAACCGCCGATTGGCAAGACTTCGCCGCGCAGGGTGATTTCGCCTGTCATCGCCACATCGGCGCGCACCGGAATTTTGGTAAAGGCAGACACCATCGCCAAAGTCATGGCGATACCTGCGCTCGGACCGTCTTTCGGCGTCGCACCTTCGGGAACGTGAACATGGATGTCTTTTTTCTCGTAAAAATCAGGAGCCAAACCCACTGATTCTGCACGGGAACGGACAACAGACCATGCCGCGGACACAGATTCCTTCATCACGTCGCCCAACTGGCCGGTACACTGAATCACGCCCTTGCCCGGCAACGCCACGGCTTCGACAGTCAGCAATTCGCCGCCGACTTCCGTCCACGCCAAACCGGTAACCTGTCCGATACGGTTTTCACTTTCGGCAACGCCGTAATCGAAGCGGCGCACGCCCAAGTAGTCATGCAGGTTTTTCTCATTGACTTTAACCGCCTTAGGCTTGGCTTTGCTGGTTTTCTTGGTTTCAGACGACCTCTTCTTATCTTCGTTCAAGGTAATCTGCATCACCACCTTGCGGCAGATTTTGGCAATCTCGCGATCAAGCGAACGTACACCGGCTTCACGGGTGTAATAACGGATGATATCGCGTACCGCACTTTCTTCGACGACCAATTCGCCTTCTTTCACGCCGTTGCGTTTCATTTGCTTCGGCACGAGATACTGCATGGCGATATTGATTTTCTCGTCTTCGGTATAGCCGGACAAACGGATGATTTCCATGCGGTCAAGCAACGGAGTCGGAATGTTCAGGCTATTAGATGTGGCGATAAACATCACATCGCTCAAGTCATAATCCACTTCCGCATAATGATCGGCAAACTTGTTGTTTTGCTCAGGATCAAGCACCTCAAGCAACGCGCTGGCAGGATCGCCTCGGAAGTCGCTGCCCAATTTGTCGATTTCGTCAAGCAGGAACAGCGGATTCTTCACGCCTGCCTTAGCCATGTTTTGCAGGATTTTGCCGGGCATAGAGCCGATATAGGTACGGCGGTGGCCGCGGATTTCGCTTTCATCGCGCACGCCGCCCAAAGCCATGCGGACATATTGACGGCCTGTTGCTTTGGCAATGGATTCGCCCAAAGAGGTTTTACCCACCCCCGGAGGACCGACCAAACACAGAATCGGACCTTTAAGCTTGTCCATACGTTTTTGGACGGCAAGGTATTCCAAAATCCGTTCTTTGACTTTTTCCAAGCCATAGTGGTCGGCGTTCAACACCAAATCGGCTTTGGCAATGTCTTTGCTGACGCGGGATTTTTTCTTCCACGGCAGCTCAAGCAAAGTATCGATGTAGTTGCGTACCACGGTAGATTCCGCAGACATAGGCGGCATCATTTTGAGCTTTTTCAGTTCAGACAGGCATTTCTCTTCGGCTTCTTTGGTCATGCCCGCTTCTTTGATTTTTGCTTCCAAAGCATCCAGTTCGCCGCGTTCGTCTTCTTCACCCAATTCTTTCTGAATCGCTTTCACTTGCTCGTTCAGATAATACTCGCGCTGGGATTTTTCCATCTGGCGTTTGACACGGCCGCGGATGCGTTTTTCGACCTGCATGATGTCGAGTTCGGATTCCAACTGGGCAAGCAGAAACTCCATACGGCCGATAATGCCGAAGGTTTCCAAAATCTGTTGGCGCTGCTCCAGTTTCAACTGCAAATGCGCCGCAATCGTGTCCACCAAACGGCTGTTATCATCGATACCGTTGATGGTATTGATGATTTCGGCAGGGATTTTTTTATTTAACTTGGCGTATTGGTCAAACTGGGTAAGCAGCGTGCGGCGAATGGCTTCAATATCGGGATTGTCCGCATCCGCATACTCATCGACAGCTTCGACATGTGACAGGAACAGTCCGCCGCTCTCTTCAATGGTCAACACCCTGCCGCGCCGGATACCTTCGACCAACACTTTTACCGTGCCGTCAGGCAGCTTCAACACCTGCAAAACCTGCGCGACCGTACCCGTACGGTGCAAATCGGACGCAGTCGGATCTTCGGTGTTCGGGTCGATTTGCGCCAGCAAAAACACCGGATCGTCATTCGCCATTGCCGCTTCCAATGCCGCAATGGATTTCGGGCGGCCTACAAACAGCGGCAGCACCATATGCGGATAAACGACGACATCGCGTAAAGGCAGGGTTGCCAGTGCGCTGTATTCCTCAAAATGCTTTTCTTTTGTCGGCATATTGTTCTCTACTTGGTAATAAATTCGGAATGTGGCTTAAATTGGGATGGAAAAGCGTATTTCAAGACTTGAAAAAGCCGATGTACGCTTCTATTTTTATCGGCAACTTTTTGCGATAAAATACACGCCGTTCGAGGTCGTCTGAAAGGCTGGAAACTTTTCAGACGACCTCTCGGCATACAGCACATCAGGAGTCAGCCATGACCGACCAAACCTCACTCATCGAATTCCCCTGCCAATTCCCCATCAAAGTCATGGGCAACGCGCATCCCGAATTTGAAAAAAATATCTTGGAAACCGTCCGCCAGCACGCGCCCGATACCGAACCCCACCACATCACCACCCGCCAGAGCAGCAAGGGCAACTATACCGGCGCAACCGTCAAAGTAAACGTCGAAAGCAAAGAGCAACTGGACAAAATCTACCGCGCCCTGACCGATCACGAAATGGTGAAAGTGGTGTACTGATATGAAAATCGTGCAGAAAGGCATGGTCGAGTACCAACCGACTTTCGAAGCCATGAAAGCGTTCAACGCAGCCCGCGACGAACATACCGAAGACGAATTATGGGTGGTCGAGCATCCGCCCGTCTTCACACAAGGGCTGGCAGGCAAACCGGAACACCTCCTGATCCGCGACGACATACCCGTCGTCCAAATCGACCGGGGCGGACAAATCACTTATCACGGTCCCGGCCAGTTGGTCATCTACACCATGATCAACTTCAAACGCCGCAAAACCAGCGTCCGCAACATCGTCTCCGCGCTTGAAAACAGCATCATCGCCACGTTGGCGGAATACGGAATCGAAGCGGCGGCAGACCCGAAACGCCCCGGCGTTTATGTCGGTGAGCGCAAAATCGCCTCACTCGGTTTGCGCATCAAAGACGGTTCCGTTTATCACGGTCTGGCATTAAACGTAAACATGGACTTAAGCCCGTTTACCCACATCAATCCCTGCGGCTATGCCGGCATGGAAATGACACAAATCGCGGATTTTATCCAACCCTGTCCCACCTTGGATGAGGTTGCACAAAAACTGACCGCACACCTCGAGACACAACTCACACCGAAAGCGAACAATTAATGAGCGAAATCAAAGTTGACGATCCCAAACGCGGCGTCAAACTCAAAGGCGCGGATAAAACCGCCCGCATCCCCATCAAAGTCGTCCCCCTTCAGGAAAAACTGAAAAAGCCCGAATGGATACGCGCCAAGCTGCCGTCACGAAAATTCTTTGAAATCAAAGACATTTTGCGCGAACAAAAAATGCACACCGTTTGCGAAGAAGCCTCCTGCCCGAACATCGGCGAATGTTTCAGCAAAGGCACAGCGACCTTCATGATTATGGGCGACATTTGTACCCGACGTTGCCCGTTCTGCGACGTGGGACACGGCCGCCCGAATATGCTTGACCCCGACGAACCGAAACACCTCGCAGAATCCGTCAAAGCCATGAACCTGCGTTACGTCGTCATCACTTCCGTTGACCGCGACGACCTGCGCGACGGCGGCGCACAGCATTTCGCCGACTGCATCAAAGCCATCCGCGAAACCAGTCCGAATACCAAAATCGAAATCCTCGTTCCCGACTTCCGCGGCCGCTTGGACATCGCTCTGAAAATCCTTGCCGAAACCCCGCCCGACGTGATGAACCACAACTTGGAAACCCATCCGAGCCTGTACAAAAAAGCCCGTCCGGGTGCCAACTATCAGCATTCCCTCGACCTGCTGCGCCGCTACAAAGAAATGATGCCGCACATCCCGACCAAATCCGGCATCATGGTCGGCTTGGGCGAGACAGACGAAGACGTGCGCGAAATCATGCGCGATATGCGGGCGCACAATATCGAGATGATTACCATCGGTCAGTACCTCCAGCCTTCAGACGGACACCTGCCCGTCTTGCGCTATGTCACGCCCGACCAGTTCAAAATCTTCGAAAAAGAAGCATACGAACTGGGCTTCACCAACGCCGCCATCGGCGCCATGGTCCGCTCAAGCTACCATGCCGACGAGCAGGCTGCCGAAGCATTGCGCGAAAGTCATGGCGGCGGTTGCGGCCATCATTGATAACAAAAGGTCGTCTGAAAATTTTCAGACGACCTTTTTTCAAACAAGCAGCTTAGGCTTTATACATCATACGTTCCCATTACGCTTGCGCTGTCCAAGATATGTCCCTGCATGGCGAAATGCAGGTCGTTGAAGCGGAAGCCGCGCGGTAGGTTTAATACGGTGTCGAGTGCGTAAACGATGAGTTCGTAGCGGTGGCGGCAGTTGGGCGGATACATGCCGCCGTAGCCTGTGGCTTCTTCGATGTCCAACTTGCCCAACAGGCTCGCCCAACTGTTTGCGCCTTGCGTGTAGTCGGTGGCGGTCAGACTTTCGTTTTCGGCGACGGAGGTGCGTTTGAGGTCGGCAATCAGCCAGTGTGTCCACACAAATCCGCTGGCGGTAATGGCGTCTTTGTCTTCCAAAACGACGGCAAAGGATTTCGTGCCTTCGGGCGCGCCGCTGATTTCAAAGGGAATGGAATAAGTCGGCATATTGTTCGGACTAAACTGACTGCCGCGTTTGCCGTATTTGTCTTCAAATTCGCCGTTGACAATGGCTGAAGTCGTTACCTGCATAGTGTTCTCCTATGGGTTGGGGAAGGGGTCGTCTGAAAAAGGAAGGCTTGTTCAGACGGTGGGTGGATTGTCCGGTTTGCTATGGCTGCCGTTTTCAGACGACCTGTTTTTATACCTGCCAGTCTATCGGCGTTATGCCTTTTTCCTGCAAATAAGCATTGGCTCGGGAAAAGTGTTTGCAGCCGAAGAAACCGCGATAGGCGGACAGCGGCGAGGGGTGCGGCGCGCTGAGGACGAGATGGCGGCTGCGGTCGATAAACGCGCCTTTTTTCTGCGCGTGGCTGCCCCAAAGCATGAAGACGACGTGTTCGCGGTTTTGGTTGATTTGGTTGACCACTTCGTCAGTAAAGCGCTCCCAACCCAATGTGGCATGGGAATGCGCCTGTCCCGCGCGGACGGTCAGTACGGTATTGAGCAGTAAAACGCCCTGCTCCGCCCAATGTTGCAGATAGCCGTGTTGCGGGATACGGAAGCCTTCGATGTCGTCCGCCAGCTCTTTGTAAATATTGGCCAACGAGGGAGGGACGGCGACGCCTTCGCGGACGGAAAACGCCAGCCCGTGCGCCTGTCCTGCACCGTGATACGGGTCTTGCCCCAAAATCACGACTTTGACGTTACCGAATTCGGTTGCTTTAAAGGCGTTGAACACGTCTTCGGCAGGCGGATAGATAATCCGCCCCATGCCGCGCTCTTTCTTGACGGTTTCGATGATGTGTTGGAAATAGGATTCGGACTTTTCCGAGCCGATTGCTTCGTGCCAAGTTTGCATATTGATGCCTTCATGATCGTGAAAAATGATTATAACGCAGCAAAATGGAGATGACGCCTTTTCTGCCGACCTTCCATTTCCTCCTGACGTATCAAATAAAATATTGTCATGATTGAATTGTCAGTCAGCCTTTGTACCGTTATGATTGAGTCTGTCCCACCCGAATCTTAAGGAATCTATATGACTACTTGGTTTATCGTTGCCGCCGCCGTCCTGATTGTCGAGCTGTTTGTCGGTACTGTATATCTCTTGGTTGTCAGCGCGGCTTTGTTCGGCGCGGGATTGGTGTATTGGCTGACCGGTAATAATTCGATTGCCGTTGCTGCGGCAGCCGTTTTATCCGCCGTCGGTATCTGGGTGGTACACAGTAAATTCAAAAAAACTGCGCCCCGCCAAGAATTGAACGATGATTTGGACATCGGACAGACCGTTCAAATCCTCCGCCGCCTTCACGGCGATTGTTATGAAGTTTCGTATCGGGGAACGTACTGGCAGGCGCAGGCTGAAAATGCCGATGCCGTTCAGACGACCTCTACCGCCGTGATTACCGGTAAAAACGGTAATGTTTTACTCATTCGTTTAAATTGATTGATAAAATCGAAAGGAGCATCATGGGCGAATTGATTACCCTTCCTGAAAATATTCATCTATTAATATTAATCTTTGCTCTCACCGCATAAGGAAAAAACAATGGAATTTTTATACAGCTTTCCCGTCATCCTGTTGCTTGTCGTCGTAATTTTCGGCTTCAAAGCCTTTATCGTCGTGCCGCAACAGGAAGTTTACGTCGTCGAACGCCTCGGCAGATTTCACAACGCGCTGACCGCCGGTCTGAACATTCTGATTCCTTTCGTTGACCGCGTCGCCTACCGCCACTCGCTCAAAGAAGTGCCTTTGGACGTTCCCAGCCAAGTCTGCATCACCCGCGACAACACCCAGCTTACCGTTGACGGCATCATCTACTTCCAAGTAACCGATCCGAAACTCGCTTCTTACGGCTCCAGCAACTATATCATGGCGATTACCCAACTTGCCCAAACCACGCTGCGTTCGGTTATCGGCCGCATGGAGTTGGACAAAACGTTTGAAGAACGCGACGAAATCAACAGCATCGTCGTTTCCGCGCTCGATGAAGCGGCAGGCGCATGGGGCGTGAAAGTATTGCGTTACGAAATCAAAGACTTGGTTCCGCCGCAAGAAATCCTGCGTTCTATGCAGGCGCAAATTACCGCCGAACGTGAAAAACGCGCCCGCATCGCCGAATCCGAAGGCCGCAAAATCGAGCAAATCAACCTTGCCAGCGGTCAGCGCGAAGCGGAAATCCAACAGTCCGAAGGTGAAGCGCAAGCCGCCATCAACGCGTCAAACGGTGAAAAAATCGCCCGCATCAACCGCGCACAAGGTGAAGCCGAAGCCCTGCGTCTGGTTGCCGAAGCCAACGCCGACGCCATCCGCAAAATCGCCGAGGCAGTCCGCTCAGAGGGCGGTTCCGAAGCCGTCAACCTGAAAGTTGCTGAGCAATATGTCGCCGCCTTCAGCAATTTGGCAAAAGAAAGCAACACGCTGATTATGCCTGCCAACGTCGCCGACATCGGCAGCCTGGTTTCAGCCGGACTGAAGATTATCGACAGCAACAAAGCGGCAAAATAAACCTTACGTTTTGCCACAAGGTCGTCTGAAAACGAGTGCAACGCGTTTCGCTACCATAAACAGCGGATTTCGCCAAACCGTTTTTCAGACGACCTTTATTCACATGATGGCAGACAGGATGCCCATCTGACCAAGCTTCAATATAGTGGATTAAATTTAAATCAGGACAAGGCGACGAAGCCGCAGACAGTACAGATAGTACGGAACCGATTCACTTGGTGCTTCAGCACCTTAGAGAATCGTTCTCTTTGAGCTAAGGCGAGGCAACGCCGTACTGGTTTAAAGTTAATCCACTATACATTCTGATTGTTACCAAAGACCAATTCAATGACTCAGAAAACACACACCATCAAAACCTACCTCGTCGGCGGCGCCGTCCGCGATTATCTTTTAGGTTTGCCCGTCAAAGACCGCGATTGGGTGGTCGTCGGCGCTGACGCGCAAACCATGCTGGCGCAAGGCTTCCAGCCGGTCGGCAAAGATTTTCCCGTATTCCTCCATCCCAAAACCCACGAAGAATACGCCCTCGCCCGTACCGAACGTAAAACCGCCAAGGGCTATGCCGGTTTCAGTTTCCACGCCGACAAAGACGTTACGCTGGAGCAAGACTTGATGCGCCGCGACCTGACCATCAACGCGATGGCGCAGGATTCAGACGACCTCATCATCGACCCCTTCGGCGGACAACAGGATTTGGCGGCGGGCATTTTGCGCCACGTCTCGCCCGCCTTTGCCGAAGACCCCGTCCGCATCCTGCGTACCGCCCGCTTTGCCGCTCGCTACGGTTTTGAAATCGCCGAAGAAACCATGAAGCTGATGCGGCAGATGGTGGAAAACGGCGAAGCGGACGCTTTGGTTGCCGAACGCGTCTGGCAGGAGTTGGCGAAAGGTTTGATGGAAAAAAATCCCCGCAGGATGATTGAAGTATTGCGCGAATGCGGCGCGCTCGAAGTCTTGCTGCCTGAGGTCGATGCCCTCTTCGGCGTGCCGCAACGCGCCGACTATCATCCCGAAATCGACAGCGGCATCCATACGCTGATGGTACTGCAACGCGCCGCCGATATGGGGCTGAGCCTGCCCGAACGCTACGCCGCCCTGCTGCACGATTTGGGCAAAGCCAAAACCCCGCCCGACATCCTGCCCAAACACCACGGACACGACCTCAACGGCGTCGAACCCGTGCGCGAAGTCAATCAGAAGCTGCGCGCGCCGAGACACTGCGCCGAGCTTGCCGAACTTGTCTGCCGCTGGCACATTATGTTCCACCAAGTCGGGCAGCTCAAAAACAAAACCATCTTAACCGTTTTGAAAAAAACCGACGCTTTCAGACGACCCGAACGCTTCGCTGCCGCCCTGAACGTCTGCATTGCCGACAAACAAGGTCGTCTGAACCGCGAAAACGCCCCCTACCCGCAACGCGCGCACTGGCTCGCCCTGCTCGAAGCCGCCAACCAAGTGGATTCGGGCAAAATCGCCGCCGAATGCCGCGCGCAGGAAAAAGCGCACCTTATCGCCGAAGAAATCGACCGGGCGCGGTTGGCAAAAATTGCTCCTTTGCAAAAAGCGTATAAGACAGAAAAATAGGAAGCTCTAAATGACATCTTCACGTTATAAAATCGAACGCGCACCTGATGGCATTACTGTGTCTGCGCGTGTTATACATGACTTGCAGGAAATCGGTTTTACCGCTCTATTTCTTATATTTTCCTTTGCTATTACATGCATCGCGCCGTTTTACCTTGAAGAGCATTATTTCACTGATCCAATAATAATTCTTATCCATATACTTTTTACTTTCTACCTAGTCGGCTCACTGGTTTACAGCCTTCTCTGGCAACTTTTCGTACGTGAAAACATCAAGATCCGTAACCATACTTTGTCTCATGGATACACCTTGTTCTCCATTGGACGTTGGCGTAGTTTTCCGCTATCAGAAATTTCCGAATGGCAGTTTCGTGACAATATTCCCAAAGCTCCTGTTGCAAGAGGAAGGGAAGCTGAGTACCCAAACAAAAACTACTACCAAAATGGTATAAAACAACCAAAAAACGATATCCCCAATATCTTACGTATCCAAAAATGTAAACAAGGCGCATGGTCTTTCGATTATCAGGAAAAAACCATACTTATCGGCGATTTTTTTGACAGCCGTGATGCTCAGATAATCAATACTGAATTGAACAGATTTATCCCGGCATCCGCTAAAGCCCGTCAACTTTCAGACGACCTTTAAAACAGCCGCCGCCATATCCGCTATAATCTGCCTCTCAGCCATTTCGTTACAAATATAAAAACCATGACCCTACAAACCGATTTATTGCCCAAAATCAACAACGAAGATTACCAACGCCTTATCCTCAAACACAGCGTAGAATTCAGCCAAGGCGAAATCCGCCTGCTGAACGAAATCCTCGAAAAATTCACTTTCGACGTCGTTCAGGCGCAGGCATTGGCGCAGGCAGTGATGCAGCAGGTGCGCTTCGATCCCAACGCCTACCACATCGACAGTGACGACGAAGACACCACAGGCATCTGCCCCCACTGCATCAACCCGCCCATGCCGCCCCTGCGCGATTACCTCGTTTGGCGCGAAACACGCGGCTGAATCCCTTTCAAAAAGGTCGTCTGAAAACGGCAAACCGCTTTTCAGACGACCCCGAACCCACCGGAAAACCCATGCTGCAAACCGACAACCTGACCGCCGCCCAGCCCCAGCGCATCATCACCGCCCAAAGCATCTCCTCGCAGGAAGAGTTGCTCGAGCGCGCCCTGCGCCCTAAAACGCTGGACGACTATATCGGGCAAGACAAAGCCAAAGAACAGCTCGCCATCTTTATCCAAGCCGCCAAAAAACGCGGCGAAGCCCTAGACCACACCCTGCTCTTCGGCCCGCCCGGACTGGGCAAAACCACGCTGGCGCACATCATCGCCAAAGAGCTGGGCGTCAACCTGCGCCAAACCAGCGGCCCCGTCCTCGAACGCGCCGGCGACCTTGCCGCCCTTCTGACCAACCTCGAGCCGCACGACGTATTGTTCATCGACGAAATCCACCGCCTCAGCCCCGTCGTCGAAGAAATCCTCTACCCCGCGCTCGAAGACTACCAACTCGACATCATGATAGGCGAAGGCCCTGCCGCCCGTTCCGTCAAAATCGACCTGCCGCCCTTCACCCTCGTCGGCGCAACCACCCGCGCAGGTATGCTGACCAACCCTCTGCGCGACCGCTTCGGTATCGTTGCCCGCTTGGAGTTTTATCAAAATCAAGACCTTGCCACCATCGTCAGCCGTTCCGCGCAATTACTGCAACTCGACATGGGCGAAGAAGGTGCAATGGAAGTCGCCAAGCGCAGCCGCGGCACGCCCCGCATCGCCAACCGCCTGCTGCGCCGCGTACGCGATTTTGCCGATGTGAAAAACAACGGCGTCATCGATGCCGCCATCGCCGATGCCGCTTTAAGTATGCTGGATGTGGACGCGCAAGGTTTGGACGTTATGGACAGAAAATTCCTCGAAGCCATCCTACACAAATTCAGCGGCGGTCCCGTCGGCCTCGATAACGTTGCCGCCGCCATCGGTGAATCCACAGACACCATCGAAGACGTTATCGAACCCTACCTCATCCAACAAGGCTTCCTGCAACGTACCCCCCGCGGCAGAATGGCCACCGAACGCGCCTACCTGCACTTCGGCTTGAAAATGGAAAAATAAGCGTATTGAAATGAAGAAAGGTCGTCTGAAACCGGATTTTTGGTTTTCAGACGACCTTTTGTTATCAGCGTAGTTGGGGCGGATAGGCTTCAAGGCAGAGCAAGGCAATCAAGCCCGGAATGATATATAGTGGATTAAATTTAAATCAGGACAAGGCGACGAAGCCGCAGACAGTACAGCTAGTACGGCAAGGCGAGGCAACGCCGTACTGGTTTAAATTTAATCCACTATAAAAATTGGGAAACGATTTGCCAAGCAGTTCAGCACATTAGGCCACAGAAGCCAATTCTTTCCTCATGGCATCAATCACCGCCTTATAGTCCGGCTTGCCAAAGATGGCGGAACCTGCCACAAAAGTATCGGCACCCGCTGCCGCGACGGCGGCGATATTGTCGGTTTTGATGCCGCCGTCCACTTCGATAGCGATATGCCGCCCGCTTTGCGCTTCGTACCGATCCAACATCGCCCGCACCTGACGGATTTTTTCAAGGGTATGCGGGATGAAGCTTTGTCCGCCGAAACCGGGGTTGACCGACATCAACAATACCATGTCTAACCTGTCCAATACGTTTTCCAAAACGTAGGCGGGAGTGGCCGGATTCAACACCAATCCTGCCTGACAGCCCGCATCTTTAATCAGGCTGAGGCTGCGGTCGATATGGCGGCTGGCTTCGGGATGAAACGTGATAATCGACGCCCCTGCTTTGGCAAATGCCTGAATCAGATCGTCAACGGGTTCGACCATCAGATGCACATCAATCGGCACGGTGGCATAAGGCTTCAACGCTGCGCAGACCATAGGGCCGAAAGTCAGATTCGGCACATAATGATTGTCCATCACGTCGAAATGAATCAAATCGGCTCCCGCTTCGATAACTTTCGTTACTTCTTCACCCAAACGGGCAAAATCGGCGGATAAGATACTGGGCGCAATACGGAAATTGTGGTTCATAGAAATCCAGTCGGATGGTGTGGTTTGATAAACAGATAATTTTTCATATTCTACCACCAACGCCTCACGCAACACTAACTATGCATTGTTAATATTTAACAAAAGTAAGCATATGCATAAATAATTATAGGTTAAGGATATGTTTTGTCAGAAATAAAATAAAGATATGAAGTTAACAAAAGTTAACTGGAGGGATACTGCCTTTCACACGCTAATCGGGTATATTTGCGCGGTTACGGAAACTAGGAAAACGCTGTGTCTGTCGGATTCAAATCTTATTTACCCCTCTGTGCATTATCGGTTGCGCTGCTGACGGCTGTCGGTCAAGCGCACGCCGGCCCCCAATATATCAAGCTGGACGATTTTCAAGCCAATTGCGACATCCGCTCCCTTAATCTGACGCAAGACCAACACAATGCTTTGCGCCGTATCCGTAATGATTACAAACAGGCATCGGACAAGGCATACCGCAAACTCGTCCGCACAGACCGTAACCGCCGCCAAGTCATTATGAAAATCCTTGCGGCAGATAATTTCGATCAAAACAACGCCCGCGATTATGTCGAAACCCGCTACTTGTCAAGCATGGATTTCGCTGTGGAAGAATTGGAAATCCAACACCGCTTCTACCACCTGCTCAATCCGCGCCAACGCCAGATTTGGCTCTCTTCCTGTCTTCGCTGACATATCGCTTTCCTGATTTATCCGTACAAAAAGGTCGTCTGAAATCCTGTTTCAGACGACCTTTTGAACGATATGGCGATTCAAAGCGATGCTATTGGAAGAAATTGAACCGAAAAAGGCTTTCCCTACCCTTATCCTCCCGCAGATTTCAGTACGGCAGGCCTATTTCCCAAAAACTCAATCCAAAACCCGTTGTTCCGGCAAACGCCCTGCCCAATCGCACGCAAACTGCCAAGCTGAACGCCCCGAGCGGTTGCCGCGCGTTTGCGCCCATTGCAACGCGGCCTTGCGTGCCGTTTCATCAAAATCCACGCCGAAGTCGCCCAGCCAATTTTCAACTGCTTGAAGATAGTCATTTTGATCGAACGGATAAAAACTCAACCACAAGCCGAAACGGTCGGATAGGGAAATTTTTTCCTCAACAGCTTCTTTTTGATGAATTTCGCCGCGTATGCCCGTTGTGCCGCCGTTTTCATCCACATATTCGGGCATAAGGTGGCGCCGGTTGGACGTCGCGTACACCAACACGTTGCTGCATCTTTCCGACAAACCGCCGTCCAATGCGGTTTTCAGGGCTTTGTAGGTTTCATCGCCGGTTTCAAACGATAGGTCATCGCAGAATACGATGAATTTTTCAGGACGGTCTTTCAACAAGGAAAGCAGCGCGGGCAGGCTGACCAAATCGCTCTTATCAACTTCAATTAAGCGCAGCCCTTGGTCGGCATATTCGTGCAACAGGGCTTTGACCAGCGAGGATTTGCCCGTTCCGCGCGAGCCGCTCATCAAAACATTGTTCGCGGAGCGGCCTGCCAAAAACTGCTCAGTATTACGCTTGAGCTTTTCGATTTGCGTCCCGACGGCAGCCAGACGGTCAAGCGGGAATGTATGCGGGTTTGGCAGGCTCTCCAAAATCCCTTTTTTACCGACGCTGTGCCAACGGTAAGCCAAAGCGTTCCAGTCGGTTTTGCCGGGTTTTTCGGGCAGTACCAAATCAAGACGGTCCAAAACGGAATAGGCTTTTTGCAAAAAGGCGGCAAGTTTCATATGTGCTCCTATTGTCCTGATATAGCAGGATTTTGTTGCGCCATCACGCGCATCACGGTATCGACAACGGCTTGGGTTTGCGGATCGATTTCGATATTGATGACGTCGCCCTCTTTCCGGCTGCCAAACAAAGTGCGCGTCAAAGTTTCCGGAATCAGGTGGACATTGAATTCCGTTTCGGTAACGTCGCCTATGGTCAGGCTGCAACCGTCCAAGCCGACAAAGCCTTTGCTCAAAATATAAGGTTTGAGCTCGGGTGGCAGTGCAAACCATACCGTGCGGTTAAACTCGCTGCGTTCTATCCGAGTAATCCACGTAGTCGTCATGATATGCCCGCTCATGACGTGTCCGCCGATTTCATCGCCGAAACGGGCGGCACGTTCGAGATTGACGGCATCTCCCGTTTTCAGACGACCTAAATTGGTCTTTTCCAAGGTTTCTTTCATCAAATCAAAGCTGACCGTATCGCCGTCGATTTGGGTAATGGTCAGGCAGCAGCCGTTGTTGGCGACGGATGCGCCGATTTGCAGATGCTCGGTCATCCCATCGGGCAGCTTGACGACATGGGTACGGAAATCGGCGGACGGTTCGCGGATGGCGATGATCTCACCGACACCTTGGACGATACCTGTAAACATGGGAGATTCTCCAATCGGTTTATTTGATGCGTTTGAAAACCAAATCCCAAACGCCGTGCCCCAAACGTTTGCCGCGGGCTTCAAATTTCGTTTCGGGACGGTAGTCGGGCGTAGGCGCGTAATCGGCGGCGGTATTTTGCAAATTGTCAAAACCGCTCAACACTTCCAGCATCTGCTGCGCGTATTCTTCCCAGTCGGTCGCCAGATGGATATAACCACCGACTTTCAGCTTGGGCAGCAGTTTCTGCAAAAACGGCGTCTGCACCAAGCGGCGTTTGTTATGGCGTTTTTTGTGCCAAGGGTCGGGAAAGAAAATGTGGATGCCGTCGAGCACGTCGTCTGAAAGCATATTTTCGACCACTTCGACCGCATCGTGCCGCATCACGCGGATATTGCCGATGTGTTCTTCTTCAATCAATTTCAAAATATTGCCGACACCGGGACCGTGTACATCAATCGCCAAAAAGTCGGTATCAGGCAGGCGCTTGGCGATTTCAACAGTCGCCACGCCCATGCCGAAACCGATTTCCAACACCTTGGGACGGTCGCTGCCGAAACGCTGATTCAAGTCCAACACGGAATCTTGGTAATCGATGCCGAATTGCGGCCACATCGTATCAATGGCACGCTGCTGCGCCGCAGTCATATGCCCTTGACGCAACACAAAGCTGCGGATGGAGCGTTTGTGCGCTTCAGGAACGGTGGAATCTGGAGTTATTTCGTTCATAAATTATTTCTTGTATCTGATAAAACTGGGGAAAGGTCGTCTGAAAATCTGCGATATGGTTTCAGACGACCTCTGAATGTATGGGGTCAACCGTTAAACGGTTTGTTTTTATTGTTGATAGATAAGCATGAAACAAGCCGCTGACAGTATCAATCCTGCCGAATTTGTTTGCTTGCTGTTTTAAAGCATGACTAAATGGCTCACTTGGAGCTTAGGCACGCATTCTTGTTCATTCATTATATAGTGGATTAAATTTAAATCAGGACAAGGCGACGAAGCCGCAGACAGTACAGATAGTACGGAACCGATTCACTTGGTGCTTCAGCACCTTAGAGAATCGTTCTCTTTGAGCTAAGACGAGGCAACGCCGTACTGGTTTAAAGTTAATCCAGTATATCGTTAATGAAATCACTATCACTGACAATATGCTGTTTGACGAAAAGGTCGTCTGAAAGATTCAGACGACCTTTGACTGATAAATGCAATATCAGCAGTTTAATTCAACTGACTGAATACACTTATTTTTTCTTTTGAGCCGGCAGGTCGGTACAAGTACCCAATGCCACTTCGGCAGCCATACCGATGGATTCGCCCAAGGTCGGGTGCGGATGGATGGTTTTGCCGATGTCTTCAGCGTCGCAGCCCATTTCGATGGCCAAGCAGATTTCGCCAATCATATCGCCGCCGTTCGGACCGACGATACCACCGCCGATGATACGGCCGGTTTCGGCATCAAAAATCAGCTTGGTGAAGCCGTTATCGCAACCGTTGGCAATCGCACGGCCGGAAGCCGCCCATGGGAAGTTGGCTTTGGTGATTTTGCGGCCGGATGCTTTGGCAGACAATTCGGTTTCGCCAACCCATGCGACTTCGGGAGCGGTGTAAGCCACGCCCGGAATCACGCGTGCGTCGAAGTAAGCTTTGTGTCCGGCGCAGTTTTCAGCGGCAACGTGACCTTCGTGAACGGCTTTGTGTGCCAGCATAGGCTGACCGACGATGTCGCCGATGGCGTAGATGTGCGGCACATTGGTACGCATTTGTTTGTCGACTTCGATGAATCCGCGGTCGGTTACGGCAACGCCTGCTTTTTCAGCGCTGATGAGTTTGCCGTTAGGCGCACGACCGGCAGCAACCAATACGGCATCGTAGCGTTGCGGCTCTTTCGGCGCGTTCGCTCCTTCGAAGGTAACGTAAACGCCGTCTTCTTTCGGCTCGACTGCAACGGTTTTGGTGTTGATCATGATATTGTCAAAACGGTATTCGTTTTGTTTCTGCCATACTTTCACCAAATCGCGGTCGGCACCTTGCATCAAACCGTCCATCATTTCAACGACGTCAAGGCGTGAACCCAGCGTGCTGTAAACCGTACCCATTTCGAGGCCGATGATACCGCCACCGATAATCAGCAGCTTGCCCGGTACTTCTTTCAGAGCCAAAGCACCGCTGGAATCGATGATGCGCGGATCTTCAGGGATAAACGGCAGCTTGGTTACGCGGCTGCCCGCTGCAATGATACAGTTTTTGAACGCAACGATTTTTTTCTCGCCGGTAAGCGTAGCTTGCTCGTACACATCGCCGGTAGTCAGCGACACTTCCAAGTGGTGCGGATCTAAGAATTGACCGTCGCCTTGGATAACGTCCACTTTGCGACCTTTTGCCATACCTGCCAAACCGGTAGTCAGGCGGGAAACCACGCCTTCTTTGTAGCCGCGCAACATGTCGATGTCGAGTTCAGGCTCGGGGTATTTGATGCCGTTGGCAGCCAAGTGGCGCACTTCGTCGATAACCGCAGCGTTGTGCAACAAGGCTTTGGAAGGGATACAGCCGACGTTCAAGCAAACGCCGCCCAAGGTTTTGTAACGCTCGACGATGGCAACTTTCAGACCTTCATCGGCTGCGGCAAATGCAGCGGAGTAACCGCCGGGGCCGCCACCCAATACGACCACGTCGTACTCAGCATCAGCAGAACCGCCGAATTGCGCCGCTTGCGGTGCAGGAGCGGCAGCTTTAGGGGCTTCTTGCACAGGAGCAGCAGCAGGTGCTTCGGCTTTAGGAGCGGCAGCCGCGCCTTCAGCTTCAACGACTACAATCAAGCCGCCTTCGGAGATTTTGTCGCCGACTTTGACTTTGACTTCTTTGACCACGCCCGCAACTTCGGCAGGTACGTCCATCGTCGCCTTGTCGGTTTCCAAGGTAATCAGGGTATCGTCAACGGCGATGGTGTCGCCTACGTTCACTTCAACCGCGATAATATCTACATTTTCGTGTCCGCCAATGTCGGGCACTTTCAATTCAACTAAGCTCATGTCTAATCTTTCTGAATGATATTCGGACTTCTGTTTTCAGACGACCTGTCAGGTTGTTTGCCGAAGGTCGTCTGAAATACGCTCGGATTACAGGGTAATGCGGCGGAAGTCTTTCAACAGGTTCGCCAGGAATACGGTGAAGCGCATACCGGCAGCACCGTCGATAACGCGGTGGTCGAAGGACAGGCTCAACGGGCACATCAGGCGAGGAGCGAACTCTTTGCCGTTCCAAACCGGTTTAATTTGGGATTTGCACACGCCCAAAATAGCGACTTCCGGTGCATTCACAATCGGAGTGAAGCCTGTACCGCCGATGCCGCCCAAGCTGGAAATGGTAAAGCAGGCGCCTTGCATTTCTTGCGGTTTGAGCTTGCCTTCGCGGGCTTTTTTAGACAATTCGGTCAGCTCTTGGCTGATTTCTTTCAGACCTTTTTGATCCACGTCTTTGATGACGGGAACAACCAAGCCGTTCGGCGTATCAGCTGCGAAACCGATGTTGAAGTAGTTTTTCAGAACCAGATTGTCGCCGTCCAAAGAAGCGTTGAATTCTGGGAAGGCTTTCAGCGCGGAAACGGAGGCTTTGATGATGAACGCCAACGGAGACAATTTCACGCCTTCGCGTTCCCATTCTTTGTTCAGCTGTTTGCGGAATTCTTCCAACTCGGTCATGTCCGCTTCTTCGTGAACGGTAACGTGCGGGATGACTACCCAGTTACGGGACAGGTTTTGACCGGAAATTTTCTTAATGCGGGACAACTCTTTAACTTCGACATTGCCGAATTTGGAGAAGTCCACTTTAGGCCACGGCAGCAAGTCCAGACCGCCGCCCAAAGATGCGCCGGCAGCAGCAGGTTTCGCCGCACCGCCCTGCATTACAGATTTCACAAAGGCTTTAATGTCGTCACCCATGATACGGCCTTTCAAGCCGGTACCTTTGACTTGACCCAAATCTACGCCCAATTCGCGCGCCAGTTTGCGAGCGGAAGGACCCGCGTGTGCTTTGGCAAAAGCAGCTTCATCGATTTTGGCTGCGGCAGGTGCAGGAGCGGCAACAGGAGCCGGAGCTGCGGCAGGCGCGGCAGCCGGAGCAGGTGCTGCTGCCGGGGCTGCGGCTTGAGCAGGCGCGGGAGCGGGAGCGGCGGCAGAACCGGCGGTTTCCACTTCGATAATGGCAGTACCTTCGGATACTTTGTCGCCGACTTTCAGGAATACGGCTTTAACGACACCGGCGGCAGTACAAGGTACATCCATAGTCGCTTTGTCGGTTTCCAAAGTAATCAGCGTGTCGTCTTCGGCAACGGTGTCGCCCACTTTGACTTCAACGGCGATTACATCTACATCAGTATGACCGCCAATGTCTGGAACGGCTACTTGAACGGTTGCACCGCCTGCGGGAGCGGCAGCGGGTGCAGCGGCAGGCGCAGGTTGTGCTTCAGCGGCAGGAGCCGGAGCGGCTTCAGCAGCGGCAGCACCGGTTTCAACGGTCAGAATTACGCCGCCTTCGGAGATTTTGTCGCCGACTTTGACTTTCACTTCTTTCACAACGCCTGCTGCATCGGCAGGTACGTCCATAGTGGCTTTGTCGGTTTCCAGAGTAATCAGGGTGTCGTCAACGGCGATGGTGTCGCCCGCTTTGACTTCTACTGCGATGATATCGACGTTTTCATGACCGCCGATATCGGGTACTTTGATTTCTACGATACTCATTTGAGTTCCTTTGATGATTTCGGTTTGAGGTCGTCTGAAAAACAGTTTCAGACGACATCACTTATGTTTTCCGGCACGGATAACCATTTCCAGAGCAGCCTTTCTGCGCTTCGAACCTTTTGCACAACTTACGCCCGCTGCTTGTTAACTAGAGGTTTATCCGTTATGCAAACCGTCAACGTATTCTTGATTCAGACGACCCCGCAAGCAAATTGACTTTGAGGTCGTCTGAAAACAGGATTAGCGTTTCCAGCTTGGCGCCACGTCGGCATTGATGCCGTATTTTTCGATGGCTTGTTGAACGGTTTCTTTGCTGACTTTGCCTTGTTCTGCCAATGCGCTCAATGCTGCCACGGCAACGTTGTAGCGGTCCACTTCGAAGAAGCGGCGCAGGTTGGCACGGCTGTCGGAACGGCCGAAACCATCGGTACCCAAGACATGGTAGTCGTTCGGGATGTACGCGCGGATACGGTCGGCATAGCTGCGGATATAGTCGGTAGCGGCGATAACCGGACCGTCATGACCTTGCAGTTGCGAGGTAACGAAAGGCACTTTTTCAGCTTCCAGCGGATGCAGGCGGTTGAAACGTTCTACTTCGATGGCATCGCGGTGCAACAGGTTGAAGGACGGGCAAGACCAAATGTCTGCTTCTACACCGAAGTCGGCTTTCAGCAATTCGGCACCGGCAATCACTTCTTGCAGGATGGTACCGGAACCCATCAATTGAACTTTCTTGTCGCCTTTGCCACCGGCTTTCAGCAAGTACATACCTTTCAGGATGTCTTGTTCCGCACCTTCAGGCATATCCGGGTGAGTGTAGTTCTCGTTCATCAAGGTGATGTAGTAGAACACGTCTTCATGGTTGACGTACATACGGCGCAGGCCATCATGTACGATAACGGCTACTTCGTATTGGAAGGTCGGATCGTATGTTACACAGTTCGGGATCAAATCGGCTTGAATATGGCTGTGGCCGTCTTCGTGTTGCAGGCCTTCGCCGTTCAAGGTCGTACGACCGGCAGTACCGCCCAACAGGAAGCCGCGCGCGTGCATATCGCCGGCAGCCCATGCCAAGTCGCCGACACGTTGGAAACCGAACATAGAATAGTAAATGTAGAACGGAATCATCGCGAAGTCGCTGTTGGCATAGCTGGTCGCTGCAGCAATCCAGTCAGCCATCGCGCCAGGCTCGTTAATACCTTCTTGCAGGATTTGACCGTCAACAGACTCTTTATAGAACATCAGTTGGTCTTTGTCTTGCGGGGTATATTGTTGACCTTTCGGGTTCCAAATACCGTATTGGCGGAACATGCCTTCCATACCGAAGGTACGGCTTTCGTCAGGAACGATAGGTACGACGCGTTTGCCGATTTTTTTGTCTTTCAGCAAAGTAGACAGGATGCGGACGAAAGCCATAGTGGTTGAAAATTCACGGTCGCCGCTAGATTTCAGTTGAGTCTCAAATGCTGACAACTCAGGCACTTCCAGAACTTCTTGGGTAGGCTTGCGTTGAGGCAGGTAGCCGCCCAAAGCTTCGCGGCGGGCGTGCAGGTATTTGTACTCTTCGCTGTCGGGAGCAAAAGTCAGGTAAGGCAGATCGCCGCTGTCGATTTGCTCGTCGGTAACCGGAATATCAAAGCGGTCGCGGAATTGTTTCAGAGACGCTTTGTCCATTTTTTTGGCTTGGTGGGCAACGTTTTGACCTTCACCGGATGCACCCATACCATAACCTTTAATGGTTTTCGCCAAAATTACGGTAGGTTTGCCGTCTGCATGATTAGCTGCGCGGTCATAAGCGTTGTACACTTTTTGAGGGTCGTGACCGCCGCGGTTCAATGCCCAAATTTCGTCATCGGTCATATCGGCAACCAATGCTTTCAATTCAGGGGTATTGAAGAAATGTTCGCGCACGTACGCACCGTCTTTGGATTTGTAAGTTTGGTAGTCGCCGTCCAAACATTCTTCCATGCGTTTGCGCAGGATACCGTCTTTGTCTTTTGCCAAGAGGCGGTCCCAACGGCGGCCCCAAATGACTTTGACAACATTCCAGCCTGCGCCGGCAAAGTTGCCTTCCAATTCTTGGATGATTTTGCCGTTACCGCGGACAGGACCGTCCAAACGTTGCAGGTTACAGTTGATGACGAAAATCAGGTTGTCCAAACCTTCGCGTGCGGCCAATGCGATGGCGCCTTGTGATTCAGGTTCGTCCATTTCGCCGTCGCCGCAGAAACACCATACTTTACGGCCTTTGGTTTTTGCCAGACCGCGGGATTCCAAGTATTTCAGGAAACGGGCTTGGTAAATCGCCATGATCGGACCCAAACCCATAGATACGGTCGGGAATTGCCAGAAATCAGGCAGCAAGTGCGGATGCGGGTAAGAAGGCAGACCATGTCCGTCCACTTCCTGACGGAAATTGTTCAGTTGGTCTTCAGTCAGACGGCCTTCAACGAAAGCGCGGGCATAGATACCTGGAGAAACGTGGCCTTGGAAGAATACCAAATCACCTTCTTCGCCTTCGCCTTTAGCTTTCCAGAAGTGGTTGAAACCCACTTCGTACATGGTTGCGGCAGATTGGAAAGATGCAATATGACCACCCAGCTCCAAATCTTTTTTACCGGCGCGCAATACGATGGCGGCGGCGTTCCAGCGCACGAATGCACGGATGCGGTGTTCGATGTTTTGATCGCCCGGAATGCCTTTTTCGTCTTCAACCGAAACGGTATTCAAATACG
The DNA here is from genome assembly GCF_022749495.1 of Neisseria macacae ATCC 33926. Lineage (NCBI taxonomy): Bacteria > Pseudomonadati > Pseudomonadota > Betaproteobacteria > Neisseriales > Neisseriaceae > Neisseria > Neisseria macacae. The sequence continues at coordinate 1,303,847 of NZ_CP094241.1, read as the reverse complement.
GGGTGGTTGTGCCGTGAGGCATACGGACGCCTTTGTCGCGGCTGTATTTAACCAGATGCTCCAACAAGTATTGTGCGCGTTCGCTGCCTTCGTATTCTAGAACTGAGCTTAACGCGTCCAACCACTCTTGGGTTTCAATCGGGTCAACATCGTGTAATTGGGTGGACATAGTATCTATCCTTATGTTGAGTGTTATTCAATGACAGAGGGTTATACCCCTAATGTTTTCGTTTGCGAAAATTGATATACAAAAACGAAAATTCCAAAAATTAAATCAAACGCAAAACCACAATTACCCTAATATTATCAATTAATTAAAAATAAAATTGAAAATAAAGGGCGCAATGAGTCATTTATTTGAATTTATTCCGCCGCAAATCGTATCAGTAATTGGAATAACTGGCAAATTACAATTTATAACATCGGTTTTATTCTGAACAATGGGTATATGGATTTGATTAAATTCTGCTCGTTTTTAAACAAAAAAGAAAATTTTTAGATTGATTATTTTCCAAAACCAACAAAGGGTCGTATTTTCCATTATCAGCCGAATAGAAATACTTCATCAAATTTGTTAACAGTTAAATAAAATCAATCAAATTCAGACGAGCCATTCCGTTAATGCAGCCTCCAAGCGTTTCAGCCCTTCCGCCATATCTTCATCGTTTAGCAGCAGGCTAGGGGCGAAACGCACGACATCGGCTCCGGCAACCAATACCATCAAGCCGTGTTTCAGCGCGGCGGCGGTAATTTCCGAAGCGCGGCCTTGGTATTTGTCTGCCAGCACGCAGCCGATGAGCAGCCCCATGCCGCGGACTTCTTTAAATACGCCGGTTTTCTCGCCTAATTCCCGCAAGGTCGTCTGAAATTTTTTTCCTTGTTTTTCCACATGTGCCAAAGTTTCGGGCGCATTGATGATGTCGAACGCGCGACTGCCGACGGCGCACGCCATCGGATTGCCGCCGAAAGTCGAGCCGTGCGTCCCCGGCCCGAAGGTCGGGGCGATTTTATCGGTAGTCAGAATCGCGCCGATGGGAAAGCCGCCGCCCAATGCTTTGGCGGAACTGATGATGTCGGGCGTAATACTGTAATGCTCGTAGGCAAACAGTTTACCCGTATGCCCCATACCGGTTTGTACTTCGTCCAAAATCAGCAATGCGCCGTGTTCGTCGCACAAACGGCGCGCAGCTTGCAGATATTCCTGCGTGGCGGGCAGGATGCCGCTTTCGCCCTGAATCGGCTCGATGATTACGGCGCAGGTGTTTTCGCCGATGGCTGCTTCCAATGCGGCAACATCGTTAAACGGAACGTGGGTAATGCCTGGCGGCAGCGGCGCGTAGTCTTTGCTGTATTTGGGCTGGCCGCCAACCGATACCGTAAACAGCGTGCGGCCGTGGAAGCTATTTAGGCAGGAGATGATTTCGGTTTTTTGTCCGCCAAAATGATCGCGACCGTATTTGCGCGCCAGTTTCAGCGCGGCTTCGTTGGCTTCCGCGCCGGAATTGCAGAAGAATACTTTGTCGGCAAAGGTATGCTCTACCAGCTTTTGCGCCAATTCCTGCGCGGGTTTGGTGGTGTAGATATTGGAAATGTGCCACAATTTTTGCGACTGCTCCGCCAGCGCGGCAATCAAATCGGGATGGCAGTGTCCCAACGCGTTGACCGCAATACCGCCCGACAAGTCGATGTATTCACGGCCTTCGGTATCCCAGACGCGGCTGCCGAGGGCGCGTTCGGGAATCATGGGGGCGAATGAAAAATTGGGGGTCAGGTAGTTTTGCATCCGATTTCCTTTGCGGTTTTAAGTCTGATGTATAGTCAATGAAAGGCGTTGCTTCGTATGGTCTCGTCCGACAGGGTATGAGACATTTCCTATCTGGATTGTCTTTGAACCGAATACAACAACGCCGTTGCAGATATAGTGGATTAAATTTAAATCAGGACAAGGCGACGAAGCCGCAGACAGTACAGATAGTACGGAACCGATTCACTTGGTGCTTCAGCACCTTAGAGAATCGTTCTCTTTGAGCTAAGGCAAGGCAACGCCGTACTGGTTTAAAGTTAATCCACTATATTGAGTCAATTCGTCGATTATGCGCCGATTAAGACAATGTGTCATCCGCAGCCGGACCCAAATGTTTAGATCATGCAACCACCATCAACAAAGGTCGTCTGAAAACACAGATTTAATCTGCCAAACGTTTTCAGACGACCTTTTTGCGTAACATTCACGCCAAGCTTTAGCTTTAATAGCTCAGTCAAAGCGAGGACTGAGTATCTCTATCCCTTTGTTTCAGATTGATTTCTGCCAAACACATTTCTGCCGCCGTCAAACCCGACTGTACCGCCGCTTCCAGCGTAGCTGGATAGCGCGGGTGCAGGTAGTCGCCCGCCGGATAGATGCGCCGCTGGTGCAACCAAGCAAAATCAGGAGTGGCGGAATCGGGCGTGCAGGCTGTGGTCGCGCGTTTTTCGGTAATAACGCGGACGGCTTCGGGCTCGTCCAAATAAGGACAGATACGTTTTACGTCGGCATGGACTTTCTCTGCCCATTCTTGGTTTTTGAACGCACCTACATAATCGGAGACGCTGATGACGGCGGCGACTTCGTTTGTCGGCAAACCGAGTGCGCCGCGATACACCAGCCATTGCGCTGTACCGTCAGCAAATCCGGTCAGCGGCGCGGGCAGATGGACGGGAACGGCATAGCGAAGATAGACGGTGGTAATTGAATGATAACGAAGGTTTTGATAGGTCGTCTGAATATAGTCCGGGGTATCTTCAGGGAAAAGATGGACGGCATGATACGGCGCAACCGCAACAATAATGGCATCAAAAACCTCGTCATTCACAACGACGCGTCCGTCAGGAAGGTTTTTCAGACGACCTACGCGGGTTTCAAGACGGATGTCCGCACCGCATTGCTTGAGTTTTGCCACCGCAGGTTCGGCGATGATTGCGCCTAAATCGCGCTTGGGCAAAAGGTAGTCGCTGCCGGATTTATCCGCCCATACACCGTCGGACAAAACATTGCACAACACCCGCAAACTTGCGTTTTCCAAGTGCGTATTGAGCGCGCCCCACACCAGCGGCTGCCAAAACTCTGCAACCAGCCTGCGCGGAACATTGCGCTGCCGGAGCCATTGAGCAACAGCCAAATCAGCGTGCTTGCCGCGTGCGTAACGCTGCAACGCAGCCATATCGGATAACAGCTTGATTTTCAGAGAAAACGAAATGTTTTTAGCACGCAATATGCCGGTCAAAATATGCAGCGGTGAAGGAAGGTTCGTACTTTGAAACTGCAAACCTTCATACATATACCATTGCAGCGACAAACGGCAAAAAGCGGCTTCAGGGTCAGCGCCGATGTGTTCCATCAGCGTCAATACGCCGTGATACGCACCGAGCAAAATATGTTGCCCATTGTCCAAAAAACTGAATCCGTCAGCGCTCCCAGCCAAAGTACGCGCCCGTCCGCCCGCCTGCCGACCGGCTTCAAACACAGTAACATCGGCACGGCGCGCCAACGATATTGCGGCGGACAAACCTGCCCAGCCTGCACCGACGACGGCAATTTTCGGGCGAAGATGCGGAGTGTTCATGGCTTAAATCCGAATAACCAGGTTTTCAGGGCAATACGCTTTTTGCGCGGCGAAGGAATGGCAATTTTATAAGTCAAGACGTTTTGCGCGCCGTCGAGATCGATTTCGTTCAACAGCGCGTAATAAATCGCCGCCATCACCAACCCGACTTTTTGAGATTTTTTATCGGCGGCAGGCAACAGTGACATAGCCTCATGATAAGTCTCGCGGGCGCGTGAAACTTGAAAACGCATCAGTTCGGCAAAATTATCTGTCGGCTTACACTGCATAATCACGCTTGCAGGCACGTCAAACCGCTGCATTTCCTCCATCGGCAGGTAAATCCGACCATTTCTCGCATCTTCACCGACATCGCGGATAATGTTTGTCAGTTGCAACGCCAGCCCCATCTTATCGGCGTATTCCAACGTTCGGTCGTCTGAAAATCCCAAAATCCGCGCAATTAGGCAGCCGACTACGCCTGCGACGCGGTGGCAATACAGTTTTAACTCTTCAAAACTGCCGTAACGCGCCTGAACCAAATCCATCTGCATCCCGTCGATTAAGGCTTCCAATTCATATTTCGGCAGCTTGAAAGTTTCCTTAACCTGCCGCAAAGCCTGATTGACCGGATGCTCCGGCATCACGCCGCCGAATACCTTGTCCAAATCGCCGCGCCACCAGTTCAACGTTGCCTGCGCCACATTCGGATCGGAACAGTCATCGACCACATCGTCCAATTCGCGGCAAAAAGCATACAAAACCGTTATCGCATCCCGCTTTTCCTGCGGCAGGAAACGGAAGCCCGACAAAAAACTGGAGCGGCTTTCTTCTGCCTTCTGACGGCAATAATCAAGTCCTTGCACGGCGTGTCCTAAAAATATGGTTATGAAGGACGATTTTATCGGGTTTTGGGGAATTGTGGCAATTTCAGACGACCTTTCATCCCTATATTGTTCAAATCATCCATATTTGATTTACTTCATTTTTAAGACAAGTTAATATAGACAATCGACTCTCCTAATACCAATTATATTTTATAGTCATGAACATTACGTCTAAAACACTTATCCTAACCATCCTGCTTTCCATCTCAGGAATGCAGGCTTATGCGGCAAAACCACATTACACCCCGCGTCACAATATCTCTCAAAACAGTGAAAACCAAGCCTTCCGATTGATTCAAGAAATGGCGAAACAGGGGGACACCCGCTCTCAACTTGACTTAGGCACTATGTACGCAAAAGGCATCGGCACGACGCAGGATTACGAGCAGGCTAAATACTGGTTTGAAAAAGCAGCGCACAACGACAACGCCGAAGCGCAATTCAATCTTGGAATCATTTATTACGAAGGTCAAGGAACAGCACAAGACTATCGCCAGGCCAAATTTTGGTGGGAAAAGGCAGCCGAACAGGGCAATGCAGAAGCAGCGTTTAATTTAGGCATCATTCACTATGCCGGCATAGGTGTTCCACAAGACTATATACAGGCAAAAACTTGGTTTCACAAAGCAGCAGACCAAGGGGAAGACAGTGCGCAATTTTACTTGGGTTTGATGTATTACTCAGGTGAAGGCGTAGTCCAAGATTATAAACTTGCCAAGTCATGGTTTGAAAAAGCCGCCAAGAAAGGCAACGCCAAAGCGCAATATAATTTAGGCATCATGTATGCAGAGGGACAAGGCGTTACCCAAAATTATCCCAAGGCAAAATATTGGTACAAAAAAGCGGCAGAACAAGGCAATGCCAACGCCCAAAACAACTTAGGCGTTTTATATGAAAACGGACAAGGTGTAACCCAAAACTTTACCCAGGCAAAATCTTGGTTTGAAAAAGCCGCCGCCCAAGGCAATACGCTCGCGCAACATGCTTTGGAATACATTGTGCAGCAAAATCAAAACTGAACCCTGGATTTTTCCCAATACACCATTATCAATGGGTGAACCCTGTTCAATGCCCTGCGGGCAACTTTGCAAAGAAAGCTATAGTGGATTAAATTTAAATCAGGACAAGGCGACGAAGCCGCAGACAGTACAGATAGTACGGCAAGGTGAGGCAACGCCGTACTGGTTTAAATTTAATCCACTATAAAAACAATAAGGCATACGGTTATAACTGTATGCCTTATTTGCTGTTTCAATCCAATTTCAATTGCAATATTTATTGATATCGCTTTGATAATGTTTAATCAAATCATCACGATTTGCAGTGCGCGCACTTTCCGCAAACTGACGGTTTACGCGGGCAATCCGACAGTTGTCTTCTTTATTTTTGCGGTTTTCTTCTTCAACCTTCTTATTCTGCTCCTCAACCTGCTTATTCTGCGCCAAAATCTTCTCGTTCAGCTTAGCCTGCTGCTCTGACAGCGTCCCTTCTTGGGCATTTTCCGGTTTGGCAACTGCAGGCGTCACGTTACGGGTTCGAATGTTCACAATATTCGAACGTTCCGGCTGCAAACGATTAGGCGTATCGGAGTAGCTGGTGCTGCCACTGCCGCTTTTCCATGTATAAACATTATTTCCGGCCATTGCTCCGGCAGCATACAAAACGCCAAGCAAAAATAAGGATAAAGATGATTTGTTCATTTTGTTTTCATCGTAAACGTGTTTTCAGACGACCCTATTCTACTTGATTTTTAAAAATATGTCATATTAATTCAAAAATATGCATCGTAATGGTGTCGTAAAAAAATAATCTCAAATTGCAAACAATCCGCTGTCAACAAATCTTAGCGGGTGTTATAATGCCGTGCATCTTGCACAAACTGAAAGACTGAGCATCATGCGTATCGTAGAAAAAGCCTATACTTTCGACGATGTTTTGTTGGTTCCTGCACATTCAACCGTGCTGCCACGAGACGTTAAACTTCAAACCAAGCTCACCCGCGAAATCACGCTCAAACTCCCCTTACTTTCCGCTGCAATGGATACCGTTACCGAAGCACGCCTCGCCATTTCCATGGCGCAAGAAGGCGGTATCGGCATTATCCATAAAAACATGACGCCCGAAATGCAGGCGCGTGCTGTTTCCAAAGTGAAACGCCATGAAAGCGGCGTGGTAAAAGACCCGGTAACAGTTGCCCCGACGACGCTCATCCGCGAAGTATTGGAAATGCGCGCGCAACGCAAACGCAAAATGTCCGGTCTGCCCGTCGTTGAAAACGGCAAAGTGGTCGGTATCGTTACCAACCGCGACCTGCGTTTTGAAAACCGCCTCGACCTGCCCGTTTCCGCCATCATGACCCCGCGCGAACGCTTGGTTACCGTTCCCGAAGGCACAAGCATCGACGAAGCGCGCGAACTGATGCACGAACATAAAGTCGAGCGCGTTTTGGTCTTGAACGAAAAAGACGAGCTTAAAGGCTTGATTACCGTAAAAGATATTTTGAAAACCACCGAGTTTCCAAATGCCAACAAAGACTCCGAAGGTCGTTTGCGCGTAGGCGCGGCTGTCGGCACCGGCGGCGACACCGAAGAGCGTGTAAAAGCCTTGGTCGGAGCGGGAGTCGACGTCATCGTCGTCGATACTGCACACGGCCATAGCCAAGGCGTTATCGAGCGCGTGAAATGGGTGAAAGAAACCTATCCGCACATCCAAGTCATCGGCGGCAATATCGCAACCGCCAAAGCCGCTTTGGATTTGGTCGCAGCAGGTGCAGACGCCGTCAAAGTCGGTATCGGACCGGGTTCGATTTGCACCACCCGTATCGTTGCAGGCGTAGGCGTGCCGCAACTGACCGCCATTCACAATGTTGCCGAAGCCCTCAAAGGTACAGGCGTTCCACTGATTGCCGACGGCGGCATCCGCTTCTCCGGCGACATCGCCAAAGCCTTGGCAGCGGGCGCATACAGCGTGATGCTGGGCGGTATGTTTGCCGGTACGGAAGAAGCACCGGGCGAAATCGAACTCTACCAAGGCCGCTCGTACAAATCCTACCGCGGCATGGGTTCTCTGGGTGCAATGAGCCAAGGCTCCGCCGACCGCTACTTCCAAGATAAAACCGACAGCACCGACAAATATGTCCCCGAAGGTATCGAAGGCCGCGTTCCCTACAAAGGTCCGATTGTGAACATTATTCACCAACTGACCGGTGGCCTGCGTTCCAGCATGGGCTATTTGGGCTGTGCCAATATCGAAGAAATGCACGAAAAAGCGGAATTTGTAGAAATCACTTCCGCCGGCATGAACGAATCCCACGTTCACGATGTCCAGATTACCAAAGAAGCGCCGAACTATCACCGCTAAGGTAAAATGAACAAAGGTCGTCTGAAACTTTCAGACGACCTTACTTACAAAAAAAATTACAAATCATTATTCCACTTCAACTGGCTTGCCTTGCTTATCAATATAAAAGAATTCATCTTCACTAAAATCTTCGTCTTTAAACATATTCTTCATATTAACAAGTGCCACACCATTTTGGAAATCATTGAAAGTACCAAATTTGAACGGGATAACCACCTTACCGGTTTTATCTAAATAGCCGAATTTGCCGTTTAATTCCGCACCAATCAAACCCTCACTCAATGAACCTAAATATTCATATTTAAAGGGAATAACTACCTTTCCCTTTTTATCGATATAACCGTATTTATCACTTTGTGAAACCCTTGCCATACCATCTTCAAAATTAGAAGCGCTTTTATATCGCGCAGGAATTACCCACTGATTTCTTTTATCGATATAACCCCATTTATCAAGAATCTGAACAGCGGCTACACCTTCATTAAAATAAAAAGCCTCTTCATATTTTGGTGGAATAACCATCTCGCCTTTTGTATTGATATAGCCATATTTATTTGTATCAGCAGTGACAACTGCAGCCAGTCCTTCACTGAATGAATCGGCTTTAACATATTGAAACGGAATGACAACTTTGCCATTTTTGTCAATAAAACCCCATCTGCCTTTTTGTTTGACAGGAGCAATACCTTGTTCAAAATCACCAGGCAAGTCTTGAAATTTTAAAGGAATAACTTCTTTACCACTGGCATTGATATAACCGCATAAAATCTGATCTGATTTTCCTACTATTTTACAAACTGCTGCCAATCCTTCAGAAAAATCGCGGGCAACGTAATATTTGAGCGGAACAATAACTTTCCCTTGTCGATTGACAAAACCATACAAAAAAGGAATCTTCTCGTTACCCGGCTTAGTAACCATAGACAAGCCTTCTTCATTCAGACAATAAACCGTGTCATAACCTTCTCTGCCGGATAATTTTGGTTTTTCGCAGGTATCAGCCAGTGCAATAGGCATATACACTGATGCAATGAAAGCGCCTAATAATATTTTCTTCATACATTAACCTTGTTGAAAATGATGTCTGAATTTTATAAAAAACCATATGACCTGTCCATATTCAAAAACAGTTAGCTTACTTAAGATATTTTCAGACGACCTCTCCACCTAAAACAAAGCATTTGCAGCAAGCCTCCCTGCCCTAAAATCTCAAAAACTGTTAAAATGCGAGGCTGTTTAGACGTATTTGGCTTCTTGTGCAAACCGATGTTGACGTGAAACAAACTTACAGTCGATTTCATCGCGATTCTGGTATCGCTATCGGTATAATCGCCATTGATATACTTTCAGCGGCAATCATAGGTCGTCTGAAATGTAACAAAGCTACTTTTTCTTTTTCATCCTCATTTGGAGAATATTCATGAGCGCAATCGTTGATATTTTTGCCCGCGAGATTTTGGATTCACGCGGCAACCCCACCGTAGAATGCGATGTATTGCTGGAGTCCGGCGTAATGGGCCGTGCCGCCGTACCGAGCGGTGCGTCTACCGGTCAAAAAGAGGCTTTGGAACTTCGCGACGGCGACAAATCCCGCTACTCGGGCAAAGGCGTATTGAAAGCAGTTGAACACGTCAACAACCAAATTGCCCAAGCACTGATCGGTATCGATGCCAACGAACAGTCCTACATCGACAAAATCATGATCGAGCTGGACGGCACTGAAAACAAAGGCAATTTGGGTGCGAATGCTACTTTGGCAGTTTCTATGGCTGTTGCCCGCGCGGCTGCCGAAGATTCAGGTCTGCCGCTTTACCGTTACTTGGGCGGTGCCGGTCCTATGGCTCTGCCGGTTCCGATGATGAACGTTATCAACGGCGGCGAGCATGCCAATAACAGCTTGAACATTCAAGAATTTATGATTATGCCTGTCGGAGCAAAATCCTTCCGCGAAGCCCTGCGCTGCGGTGCCGAAATTTTCCACGCGCTGAAAAAACTGTGCGACGGTAAAGGCTTCCCGACTACTGTCGGCGATGAAGGCGGTTTCGCACCTAACCTGAACAGCCACAAAGAAGCCCTGCAACTGATGGTAGAAGCAACCGAAGCTGCTGGTTACAAAGCAGGTGATGATGTCTTGTTTGCTTTGGACTGCGCATCCAGCGAATTCTACAAAGACGGCAAATACCACTTGGAAGCCGAAGGCCGTTCTTACACCAGCGCTGAATTTGCCGAATACCTTGAAGGCTTGGTTAACGAATTCCCGATTATCTCCATCGAAGACGGTATGGATGAAAACGACTGGGACGGCTGGAAACTTCTCACCGAAAAACTCGGCAGCAAAGTACAACTGGTCGGCGACGACTTGTTCGTAACCAATCCGAAAATCCTTGCCGAAGGCATCGAAAAAGGCGTGGCAAACGCATTGCTGGTCAAAGTCAACCAAATCGGTACTTTGAGCGAAACCTTGCAAGCAGTTGACTTGGCAAAACGCAGCCGTTACGCCAGCGTAATGAGCCACCGTTCGGGCGAAACTGAAGACAGCACCATTGCCGACTTGGCAGTCGCTACCAACTGTATGCAGATCAAAACCGGTTCATTGAGCCGCTCCGACCGCATGGCGAAATACAACCAACTGCTGCGCATCGAGGAGGAATTGGCAGAAGCTGCCTACTACCCCGGCAAAGCCGCATTCTATCAACTGGGCAAATAAGAAAAGGTATTGACGTATGAAGTGGGTAACTGTTGTTTTATCCATTGCGCTTGCTTACTGCCAATACAGCCTTTGGTTTGGAAAAGGCAGTATCGGGCATACGGAAGAATTGCAGGAACAACTTTCCGTACAGGAGGAAAAAAATCAGACGCTCACTTTGCGCAACCAGTTCCTTGCTGCGGAAGTCGATGATTTGGCGAACGGTCAAGAAGCAATTTCTGAAATTGCCCGTGTGGAATTGGGTTACGTCCAAGACGGCGAAACCTATTACCGTTTTATCGAACGCAGCCGTTAATTGCCCTGATGGGAATAAAAGGTCGTCTGAAAAAGAGTGATTCCCAAATTTTAGGTCTCTATAAATAACTTTCAGATGTTTCATACAAGCCGGTTTCTGTATACCGCAGAAACCGGCTTTTCCAATTTCAAAACAACATCGCCCTCATCATTTCCCAAACGCATGTAAACATCTGTCTGCTGTAAATTTACTCACCCTATCCTGAATATAAACATCCCATTCTCAACACAACTCAAAAATTCCTCCTAAGCACAAATCTTTCTATTGGGACAAATATAGTGGATTAACTTTAAACCAGTACGGCGTTGCCTCGCCTTGCCGTACTATCTGTACTGTCTGCGGCTTCGTCGCCTTGTCCTGATTTAAATTTAATCCACTATAATGTGATTAAAATCTCAATCTGCTCCCATTCTTTTTCTAATATTCGGTTTCCAAACGCTTTTTGCGGTACAATACCGCCCTTAAATTTTCTATTATTTCAAAGCACAAACCGCCATGTCCAAAAAAACCAAGCAAGAATTAGAGAACAACAAACTCAACAAACGCCTGCGCCACGCCGTTGGCGACGCAATTAACGATTTCAACATGATCGAGCCGGGCGACAAAATCATGGTCTGCCTCTCCGGCGGCAAAGACAGCTACGCCCTATTAGACATCCTGCGCCAGCTCCAAGCCAGCGCGCCAATTGATTTTGAACTGGTTGCCGTCAATCTCGACCAAAAGCAGCCGGGCTTTCCCGAAGAAGTGTTGCCCACCTATCTTGAAAGCATAGGCGTACCGTACAAAATCGTCGAAGAAGACACCTACTCCACCGTCAAACGCGTCTTGGACGAAGGCAAAACGACTTGTTCGCTGTGCAGCCGCCTGCGCCGCGGCATCCTCTATCGCACCGCAAAAGAATTAGGCTGCACCAAAATCGCCTTGGGACACCACCGCGACGACATACTCGCCACCATGTTCCTGAATATGTTTTACGGCGGCAAACTCAAAGCTATGCCGCCCAAGCTGGTGAGTGACAACGGCGAACACATCGTCATCCGCCCGCTGGCGTATGTGAAAGAAAAAGATTTGATCAAATACGCCGAGCTGAAACAATTCCCAATCATCCCGTGCAACCTCTGCGGCTCGCAGCCCAACCTGCAACGCCAAGTCATCGGCGATATGCTGCGTGATTGGGACAAACGCTTCCCCGGCCGTATCGAATCCATGTTCTCTGCCCTGCAAAACGTCGTCCCCTCCCATCTCGCCGACCCCGAGCTTTTCGACTTCGTCGGTTTGGAACGTGGTCAAACCTTGAAACACGGCGGCGACTTGGCGTTTGACAGCGAAAAAATGCCCGAACGCTACTCCGACGGCAGCGAAGAAGACGAAAGCGAAATCAAAATCACCCCGTCCAAACCTGAACGTAAAGTTATCAATATTCTGGCGAACAAGCCGAAAACTTGCGGTTTATAACGGGATTTAGATTTTCAGACGACCTTTGTGATTCCTTCCCAAGGTCGTCTGAATTTTTATAGTGGATTAAATTTAAACCAGTACGGCGTTGCCTCGCCTTAGCTCAAAGAGAGCGATTCTCTAAGGTGCTGAAGCACCAAGTGAATCGGTTCCGTACTATCTGTACTGTCTGCGGCTTCGTCGCCTTGTCCTGATTTAAAGTTAATCCACTATATATCTAAAATTCAACGTATTCGCAAGTTTGCATCAGCCTAACTGTTTTCTAGAGAATCCGGCATTATTCTTCCTCTTCTTGACAATCCATACAGAAACAATCTCAGCCTATTCTTGCGACGCTTTTGCAGGGAAACTATATAAAGCACGAACCGTCATAGATCACAACAAAAGGTCGTCTGAAAACCGATTTTCAGACGACCTTTTCGTTTTTCACTCATCAACATCAGAATACTATCAAATATCATTTTTTATTTTAAATTAGCAAACAAAACAATAATATCAATTATTATACCTTTCCCGTCATTTTATTCCCCGATACAATCAACATCATGACACACAAGAAAAAATCTATTAATGTCAAATAGATAGGTATTATTTTTTCCCAGCAACTTGTTCTCAAGGAGAGCCATCATGTCCAATACATTGCACTCTTTACCCAGCAACGCAGCAAATAATAAACCCGTCGTCCTCAAAGGAACGCCCCGTAATGACGTTTTACATGGCAGTCTCGGACATACCACATTCTACGGCGGCTTGGGCGACGATATTTATTACAGTAAGAACGCGGGCGACACCATTGTTGAATATGCACATGAAGGCAATGATACGGTTTACGCCGATACAACCTTTACCTTACCGACACACGTCGAAAACCTGACACTGACAGGCAACGGCAACACCTTCGGATTTGGCAACAACTCCAACAATATTCTAATAGGCAACAGCGGCAACAACCGCTTGAGCGGCGGTCGCGGCAATGACAAGCTAGAAGGTATGGCTGGTAACGACCTGTTGCTAGGCGGTGACGGCGACGACTCGCTCTATGGTGGAGATGGCAAGGACTCACTCTATGCTGGAGATGGCGATGACCGGCTCTATGGTGGAGATGGCGACGACTGGCTCGAGGGCGGACATGGTCGCGACGGCCTTGTGGGTGGAGATGGTAACGACACTTTAAACGGTGGTAGTGGAGTAGACTTCATGCGTGGTGACCAGGGGGATGATATTTACTATGTTGATAATTGGCTCGATGAAGTTGACGAATATTTTGATGAAGGTACCGATACTGTTTACAGCAGCGTTTCCTACTTTATTAATAGCAACGTCGAAAACTTGACGCTGATAGGAAACGATAACATCAACGGTTATGGCAACGAAGAAAGCAACATCCTGACAGGCAACAGCGGCAACAACCACTTGCTCGATAATCTAGATGGATATGACACGCTCTACGGCATGGACGGTGACGACCTTCTGCAGAGTGGCGCAGGTGACGACCGTCTTTACGGGGGTAACGGAGATGACATCCTAGAAGGTGGTGAAAACAACGACGTACTTGATGGTGGACACGGAAATGATACTTTAGACGGTGGCTACGGTGTAGACAAGATGACCGGCGGGGATGGAAATGATGTCTATCATGTGGATAATGTAAATGACACAGTTACCGAGCGATCGGGAGAAGGTACCGATACCATTTACAGTAGCGTTTCCTACACCGCCGCAGCAAATGTTGAAAACCTGACTTTGACAGGTAGCAACAACATCTTCGGTATTGGCAACCATAATGACAATATCTTGACAGGCAACAAAGGGGATAATCGTCTGAGCGGTGAAGACGGCAATGATACCCTGTACGGCATGGGTGGCAACGACACCCTGTTAGGCGGAAATGGAAATGACCATCTCAACGGTGGAGACGGTGATGACTATATTGCAGGCGGCTCGGGTAGCGACACCATCATCACAGGTGAAGGCAACGACACCGTTGCCTTTACTGCATCAGATATTCGTGAAGGCAGTATAGATCGCGTGGTCGAATTTGACCCTAATACGGACAAACTCGACCTATCTGGTATGCGTTCACTGCTGACTGGCAGCAACGCCAATTTGAGCTGGTCAAAGATGTTCGTTGAAAAAGACCCTGAGGTCATTCTCCAAAAAGACCGTCCTTATCTCATCTTCGATACAGAGCAGCATACTCTTGCTTATCGTGAGGCAGGTTCAAGCAGCAGCACCATATTTGCCAAATTCGATTTTGTCTGGTTGGGCCCATCCAATATCATCGGCTAAAGATTTGCTAAAAAGAACAGACCATTTAAAACGAATCTGCTTTTACTGGGAAACGACACATAAAGCATGATTCGTTACAGATAGCAACAAAAGGTCGTCTGAAAATCAGTTTTCAGACGACCTTTTCGTTTTTTCACCCTCTCGACATTAAAATACTATTAAATATTATTTCATATTTTAAATTAATATAAAAAACAATAATATAAATTATTATATCTTTTGCATCATTCTATTTCTCGATACAATCAGCATCAAACATACAAGAAAAAACCTATAAATGTCAAATAGATATTTATATCTATTTTTCCCAGCAACTTGTTCACAAGGAGAGCCATTATGGCCAATACATTGCACCCTTTATACTATAACGTAGCAAACAATGAATCTGTCGTCATTAAAGGCACGACCCGCGATGACGTTTTATATGGCAGTCTCGGACATACCGTATTCTACGGAGGCTTAGGCAACGATGTTTATCACAGTAAAAACGCAAGTGACACTATCGTTGAATATGGATATGAAGGCAACGATACGGTTTATGCTGATACGGACTTTACCTTACCGACACACGTCGAAAACCTGACACTGACAGGCTACGGTAACCACTACGGTTTCGGTAACAACTCCGACAATACCCTGATAGGAAACAGTGGCAACAACCGCTTAAGCGGTGGTCGTGGTAATGACACGCTACACGGTATGGACGGTAACGACCTGCTGATGGGCGGCGATGATCGCGATTATCTTTATGGAGGTAGTGGAAATGACGTGCTACAAGGAGGCGAAGGAAACGACCTGCTCGATGGTGGATACGGCAACGACACTTTAGACGGTGGCAGCGGTGCAGACAGCATGAGCGGAGGATACGGAGATGATATTTACTATGTAGATAATGTGAACGATACGGTTACCGAATGGTGGGGAGAAGGTACCGATACCATTTACAGCAGCGTTTCTTACACAGCCCCAACCAACGTCGAAAACCTGACACTGACAGGCTACGGCAACAACTACGGTTTCGGTAACAACTCCGACAATACCCTGATAGGCAACAGCGGCAACAATCGTTTGAGCGGTGGTCGTGGAAACGACACGCTGCACGGCATGGACGGTAACGACCTGCTGATGGGCGGCGATGACCGTGACTATCTTTACGGAGATAGCGGAGATGACGTGCTACAAGGAGGCGAAGGAAACGACCTGCTTGATGGTGGATACGGCAACGATACTTTAGACGGTGGCAGCGGCGCAGACAGCATGAGCGGCGGATATGGGGATGACATTTACTATGTAGACAATGTGAACGACTCCGTTACTGAAGGATGGTTTGAAGGGACCGATACCATTTACAGCAGCGTTTCCTACACCGCCCCAACCAACGTTGAAAACCTGGCTTTGACAGGCAGCAACAACATCTTCGGTATTGGCAATTATGGCAACAATACCCTGACCGGCAACAGCGGACATAATCGCTTGAGTGGCGAAGACGGCAACGACACTCTATACGGCATGAGCGGCGACGACACACTGTCAGGCGGCAATGGATATGACTACCTCAATGGTGGAGACGGTGATGACTATATTGCAGGTGGCTTGGGTAGCGACACTATCGTCACAGGTACAGGTAGAGACACCGTCGCCTTTACTGCATCAGATATCCGTGACGGCAGCACAGATCGTTTGACAGACTTCAACCCTTATATGGACAAACTCGACCTGTCTGCTATGCGTTCATTATTGAGTGGCAACAATGCGAAGTTGAGCTGGTCAGAAATGTTCGTCAGCAACCCTTCTTATTACGATGCCGACCGCTCTTATCTCGTTTTTGATTCAGCACAGCAAACTCTTGCTTATCGTGCGGCAGGTGCAAGCAGTAATACTGTATTTGCAAAATTCGATAGCGACCAAGCAGTATGGTTGAACGCATCCAATATCATTGGCTAAAGATTCGCTAAAAAGAACTGACAGTTTGAAACGAATCTGCTTTTTAAATTCCAAAGCAAAGATTTAAAAAAATCGTCAGTTCATTCTAAGCTAATTCAATATAAAACGTCGTCTGAAAACTCAATGACAGATTTCAGACGACGTTTCTGTTTCTAAGATCATTTTTTCTCAAAAAGCTAGCATTCTCATCATCAGCTTAAACACAGATTGCGCTTATAGATACAATCATTTATAGATAGAATGTTTGATAGGCAGTATCGGTGATTATTTATTGTTTGCGGCGACCATCTTACGTAGTTTGCCACTGCTCCTGCGCTATGATTTCTACACCCGCTTTTTGCAATGCTTGTATCAATTCAGACGATGGGTTGCAGTTTTCCAAACCGATGATACGACGGAGATTTGGTAGGTGCGCCAAATCAGCAAAAGCCTGTTTACTGATAGGCAAGAGTTCATCACCGCAACCTGGATCAAAAAAAGGAAACATTTCTTCATATAGTGCCGAACCACCATCAAAACCGCCGTCGATGTAGAGTTCCTCCACTTCGTTTAAAAGGCTTTGCGGGATATCCAACCGCTCGAAATATTCAAAAATTTCGGGAATGACTGCATAGCCGTCTGCCTCCCTGTCTATATTCCGACCTTCATATTCTTTAGCGAAAGTATCCAGCAGCAGGCGCGGTTTAAGCAGGTCGCGGCGGTACATCAATTCGTCAATGACGGCGATTTTCAGACCGATATCTGCAAAAGGTACACTGGGGATTTGGTTTAAATTGTAAGTACCGGCTGACTTGGATGCACTTTCCGCTTCCGTCAGGAGTGTACGGATGGTTTCTGCAGACGGATTATCGGACATACTGTCAGCCAACAGCTTCAGACAATTACGCGTGACTGGATCGCGACGTATGCAAGCATAGGCTTCTTTACGGCTTTCTGGCTTCTTTGAAGCGAGATTCAAGGTATCCAAGGCGGCACAAAGTAAGGCTTCCTTTCTGTCAGGGGATATTTCGTCACCAGTGCTTAGTGCAGCCAAAAGCTGCTTTGCATGACGATAAACATTGCTGCGCTTATCGGCATAAATACCCATCATATCATTCCACAATCCACCTACAGAACGTGACTGTCGACGGGCATTTTCGGCTTCGAGCATCAGGTATTCTGACAATGCGGCTACATCACACCAATCATCAAGCATGCTCAAAATCAATCTGTCTTCCTGTTCAGGCCAACGACGCAAAAACGGCACGATCCACGGAGCGGTAGCAATTCTGGAGGTATGATTATTAGCGGCAGCATGATAAAAAAACAGACAGAACACTTCAGCCAGCCACGCACCGGTTTGCATTTCAGCAGGCCATTCGCGTTGTAGTACGGCATCGATGCGCGCGCAGATTGCCGGAGCATATGAGGCAATAGTTTGATCAGCTTCCTGTTCAGATTTACTGCGACAACGGTCTACAGTATGAAAGAATTTGTCGCTAGCAAGCGCTTCAGCGAATTTGTGCAGCCCTATTCCGTCTTTCAGACGACCTGTTAGTGCGGCATCGATATTTTCCAACAGGAAATCGTAAAAATAAGGCAGGCATGCCGCTACGGAATAAGTATCAAAATGTTTTTTCCAAGCAGCGCGGATTTTGCTTGTTTTTTTACCTGCTTCCATAGCCGCTGTATCGGCGGCAAGCATGGCGTATAGGGGATTGGGTGGCGACTCGGGAGAATACGGTGATTGGTTGTCGAGGTTTTTGAATTTGAAAAACATCAGGACTCCTTGAAACAGGTCGTCTGAAAATCTAGCTGTAGGGTAAAGTACGTTACACCATAAAAAACTGCACTTTAATGAACCTACTAAGGTGCAATTTAATCTATTCTAAAGTCTAAAACACCATTTCAGACGACCTTCTTAGCTGGAAATGTACTGTTTTTCTCTACTTTTTATTTGAAACAGGTTCGCAACCTGTATTACCGTTTTTAGTTGTTAACTTGGCTTTAGCCGATTCTGCATCGGTACATTTATAGGCATTGCCCAAACTATCCATCCAAACGGAAAGTTTGTAATTCGTCCCACTTTTCGGAGTAGCAAAAAGATAATAGGCTCTGCTGTGTTTAGAGTCCTTATCTTTCATTGCGCCACTGAAATCATATTTAGCCGCGACCTCAGATGTAGCCTGATATTTCTTAAAAAATCCTGTATCTCCCTCAATTTCATCTTTCATTTTAAGGGCAGGGTTTTTGACCAGTTCGGTTTTCAAGGAATTATTGATGATAACCAATTCAGCATGCGCCTGAGATTGATAGCCGCGTTCAATGTAATGGATATAGGAAGGGTAAGCGATAGTGCTGAGGATGCCGATAATAGCAATGACAATCAGCATCTCAACCAGCGTAAACCCTTGAAATTTAGTGATAGACGTATTCATGATTTTATCTATTTATTCGTTGGCTACATAAGATTGCAGCATAACTACCGTATTTTCGTTTTTTCCCCATGCTTTAGCAGTGACGCGATAAATGGTACGGTTGTCGGTAGAATTGGTGCTTAGGTATTCGATGATATAGCGGGGAGACTTTTTGGCCCCACTATTTTTATCAATCGGGTATTCTCTACCATTAACATTGATACATTCTGTTTCTTTCTTAGAATGTGAATCAAGACATTCTGCATGCTTTCTTTTCCAAGCTTCTTCAACTTTGCTCAGATCTGCCTCGCCTTTAACATCAATAATACCAGTTGGGGTAGTGTATTCTTTAACACTAAGCTGTTTAGCTCTGCAAAGCCCTTTGGAACATTGATCATTAAAAATCTGCGTGCCTTCTTCAATAGAATAGATATAGTCCTCACCTTCGCGTAATGCCGCCTCAGCAAGTGTAGTAGCAAATTTATGGTCAGCATCATTAGTACTGATTCGCTGCTCGGTATTATAGGACTGGGTCGCAGTAACGACGAGCAAGGCGATGACGATCATGATCATCAAGACGATGAATAATGCAAAGCCTTTTTGTGCGGAGGCTTTAGCAGGATGGTTTAGAGTAATCGGTCTGCGCATTTGTTTCCTCCGCGTACAGTTGCATTGATTTGATAGAGTTGAACTTTGTTTTCATCATTGCTTCCGCCAGCATTAATACTGCCGCTGTTCAACAGGAGTTCGATAGAGGCTGGAGTTTCATCACTAGACAGTGTCGTAGTATATTTAAATGTTTCATCTTTTGTCTTATCCTCCTCCTGCTTCTGAGCATTTCCGGCAGGAGTTGGAGTAGGTGCAGACGCAGATGCCGTTTCACTTTCCTCAAATGTTTCAGGGCAGCCTTCGGTATAAAAATAATGAATACTCATACTTTCAATTCCCTTAATCAGCAACTGCGGATTACTCCACTCACCTTTGTCTGTCAGTTGGAAACGGTAAAGACCCTTTTGCCCTCCCGCAGTACCGACGACATAGGCATTCACCTCATGTTTCATGATGGAGATATTGCCTGCTTGGGAACCATCTGTCTTTAAAGCTGCTTTGCTATCAGTAATTTTCTTTCCTGGTTTGGTAATGTTTGTGCAGCTGCTGGCCACTACTGTTGCCGCGTTTGGTGATGCGGTATCTATGCCGTATTGGAAAATCAGCGCCTTACCGCTCTGGGTAAAGTCCTTTACACCTAAAGAACCTGTTTCTCTGACAGCAGGAAGCATTTTTCCACTACCTTTAAGCTTGAGAAAGTCTTTGGAGCCAGAATCAGCGATAACGGCTTGGGCATCATATGCCGACATATTGAAACAACCGAAGTTTCCAGCCATACGGGCATCACGTACGATCTGATTAGATGCGTTACGCAAATCCTGCTGAACATTTAAGCGCGCTGTGGCAACAGTATTCAAACTGCGCGCAGTAAAATAGCTGGAGCTGACTGCCAACAGGACTATCATACTCAATGCGCTTGCCACAAGGAATTCAATCAGACTGAATCCTTGCATGCCTGTTTTGACCGGAATGTGTGAGCGGTTTTTATTATTCATTATTTTTCCCTTACGCGTACTTGGTAGGTGTAAATGATGGAATCTTCATATGTTTTGACATCACTTGCGGCTTTACCGCCTTCCAAATCTTTAAGCCATAATACTTTGATAACGGTATCAGCACCTGCTTTTTTATCGCAATTTTCGTAAAAAGCCCCGTCATAAGTAGGCTCCTTATTCAAACTATCTTGACATACTGAATAGTAGAACGCAGAGTCAGGAAGAGCTGCTTTCAGTTCATCATGAAATTTACCAAGCTGTGCTTTAGCCAACTCTTCTTTTTTCATACTCTCTTCCTCTTTCAGCGGTCCTTTTTTCAATGGCTCAGTAGAGGAATCACCGTATGTGGTGTAATAATCCTTATAATTCTTACACCACCCTCTATCGCGCCCACTCTTGGTAGCTCCCGTTTGATGAGTATCGCATTTTTCAAGTCTAGGATTAATCAGCATCCCTTCAACCAAATTTTGAGTAAGTTGCGATACGATAGTCTGTCCTTCCGCTTCGCGCACGCTGGAAACGGTACGCAACTGGATGGCGAGCAGGGCGAGAACGCCGATTGCGAGGACAAACATGGCGACCAAAACTTCAATTAAAGTCATGCCTGATTGATATGGCTTAGAGGAACTTACCGATCTCGTTTTGGCGAAACTCGATCCGTTCGTTTTCAGACGACCTTTTGTATGTAATGTCATGTATTTCATAGGATAGCGTTTTTTAGTTTTGTGATTCAGAATTTTGAGGTTCAGAATATTGGCAGAGAGGGCGTGAATCTGACTTGGCGCAGATTTCCACTCGTCCGCTACTGTCGACCAACACAATGCTGGCACGAGACTTTTTGGTACTTTCTGTGGTTGCGGCGGAATCGGTCATGCTGATTTTGATATAGCCGTCCGAGTAGGTAAAATTTGTTTTTTTACTGGGTTTATTGACAGAATAGCCAAAAGTACCGTTCGGCTGGAATGCGAAGAAAACAGGCTGTGAATCAGAGTCTTTGCCACCGAATTTGACATGGTCAAATTGATAGGTGACTTTATTCGCATCCTTAGCGTTCAAGACAATAGTGCGCAGGAAAATATCCGCCCTATCATCATTGTAGTTAACATCACCACTCTTATCAGCATAGGCCAAGATGCCACTTTGATTGTATTTGGTATCACATTTATTATCTGGAATCCCGTTTTTTCTGATTTGCACGGGACAGACATAGACAGGGAGATTGAGGCGGACTGCTTCGGCTCGTGCGAAACGCAAGAGGTTTGCCACCTGCTCTGCCTGACTGGCAGCGCGGCGGGAGGCAATCCATTCGCTCATATTGGGAAGGGCGATAGTGGCCATGATGGCGGTAATAGCGATCACGACCAACAATTCGATTAAGGTAAAACCTTTTTGTTGTGCGTACATGAGTAGTAAAAACGTCTAGAGTTAAGTAATGTGTTTTATCATCCGGCTTAGAATGTTTTTATCGCCGGTAATTATGCGGTTTGGCTCATTCTAAACGATATTGGGATGAATTGCCTAATAAAATATGAAATTTGCTTGGTTTTTAGGCTGATTTGTCTCAATCTTCCATCAATGCGGATTCGGGTACGTAGGCTGCATTGTCGAATTTGGTAAATTGTCCCATCCAAGTGAGGAATACTTTCCCGACAGGACCGTTACGGTGTTTACCGATAATACATTCCGCAAGGCCTTTCATGGGCGATTCTTGGTTATAGTATTCGTCGCGGTACATAAACATAATCAGGTCGGCATCCTGCTCGATGGCACCGGACTCCCGCAAGTCGGACATCATTGGGCGCTTGTCGGTACGCTGCTCTACGGTACGGCTCAACTGCGACAAAGCAATGACGGGAACTTGCAGCTCCTTCGCCAAGGCTTTGAGGGAACGCGAAATTTCGCCGAGTTCAGAGGCGCGGTTGTCCGAACGGCCTGAGCCTGCCATCAATTGCAGGTAGTCAATCACGATTAAGCCCAATTTTCCGTTGAACTGGCGTGCAAGACGGCGGGCGCGGGCGCGCAATTCGAGCGCGGTCAAGCCCGGTGTTTCATCAATATACATAGGCGCATCGGAAAGCTTGACCACAGCTTCATTCAGACGACCCCAGTGTTCATCTTCCAATCTGCCTGTTTTCAAAACGCTCTGATCAAGCCTGCCCACCGAACCCAGCATACGCATCACCAATTGCGCGCCGCCCATCTCCATCGAAAATACGGCGACAGGCAGCTTGCCCTCTACGGCAACGTGTTCCGCGATATTGATGGAAAAGGCAGTTTTACCCATAGACGGACGACCTGCCACAATAATCAAATCGCCCGGCTGGAGACCTGAGGTTTTTTTATCCAAGTCGATAAACCCTGTTGACACACCGGTCACTTCATCGGGATTGTCGCGTGAATAAAGCATGTCGATGCGCTCGACCACTTCTTTCAAAAGCGCAGGCATTTCGAGAAAGCCCTGTTTGGACTTGGCGGTACTTTCCGCAATTTGGAACACCTTGTTTTCCGCTTCATCCAAAAGCTGCCCCGCATCCCTGCCTTGCGGATTGTAGGCGCTACGAGCGATTTCGGTACCGACTTCGGCAAGCTGACGCATGATGGAACGCTCACGCACGATTTCGGCATAGCGGCGGATATTCGCAGCAGACGGCGTGTTTTGCGCCAAAGTAATCAGGTAATTGAATCCGCCCGCCGCCTCTAGTTCCTCATTGCGCTCCAAACTCTCTTGAACGGTAATCACGTCGGCAGGACGGCTTTCGTTAATCAGATTGGCGATGGCGCGGAAAATCAGGCGGTGTTCGTGTCGGTAGAAGTCTTCACCGGTAACCACATCGGCGATTCTGTCCCAAGCCGAATTCTCGAGCAAAAGTCCACCCAAAACGGATTGCTCCGCCTCCATAGAATGCGGCGGCAGCGACAACGCGCTGACTTCGCGGTCTTCAGACGACGTATCGGGATAATCGTTCATGGCAGTTGCTCTTAGGCTAAAATGGGAATCCGCTATTATAGCGTAGTGGAAATCGGGTTGGCATTACCTTTGTTCCGACTTGCCTACCATCAAGAAATAGATAGGTCGTCTGAAAATCTTCAGACGACCTTTTTGCTATAATTTCCCTTTTCCCCGAACCGAAAACAGGCGGCAATATGGAAGTCATCCAATACCCCGATTCCCCCTTCAAACTCCACCAACCCTTCCCCCCCGCCGGTGACCAGCCCACCGCCATTGCTGGTCTGCTCGAAGGGCTTTCAGACGGCCTGGCCTATCAAACCCTGCTCGGCGTAACCGGTTCGGGCAAAACCTACACCATGGCGAACGTCATCGCCCAAAGCGGCCGCCCCGCCATCATCATGGCGCACAACAAAACCCTTGCCGCCCAGCTTTACGCCGAAATGCGCGAGTTTTTCCCCGAAAACGCGGTGGAATATTTCGTCTCCTACTACGACTATTACCAGCCCGAAGCCTATGTACCCAGCCGCGACCTGTTCATCGAAAAAGACAGCGCGATCAACGAACACATCGAGCAGATGCGCCTTTCCGCCACCAAAAACCTGATGACGCGCGACGACGTGATTATCGTCGCCACCGTGTCCGCCATTTACGGTATCGGCGACCCGACCGAGTATCAACAAATGGTGTTGTCCGTCAAAGAAGGCGACACCATCGAGCAACGCGACATCATCGCCACGCTCGTTTCCATGCAGTACGAACGCGGCGATTTGGACTTCAAACGCGGCAGCTTCCGCGTGCGCGGCGACGTGATTGACGTGTACCCCGCCGAAAGCTCCGAAAACGCCTTGCGCATCAGCCTGTTTGACGACGAAATCGACCGCCTCGATATGTTCGACCCGCTTTCAGGCAGCCTGCACCAGCGCGTCGGCCGCTACACCGTCTTCCCGTCCAGCCACTACGTTACCCCGCGCGACACCGTCTTGCGTGCCTGCGAATCCATCAAAGAAGAATTGCGCGAACGTATCGAATTTTTCGCCCGCGAACAACGCCCCGTCGAACAACAACGCATCGAACAGCGCACCCGCTTCGACCTCGAAATGCTCTACGAAATGGGCTTCTGCAAAGGCATCGAAAACTACTCCCGCCACTTCTCCGGCAAAAAAGAAGGCGAACCGCCGCCCACGCTGATGGACTACCTGCCCGACAACGCCATCATGTTCATCGACGAAAGCCACGTTACCGTTACCCAAATCGGCGGCATGTACAAAGGCGACGCATCGCGCAAGCAAAACCTCGTCGACTACGGCTTCCGCCTGCCTTCCGCCCGCGACAACCGCCCGCTCAAATTCCACGAATTTGAAAAAGTCATGCCGCAAACCGTCTTCGTTTCTGCCACCCCCGCCAAATACGAAGAAGAACACGCCGGACAAGTGGTCGAACAAGTCGTCCGCCCCACAGGGCTGGTCGACCCCCAAATCATCATCCGCCCCGTCGCCACCCAAGTCGATGACTTAATGAGCGAAATCAACAACCGCATCCAAAAAGGCGAACGCGTACTCGTTACCACCCTCACCAAACGCATGGCGGAGCAACTCACCGACTATTACAGCGAACTCGGCATCAAAGTGCGCTACCTGCACAGCGACATCGACACCGTCGAGCGCGTTGAAATTATTAGAGATTTACGGCTCGGCCTGTTTGACGTACTCGTCGGCATCAACCTCTTGCGCGAAGGCTTGGACATCCCCGAAGTCTCCCTCGTCGCCATCCTCGACGCCGACAAAGAAGGCTTCCTGCGCTCCCACCGCAGCCTGATTCAAACCATAGGCCGCGCCGCGCGCAACGTGAACGGCGTCGCCATCCTGTACGCCGACAAAATCACCGACTCCATGAAAGCCGCCATCGACGAAACCGAACGCCGCCGCGAAAAACAGATGAAATTCAACGAAGAACACGGCATCGTGCCGCAGCAAATTAAAAAACAGGTCAAAGACATCATCGACGGCGTGTACCACGAAGAAGACAGCGGCAAAGGTCGTCTGAAAGGCAAAAACAAGGTCAAAGTCGGCGAAATCCACAATGAAGAAGATGCGATTAAAGAAATCGCCAAACTGGAAAAAGCCATGCAGCAGGCGGCTCGGGATTTGCAGTTTGAAGAGGCGGCGGTGTTACGGGATAGGATTCGGGGGATTAAGGAAGGGTTGTTGTTTGGGGCAGAGTGATTAATTTTTATGGATTTTTTGGAGGATTAAATGGAAAATAAACTTTTTGGGGCTGACGTAGATTAGTAGTTATGCTAGGCTACGAAAATGAAGATAACCAATTGTAAATTAAGCAAGAGAGTTCAAAATAAACTGCTTGAATTTTTTGTACTCCAAGTTACCGCCCGTTCCGCTGCCGATATTTTGGACATTCAGCCCAACTCCGCCATCCTGTTCTACCGCAAAATCCGTATGATCATCAGCCATCATTTGGCCTTGGCTGCCGATGAGGTTTTTGAGGGCTCTGTCGAGTTGGACGAAAGCTATTTTCGGCGGACGGCGTAAAGGCAGACGCGGTCGTGGTGCGGCAGGAAAAGTGGTTGTCTTTGGCATTCTGAAACGCAACGGACGGGTCTATACCGTTGTGGCGGATAATGCCAAGTCTGAAACGTTACTCCCTATCATCAAAAAGAAAATCATGCCGGACAGCATTGTTTACACGGACAGCCTGAGCAGCTATGACAAGCCGGACGTAAGCGGTTTTATCCATTACCGCATCAACCATTCCAAAGCGTTTGCCGACCGTCAGAACCACATCAACGGCATTGGGAATTTTTGGAATCAGGCGAAACGCGTCTTGCGCAAATACAACGGGACTGACCGCAAATCTTTCCCACTGTTCTTGAAAGAATGCGAATTTCGATTTAACTTCGGCACACCGTCCCAACAGCTTAAAATCCTGCGGGATTGGTGTGGAATTTAGGGCTAATCTACGTCAGCCCCTAATTTTAACTGCGTTGAAGCTACGCTTTCAGGTAGCCTTTTCAGACGGCCTCAAAGGCTACCTGAAAACAAGTTGCCGAGTTTCTGCGAAGCCAACCCCCATCCCCGCCCAAAGGAAACTAACATGACCGCCCCCTCCGCATCCGCCCCCCAACCCGTCAACGTCGGCATCATCGGCCTCAGCGCAGGCGGCGGCTGGGCGTCGATGGCGCACTACCCCTCACTCTCCCGCCTGCCCGAGCTGTTCGCCATCAAAGGGCTCACCGCCGGCAGCCCCGCTTCTGCCAAACTCGCCGCCGAAAAATACCGCGTGCCGTTTTACAGCGACACCCCCGCCGAACTCGCCGCCCGCGACGACATCGGCCTCATCGTCGTCGCCGTCAGCCTCCCCCAACATCAAGCCCTTATAGAACAAATCGCCCCCTACGGCAAAGCCATCTACTGCGAATGGCCGCTCGGCACCACGCCCGAACAGTCCCGCGCCCTGCAACAAACCGCCGAAAAATACGGCTGCCGCACCTTCATCGGCCTGCAAGCCCCCACCTCCCCCTACGTGCGCAAAATCAAAGCCCTGCTCGATGACCCCGCCACCGGCCGCCTGCTCAGCTGCACCGTGCGCGGCAGCAACCCCGCAGGCGGTGCCCTCATCGACCCGCGCTATCTCTATGCCCAGCAACAGGAAAACGGCGTCAACACCCTCACCATCCCGTTCGCCCACATGCTCGCCGCCCTCAACCTGCTGACCGGCCGCCCGCCCCTCGAACGCGCCCTCACCGCCTGCCTCCACCCCCAAGTGCGCCGCAAAGACAACGGCCAAACCCTCCGCCGCACCGCCACCGACCACGTCCTCTACCAAGCCCGCCACACCAACGGCGCGCTCACAGACGTGGTTTACCTCGGCGGCGGCAGCGGGCTGGCCATGCAAATCGAATGCGAACACCTCAGCCTCGTCATCACCGCCAACAGCGGCCACATCCAATACGAACCGCTCACCATCGAAATCATCCACGAAGGCCAAAGCCAAACCCTGCCGCCCCACAGCACCCCCGCCGAATGCCTGGTCGAAACCTACCGCGCCGTCTGGCACGACCTGCACCACGGCACACACACCGTCCCCGACTTCGCCTACGCCGCCGAACACCAGCAGCGCGTGTTCGATTTGGCGGCAAGCCCGCAGCCGTAGCGTGTGCCGCCCCGCCGCGTACACGGTTTAAACATTTTCAGACGGCCTCAAAGGCTACCTGAAAAACCCAGCAGCGCGTAGGTCGGATACTCGTATCCGACAATCTTTGCCGAAACGGCGCGGGTTTTCCCTTGCGGGAAAATGTCGGATTCGAGAATCCGACCTACGCCAAGCTTATTAAGTGCAGCCTATATGGATGTGTGAAAACAATATCCATGCCATTTGAACGCTGCCGCCTGATGATGCGGATTATTTCCGTTGCTTCAAAGGAGTAACTATAATGATTGATTATCTGAATATAAATCTAGATTCGAATTTCAGAAAGATTAAAATAAAAAAAGATAAGCCTATCGTGGCTTTAATCAGTCAAAACTTCCTAAAAACAATAAACTGCAATAATTTATTTGAATCGATTAAACAATATCCTTTATTCTGGATAATTCTTATCGGAGAGGATTCTAATATTTTAGAAGATGAATTTGATAATCTTTTAGAACTGGAATCTATCAAAAATAACAATATGTTAAATGTGGTAACAACTAATTTTCAATTTAATGATTTAATAATAACAGATATAGAAGATATTGCTTATGAATTTTTATTTTTGCCCTGTCCGAATGGCAACTGCCAATATTTATCATTCTTAGATTTGAATCATGCTGCTGACAGGAAAATTTTTGATTTCATTGAAACACAGCTTAATAATAAAACAACTTAGTGGTCATAGGACGCCTTCCTCATAATACGATCACAGAAACTTCATTGCCTGCGGTACATTCTTTTTCATCGTCAAACCCGCCGACCCAAAATCGCGCCTGTTTCTCGGACAGATCAGCTTATTTCGTGCGGCTTATATGGCTACAATTCATTTTTCAGACGACCTGAAAAGAAAGGAAGGTCGTCTGAAATCAACGAATCAACACTAAATCACCATCAACAAATCCTGCTGCGATGTGAGGTACTCGAAAAACGGCGAGGTCTGGCAATTCAACTGTCAGTTTCCGCACGATTTTAATGACTGTTTCCAATACAATTTCCCAGTTTTGACCATACAACACAGATAAGTCGGGCTCAGCAGCCATAGGATGAAAATCATCGTCATCCGGACATGCCCAATCATTATCGTTCTCGTCGAAATAGGTTGAACCGACTAGAGTGATTTGGTAAGGCTCGGCCAACTCGAACGACCAGGCCGCAAGATCATGCGGGATATTCTCCCGACTTACAGCCATCAACCAGTCCCTAAAGTCAGTTTCTAGTTTAATCTCGAAATCCATGTGTATGCCTTTGTTTGTAAAATAATTAATTGCCTTTGCTGCTTAACTTTTTTAGGTAGCAACCAGCTACTTATCATACAATAGAATCAGAACATATGATTATATATTTACAAGGAGTAGGCATAATAATGAAACCCATACTATTTTCCATTGGACTAAGTTCCATACTCTCATTACTGTCTGAAGATGGAAAACTAGAAATGGGAAGTTTTTATCGTACTTTTCATTAAAACAAGCAATATCTACATAAAAAATTTCAGGTTAAATCAAAGAACTACAAAACTGTAAGGTCGTCTGAAAATAACGTTTCAGACGACCTCAAAATCGTTATCTTCCATCACATAGAAAACTTTTTCATCAGTCAAATTTAGCATTCACTTCATGTGGATTGATGCGGGCATTTTCTTCCTGCCCTAAACCGATCAGTTTGCGAAGCCGTGTCATGTAGGCATTGACATCCAAACCGCGTCCGTATCGTTGCGCTTCCCAAATGGTTTCCGCTAGTGCATCCATCATGTCATGCTCAGCTCGTATCCAGTCGTTGTTATAACGGACGCAAAGCTGCTGATGAATTGCTCGAATACCTGGGGGCTGGTCAATGGCCGCTTGCTCTTGAAGAGAAAGATGCAGTGACATATGTAAAAACGGGTTGCTCTCCCCGTCTTCAGGCAGCCAGTTTTTGTCTAAGTAATCTTCAATGTTTTCAAGATAATGGGTATATTCGGGATGGGATTCGATGATACGGAGTGCTTTATGTTGAAGTGCATCCAGTTGCAGCGGGGTCAGGCGGTTTTTCCAAACGTGTGCGAAAAATCGGCGGACGTCGTGGGTATTGACATCGTACATGATGAGAATTGTGGCTATTGAAGCGTCTGAGAGAATATTTAGAGAAATGGATTTATAGCGAGGCAGAACCTGATAACAAGTTCTGCCTCGCTATATTTTGATTACTGCTAAAACCCTTATTGATCCACAAACGCGCGTTCGATCAGGTAGTCGCCGCGTACGCCTGTTTTCGGGGAGACGGTCAGACCGAAATCATCCAGAACTTTGCAGGTGTCTTTCAGCATCGCAGGGCTGCCGCACAGCATGGCGCGGTCGTCTTGCGGGTTGATTTTGGGCAGGCCGATGTCTTCAAACAGTTTGCCGCTTACCATCAGGTCGGTCAGGCGGCCGTGGTGTTCGTAGTCTTCGCGGGAAACGATCGGGTAGTAAATCAGTTTTTCTTTAACCAAGTCGCCGAGGTATTCGTGTTCGGGCAATTCTTTGGTGAAGCGGTCGTAGTACGCCAAATCTTTTTTGTAGCGCACGCCGTGTACGAGGATGATTTTTTCAAATTGCTCGTAAATTTCGGGGTCTTTGGTGATGCTCAAGAAGGGGGCGATGCCGGTACCGGTGCTCAGCAGGTAAAGGTGTTTACCGGGATTCAGGTCGCCGGCAACCAAGGTTCCGGTCGGTTTTTTGCTGATCAACACGTCGTCACCGACTTTAAGGTGTTGCAGGCGGCTGGTCAGAGGGCCGTCTTGGACTTTAATGCTGAAAAATTCGAGGTGTTCTTCCCAGTTGGCGGAGGCGACGCTGTATGCGCGCATCAGCGGCTTGCCGTCCACCATCAATCCGACCATGACGAATTGACCGTTTTCGAAGCGCAACGATTCGTCGCGGGTGCAGGTAAAGGTGAAATACGCATCCGTCCAGTGGTGTACGGACAATACTTTTTGGGTATTGAATGCTGCCATTTGAGTTTCCTGTCGGTAAATCCGTCTGATCGCGCGGGTCGGGCGGATGATGGTTTAAAAGGGTTTTCAGACGACCTCTCTCGCCTGTGAATAGATAATGCCGAATTAGAGCAAACGCGCAATTTTAAACGAAAATATTTATCATCACAATGCTTGCTGTCTGGCAGAGGTCGTCTGAAAACTTTTCAGACGACCTCTCGGACAACGCATTACTGGTCTAAGGTTTCGCGGATGATTTCTTTGACGGCGGCTGCATTGTTCGGCACGACTTGGACGCGCTGAGGCAATTTTTCCAAACCTTCCAGCGCGGCAGGGCGCGGAATGGCGACATCGCCGACGGCTTCGTGTATGGTCGCATCGAATTTCGCTGCCAACGCAGTTTCCAAACACACAACCGTCTCCCCTTCTTCGCGCACTTCGCGGGCGACTTTTACGCCGTCGGCAGTGTGCGGGTCGATGAGTTCTTTGTCTTGCTCGTAAACCTGCTTGATGGTGGCGAGGCGGTCGGCGTGGGTAGATTTGCCGGAGGTAAAGCCGTATTTGCCGCCGACTTTTTCCAAGGCAAACTGCAAGTCAAAGCCTTTGCCCGCCGCGACTTCCGCCCAAAGCGTATTGATTTCCTGAGGATCGCGATCCATCAGGTCAAACACGAAACGCTCGAAGTTGGACGCTTTGGAAATGTCCATAGACGGGCTGGAGGTAACATAAGTATGCTCGCTGTTGCGCGGGCGGTATGCGCCGGTTTTGAAAAACTCGTCCAACACATCATTTTCATTGGTCGCAACAATCAGGCGGCGGATAGGCAAGCCCATTTGTTTGGCGATGTGTCCCGCGCAAACGTTGCCGAAGTTACCGCTCGGCACGCAAAAGCTGACCTGCTCGTCATTGCTTTGCGTCGCTTTGAAATAGCCTGCAAAGTAATAAACCACTTGCGCAACGATGCGTCCCCAATTGATCGAATTGACCGTACCGATATGGTATTTTTCCTTGAACGCAGCATCGTTCTGCACCGCCTTCACAATGTCCTGACAGTCGTCAAACATCCCCTTCACGGCGATATTATGGATATTCTCGTCTTGCAGGCTGTACATCTGCGCACGTTGGAACGCGCTCATTTTGCCGTCGGGCGAGAGCATAAATACATTCACGCCCTTTTTGCCGCGCAAGGCATATTCCGCAGCCGAACCCGTATCTCCGCTGGTCGCACCCAAGATATTGAGTTCCCTGCCCTTTTTGTTCAACACATATTCAAACGCATTGCCCAAAAACTGCATCGCCATATCCTTAAACGCCAGCGTCGGGCCGTTGGACAAGGCTTGAATTTTGATGCCGTCCGACAAAGTACGCACAGGCGTGATTTCCTTAGAGCCGAACGCCGCTTCCGTATAAGTACGGTTCAGAATATCGCGCAAATCGTCCGCCGGAATATCCGTAACAAACAGGCTCATCACCTCAAACGCCAGCTCCGCATAGCTCAAACCGCGCCACTTGTCCAAAGTCTCGCGGCTGACCTGCGGATAATGTTCCGGCAGCATCAAACCGCCGTCGGGCGCAAGCCCCATCAACAAAACCTCGCTAAACGGTTTATGCGCCGTCTCGCCGCGCGTACTGATATATTTCATGATTTCTTCTCTATAAAAACAAAAATATTGCCGATCAAAACAGGAAATTCGCCTGCGAACCATCCCGCAAGCCGCCCTATCCCGACCTTAATCCACTATAAACTTTCAGACGACCCCGATACACAAAGGTCGTCTGAAAAACATTATCTATACAAACGCTTGAAACAAGCATTGACGGTTTTCACCGTTACCGACGCAATCGCCCGATCGCGCGAAGAAGGATTCAAAACATCCATCAACTCTTGCGCGGACACCTGATTCGGCGCCTCCTCGCTCGCGCAGCCGCAGATTTTGTCTTCCCACTCGCGCTGCTTGTCCGCGCTCATCGTCAGCGCGACCAAACGCCACTCATTGCGCTTGTTCAACTCCGAACGGCATTGATGATCGACCGCCATTTTCACCACGCTGCCACCGATACCCGTACCGCCACCCAAACCGCCGAACGCCGAGTCAGAATCATAAGCGCAACCGCCCAACAACGCCGCCACAGAAGCAACGGCAACCATCTTTTTCATATTCATAGCCATCCCTTGCCGCAAGGTCGTCTGAAACGCCCCGCAAAGTCTTTAAACAAACGCGTATTATACCGTAAGCGGTGTGAGATGGGGGATTGGGGAAAGTCGGGGTATAATCCGTTTTTTTGGGAAAATAGGGGATTTATCAATGGCTAAATTAAAAGTTAAATTTAAAGCTAACTCAAACGAAAACACGCAAAACCCTAAAGAGAATCAAGAAAAAACGGCTGAAAAAGGTAGTCAAGAACATTCAGAGCATACTGCTGAAAATAAACAGCCTGAATCAAAAGACAATGCACAGAAAAAAGATGAATCGACATGCTTATGTAAATTTTTTAAAAAGATTGCAGAATGGATATGCGCAAGAAAAAATAAAAACTCAAAGAAGGCAGATGAAAATGCCACAGAAAACAATGATGCTGCAAAACAGGCAGAAATAAAACAAGCTGATACGGTTGAGCAACCTAAAGAGCAAATAAAACCATCTGATCATTTGGAAACCATCAGCAAACTCATCGGAATATCGACAGTATTAGGGATACTCTTCGGTGGATTTGTTATATTTGTCTATCTCTTAAATATTAATCAATTAAGTATTCTTCCTGATGTAATCAGCAATCCGTCTAGCCTAATCGCTGCAAGTACAGTTTTTATAATTATTTTTATTATTATATTTTTGTTGTACCAACTTTTAGTGCATTTATTATTACCAGATTCAGTTCTTTTAATACAGGACATTCGAAGCCTAAAATCTCCTAAGTCAAATCGCTCTAATAAAAGCGTTGGATGGGTAGAAATATTATTATTTATAATATTTTACTTGGTATTTGTTTATACTCTTTCTCAATTACTCGAAATTTTTTTAAAATATTTATACCCACAAGCAAAAAATATATATCCATTTGTAATAATAATAATTGTCGCTATAGTTCTCTATTATTTTTATAAAAACTGGATTAAAGATCACAATTCAATTTATAAAATTCCTATTAAGGGAGCCATGACATATATCATAATAACATTATGTCTATTGATATTCGGTTTTAGCGATAAAATAGCAATTTTATATTTTACCCATTCCATTGAAATTCCTGAAAACTCTTCATGGTATTTACTACACAGTAACTTCCAACAAAACAACGGCTCTCAAGAAATCAACGGCATTGATAAAAATGACTTGATCAAATTAAAACAAAATTTCAAATGTTCTATTCTTTCAGAAAAAGAAAAAGAAGATAAAAACATTAATTGTTCTCCGATTCCCGAACAACGCAACAACGCCCTATACGGTTATATGGCGTGGAATTTGGGCGACACCAAGGTTTTCTGTCCACCAACTATTGATAACCAAAAAGCCGACTCCACTAAAATTAAAGATGACGACTCTAAAACTGAAGAACAAAAAGCAGCTGACGAATTAGCTGCTAAAGAAGCTAAAAAATTAGCTGAAGAATGTATCGTCATCAGCGGAAAAGCCCTGCAAATCATGCCGGAAAGTTATATCAGTACCAATACTGATGGCATTGATGTCAGTAATCCTGACAATACCGGTCATGGCGACCCTGCAATTGATATTAAAACCGGACGTTAAATTCAAAAATGACCTTAGTATCGAATGCCGGCTTAAATAATTTCAATGTCCAACCTATCCTGCCGATACAATCTAATGCAAAAAATATGTCAATCCAGATTAATTACGGCAGCTGTAATCATGATTCGCCAAGAAACAAGGATGATCATCCTAATATAGGATACTCGGACAAAAAAATCTGCCAGTAAGTTATGGCAGACCCATGCCGTCATTCCCGCCTGCGCGGGAATGACGGTTGTGATGTATCCTGTCTTTATTGTTTCCTTTGCCATCCGTCTGTTTTCAGACGACCTGCTATAATCCACGTCGTCTGAAAACCCTCTTTTCACGGAATCCGCCATGTCCGACCTTTTCACCCGCCAACCTGATGCGCCGCTTGCCGAACGCCTGCGCCCGCATACGCTTGATGATGTTATCGGGCAGCAGCATTTAATTGGCGAAGGCAAGCCGCTGCGTGTGGCGGTGGAAGGCGGGAAGCCGCATTCTATGTTGCTGTGGGGGCCGCCGGGCGTGGGCAAGACGACGTTGGCGCGGATTTTGGCGCAGAGTTTCAATGCCCAGTTTCTGCCTGTTTCCGCTGTATTCTCCGGCGTGAAAGACATACGCGAGGCGATCGACAAGGCCGAAATCGCCTTGCAGCAGGGACGCGCGACGATTTTGTTTGTCGATGAAGTCCACCGTTTCAACAAGGCGCAGCAGGACGCGTTTTTGCCCCATGTCGAAAGCGGTTTGCTGACCTTTATCGGCGCGACGACGGAAAACCCGTCGTTTGAAGTCAATCCCGCGCTGTTGAGCCGCGCGCAGGTGTATGTTTTGCAGTCCTTGTCTTCAGACGACCTCAAAAAGCTGATTGCCAAAGTATTGGCCTTGCCCGAATACCGGGATTTTACGATTGAAGCCGATGCGCAGGAGCTGCTCGTCAATACCGCCGACGGCGATGCGCGCAGATTGTTGAATCTGTTGGAACAACTTTTACGCGCCGCCGACACGCGCCGTCTGAAAACCTTAACCACCGAATTTCTCGCCGACAGCTTGGGCGCGCAAATCCGCCGTTTCGACAAAGGCGGCGAGAGTTTCTACAACCAAATCTCCGCCCTGCACAAATCCGTGCGCGGTTCGCATCCGAATGCCGCGCTGTATTGGTTTTGCCGTATGCTCGACGGCGGCACAGACCCGCGTTACCTCGCCCGCCGCATCGTGCGCATGGCGTGGGAGGACATCGGGCTTGCCGACCCGCGCGCCTTCCAAATCGCCAACGATGCCGCCGCCACCTTCGAACGTTTAGGCTCGCCCGAAGGCGAACTCGCGCTGGCACAAGCCGTGCTGTACCTTGCCGCCGCCGCCAAATCCAACGCGGGTTACAAGGCATACAACCAAATGCGACGCTTCGTCAAAGAAAACGCCAGCGATGAAGTACCCGTCCACCTGCGCAACGCTCCGACCAAGTTGATGAAGGAATTGGGCTACGGACGCGAATACCGCTACGCCCACGACGAACCGAACGCCTACGCCGCCGGCGAAAGCTATATGCCCGACGGCTTGGACGAACCGGATTTCTACCAACCCGTCCCGCGCGGGCTGGAAATCAAAATCGGCGAAAAGCTGGAATGGTTGAAATCGCTGGATGAGGAAGCGTTGGATAAGCAGAAGTAAATGGTGTCTTCAGACGACCTGTTCCACAACGACGGTCAAATGCTTGTATCGTCAAGCTAATTTGGCTACAATCCGATTTTCCTTTTTCTTGCTGAATAATCGAACACAGAAAAAATCGCGGCTGCTGAACCCGATTTCCGAAACGAAGTTAGAAAGCAGATAATGGACAATTTAGACCACTGTCGCAGCCGTGCATGGCGGCGGCATCAAGCAAAACGACCCAGCCATCGCGTACACGGCAAAAACCCTTCTGAGGGTAAGCTCGAGAAAAAGTGGGATTTGATGTATTTCCGCAGGAATAAAGTCAAACGCGCGCAAAAACTGGGCTTTGTTTACCCCTTCAGGCAGCATGAATTTGAAGCCGAATGGTTTGATTAACTTAAAAACGCATTTCGACTCAATCGAGATGATTTTCACAAGGCGGATATTTCTCCGCCTTTTTTAATTTCTATGAACGCACTTTTTATTTGCAGCCGCAACCAATGGCGCAGCCCCACCGCTGAAGCGGTATTCCGACGCTATCCGAACGTACAGACACGTTCTGCAGGCACAAGCCCTAATGCACGGCACACCGTTTCCATCAACGACATCGCATGGGCGGATAAGGTTTTTGTGATGGAACAAAAACATAAAAACCGCCTGTCGGCACAGTTTTCCCGCGCTTTGCAGCATAAGGAAATTATTGTTTTGGACATTCCTGACGATTACCGTTATATGGACGAAGAATTGATCGAGATATTGAAAGAAAGCGTCGAGCCGTATTTGTCTGACAGCTAGTCTATAAGACTTTGAATAAACGAAGGTAAAGGGCATAAATAAGGTTTCAGACGACCCCAAAGGTCGTCTGAAAATCCAATCATCGAAAAGAAAAACCGGATTCCCATCAAAGGAATCCGGTTTGTTTTATTCCAAACTTAGAAATTCATTCTCACGCCTACACGGACGGAACGGCGCAATGCGGTTGGTAAGGTTGCGCGCATC
The DNA here is from genome assembly GCF_022749495.1 of Neisseria macacae ATCC 33926. Taxonomy (NCBI): domain Bacteria; kingdom Pseudomonadati; phylum Pseudomonadota; class Betaproteobacteria; order Neisseriales; family Neisseriaceae; genus Neisseria; species Neisseria macacae. The sequence goes on along the minus strand of NZ_CP094241.1, from coordinate 1,266,834 downwards.
AACAAACCATTCGGATGTTACCTTCCCGTGTTTGAGCGTATTAAGATACCGAAACCATTCAAAAACAAACTCTGCGGTTATCGAATTGCAGCAGCCACGTTTTTCAGACGACCCCTCCCTGCCGTATAATGCCGTTTTCTGTTTCCGCTTCCCAAACGACCATCATGACCGAATCCATCCGCCTTCCCGCCGCTTCACTCAAGCCCGCCACCGTCGCCCTACCCGGCTCCAAAAGCATCAGCAACCGCACCCTGCTGCTTGCCGCCTTGTCCGACAATACTTGCGAAATCCATTCCCTGCTCAAATCCGACGATACCAACCGTATGTTGGAAGCGCTCGATAAACTCGGCGTTGAAATCGAATATCTTGCCGAAGGTCGTCTGAAAGTACACGGCACAGGCGGACAATTTCCAAACCGAACTGCCGATTTGTTTTTAGGCAACGCGGGAACGGCGTTCCGTCCGCTGACTGCCGCGCTGGCGGTTTTAGGCGGCGATTATCATCTGCACGGCGTTGCGCGTATGCACGAACGCCCTATCGGCGATTTGGTCGATGCGCTGCGGATTGCCGGCGCCGATGTCGAATATCTCGGCAACGAACACTATCCGCCGCTTCATATCGGCGAACGCCAAGACCGCGGCGAGCGCGTGATTCCGATTAAGGGCAATGTGTCCAGCCAGTTTCTGACCGCCCTCTTGATGGCACTGCCACTGACCGGACAGGCATTTGAAATCCGTATGGTCGGCGAGTTGATTTCCAAGCCCTATATCGACATCACCTTGAAACTGATGGCGCAATTCGGCGTACAGGTTGCCAATGAAGACTACCGCGTCTTCAAAATCCCCGCCGATGCCTGCTACCACGCGCCCGACCATTTATATGTCGAAGGCGATGCCTCCAGCGCGTCCTATTTCCTCGCAGCCGGTTTGATTGCTGCTACGCCCGTCCGCGTTACCGGTATCGGCGCAAACAGCATACAGGGAGATGTCGCCTTTGCCCGCGAGCTGGAAAAAATCGGTGCGGATGTGGTTTGGGGCGAAAACTTCGTCGAAGTCTCGCGCCCGAAAGAACGTGCCGCCCAAGCCTTTGATTTGGATGCAAACCATATCCCCGATGCCGCCATGACCCTCGCCATCGTCGCGCTTGCTACAGGACAAACATGTACACTGCGCAACATCGGTTCATGGCGCGTCAAGGAAACCGACCGCATCGCCGCGATGGCAAACGAGTTGCGTAAACTTGGCGCAGAAGTCGTCGAAGAAGCCGAAGCGATTCACATTACCCCGCCTGAAATACTGACGCCCGACGCCGTCATCGACACTTACGACGACCACCGCATGGCGATGTGTTTCTCGCTGGTTTCCCTGTTGGGCGTACCCGTCGTCATCAACGACCCGAAATGCACCCATAAAACCTTCCCGACTTATTTTGAAGTGTTCTCATCGCTGACCGACGCGGTTTAAAGCGGGAGGACGTTTACCCAAACAAAAAGGTCGTCTGAAAGTTTTCAGACGACCTTTTCTACATCACATTCAAATTAAAACCGGATTACAGTTTCCACTCGCTCAGTTTGGCAGCGTAGGCTTCCAAGTCTGCAATCGGACGGGTTGCCACGCCGCTTTCCATCGCAGCTTTGGCGGCAGCCGAAGCAACGCGCGGCAGCAGGCGGGAGTCGAACGGGGTCGGAATCAGGTATTCCGCGCCGAATTCGAATTTCTTGCCGTAAGCGGCAACCACTTCTTCAGTTACCTCTTCCTTCGCCAAATCCGCCAAGGCATAGACGCAGGCGCGTTTCATTTCTTCATTGATGGTCGTCGCGCCGACGTCCAACGCTCCGCGGAAGATGAACGGGAAGCACAATACGTTGTTTACTTGATTCGGGAAGTCGGAACGGCCGGTACCGATGACCACGTCCGGACGGGTTTCTTTTGCCAGCGGCGGCAGGATTTCCGGGTTCGGGTTTGCCATGGCGAACACGATAGGCTTGGCGTTCATGGTGTTCAACATTTCAGGCGTCAGCAGGTTCGCGCCGGAGAGGCCCAAGAAGATGTCTTTGCCTTTGACGGCATCGGCAAGCACGCGTTGACCGTTGTCTTCAATGGCGTAGAACTGTTTGGACTCGTCCATACGGTCTTTGTCTTCGCGGGTTTTGTAAATCACGCCTTTGGAGTCGCAAACGGTTACGTTTTCGCGTTTCAGACCCAAATCAAGCAGTTGGTTCAAACAGGCAATCGCCGCTGCGCCCGCGCCGGAGCAAACCAAAGTCGCCTCTTCAATGTTGCGGCCGGTAAAACGCAGGGCGTTCAATACGGCAGCAGCGGTGATGATGGCGGTACCGTGTTGGTCGTCGTGGAATACCGGGATTTTGCAGCGTTTGCGCAATTCGCGTTCGATGTAGAAGCATTCAGGCGCTTTAATGTCTTCGAGGTTGATGCCGCCGAAAGTCGGTTCCAACGCGGCGATGATGTCCACCAGTTTTTGCGGGTCTTTTTCATCGATTTCGATGTCGAATACGTCCACACCGGCGAATTTTTTGAACAATACGCCTTTGCCTTCCATCACAGGTTTGCCCGCCAACGCGCCGATGTTGCCCAAGCCCAAAACGGCGGTACCGTTGGAAATCACGGCGACCAAATTGCCTTTGGCGGTATATTTGTACGCATTTTGCGGATCGGCATGGATTTCCATACAAGGAGCCGCGACGCCCGGCGAGTACGCCAAAGCCAAGTCTTTGGACGTGGCCAGCGATTTGGTGGGGGTAACGGAGACTTTACCCGGCACGGGGAATTCGTGAAATTTCAGTGCGGCTTCTTTTAATGAGTTTTCCATTTTTCGATCCTGTTGCGAGAGATATTGAGACGAGGTCGTCTGAAACATTGGTTTCGGGACGTTTGGCATTACAAAACGGCTTATTTATTAACAAATAAACCTATTTTGTAATAGCGTGTAATTTTACCATGTTCCCAATGCGGCGCATACTGCTATTTTCATCTGAAACAAACAGCCTCAAAGCAAAAACGTATCCTTTCAGACGACCTTCATTCGGTTTTAAACATCCATACCGAAACTGCGCGCCAACGCATGTTCGATATCCGCCCTCACCTCCTCCAAACTCCGGTTGCCGTCGATAAGCGCGTAGCGTTCGGGATGCGCGGCGGCACGTTCGAGATAAACAGCACGCACGCGGGTGAAAAAATCTGCCTGCTCCTGCTCGAAACGGTCCTTCTCGCGCGTCTGCCCGATACGCGCCATCGACACTTCCAGCGGCACGTCCAGCAGCAACGTCAAATCAGGACCAAACCCGCCCTGTACCCAATTTTCCAGCATTTCAATATCTTGCAGAGGCACGCCGCGCCCACCGCCTTGATACGCAAAAGTCGCATCGGTAAAACGGTCGGAAACGACATGAATGCCGTCCGCCAGCGCAGGCAGGATAACGTCTTCAAGATGCTGCTGCCGCGCGGCAAACATCATCAACGTCTCCGCGCGCAATCCCGCCTTGGTTTCAGGGTTCAACAAAATTTCGCGCAAGGCCTCGCCGACAGGCGTACCGCCCGGCTCGCGGGTGAACAATACGGGAAGGTCGCGGGATTCGAACCATTGGCGGATAACGGCAAGATTGGTCGATTTGCCCGCACCGTCTATGCCGTCCAGAGTGATAAATTTGGGTTTCATAAGGTCAATTTTATTGAGAGAACGGATGTTCAAAAGGTCGTCTGAAAAGCAGGATTATAAATGCTTGATGGGGTTCGAAGTAGATTTTCAGACGACCTTATTGATTCAAGACGGATTGATAGATTTAGTCCTTATACACAGATCGCTATACCACATGCCCCCAAAGATTACTTATCTAAAAGGATACAAGTTCTAAGAAAAAATAAATTAACAAAAACAAAACCAAACCCTCCAAACTTGGTGAGCTCAGTTCGGCGGTGAGTCTAGTCGTAGGTGATTTTAACAGCAAACAACAGGTTGAGACGGTTTTATTCGAAGGTTTCATAACTGCCGTCAGGATAGCCTGTACTGTCAGAGTTCCAGCAGCGTTCATATATTATATTTAAACATCACAACAAATTGATTATAGGCAACTCAAGAATATCTTTTGTTGTCAACTCTTCAATTTTCTTTTCGACAAGAGATAACTTCCTATTTTTCATTAACTTATCATCATGAAAGGCGTATTCGTAGATTTTTCTATTCGTTTTGTTATAGACATATCCATAATAATCATCTTTTTTATGCTCATCTTCAACAAAATTCATAAAGAATATTTCATCATCTTGCTTTAATTTCTCTATTACCGCATTGTATAAGTTCGACACTTCATTTGCTATAAAATCCGTACATTCTAAAACACTTTCTAGTAAAATTTTAGCTGTTAATTCTTTAGGTAACATTAATTTAAACTCCTAAATTTTAAAAAGTAATTATTCTACGCAAGATTTCCTATCTCCTTTCAGACGCCTACTACATTGGCAATACACGATTTTGTATTACTGAAGGTAACCAAAGTGAGAAAGTTTATATAGAATCGTTCTCATGAAAGTTGGTTTCAGACGACCAATTTATATCAACCGGCTTGTTAATTAGCAATAAGTTTACTGAAAAAATATTCCAGACGCCCTTAAGGAAGGTATTGATTTTATCTGGAAGAAACCACGTGTGTGTGCTCCTTATACCTAATACCTACAGAGTTATCGGGGAATTTTTTAGACAAACTTCGGGCTTGATAAAAAGTTATCAAAACTAAACCTCAGTACTTTTCCCAGACAAAATCTAAATCGTTTTGTGGAATACATCCTATAGTAAAACATTTTACAGCACATTTGAACGCCATTTCTTTAGATAAAATATATTTAGACTCAAATAATCCAATTTGCCCTCCCGTATTTAATTCTATTTTTAAGGTGCTTTCTTCATTGGGGTTTAATAAATTAAAAACTATGCCATTTTCTTCACCTGTTATAACATATTTTCCATTTCCTCCACCAATCATCAAATAGTTTTCTTCTAATAAAACTAAATTTACAAGAGTATGTTTTTTATTATCCAATCTTTCTAAAATGCCTAAGAGTTTTACTGAAGAATTAACATGATAAATTTCTTCTTTACAAGAAGAACCGTCCCAGTTATCTAAAGTTATTTTCATAATTTTCTAAATTTCTTATCCAAGCTTTTGTCAAAATATCTTCTACTTCCGCCAAGATTACAAATATTAATTGATTCAAGCCCTAACCCTAGTCCAAATCAACTTCGGCAGACAACAGCCATGCGTCGCCGCCGAAAATGAGATTATTTAAGGACAAATATTTCAGACGACCTCGAAAAGGATTGAGGTCGTCTGAAAAGCAGGAGCCGCTGCATGTATCCCGACACACGTCTCGTCAAAATTGGAAGTTTCACACAGGCTAAAACCAGCAAGTTGCTAGGACAGCACCATTCGAAATATCAACTTCCCAAGTATCTGAAATCAATCCTTTGTAATTGGACTCAACAATAAAATGTTCGTCATCTATCCAACGGAAATTCAAGCTACACCATGTATCAATATAAGATGGTTGTTCTGTCAGCAACGTACCCTGCTTAACTATTTCCCCTTTTTTATCAGATACTGTCCAACTAATTTTAAAATGGTAAAGATCACAATATGCCCATAAGGAAAGATATTGTTTCCTATTGTGGCTAAGTTTCCGCTTTTTTATTTGCTTTTTAAATGTTAAATCAGACATCAAACAGGTTTGGTAAGCAGTCTCCAATGGTTCTCTCGACCAATTGTAATCAGACGCAATATCGAGCATTCCTTGATGGATTACTTGTAACTGCATAATTTTCTTATCTTTTTCAGATAGGGAGGTGTACTTTTTGAAGTCAAAAAGCTGATAAGAATCAGCACTCCCCAATATTTTTTCTTTGGGCGGAAATGGGCCATTCTCCCATAAGAAAATATTACATTTAATCACCTTTTTGGAATCAAACTTAGGTATTGAAATGAGATAAAGCTCCGGAATAGCAAAGGTTTCTTGATTAAATTCAGAAGTCCTTTCATCGTTTTGACAGTATAAACAAATTTCGTTAATCATAATTTCACTTTAAGGTTTGAGGTCGTCTGAAAAGCAGAAACCGCTGTACGTATCCCGACACACGCCACGTCAAAATTGGAAGTTTCACACAGGCTAAAACCAGCAAGTTGCTAGGACAGCACTATTCGAAATATCAACTTCCCAAGTATCTGAAATCAATCCTCTGTATTTGGACTCAACAATAAAATGTTCGTCGTCTACCCAATGGAAATTCAAGCTACGCAATATGTCGATATAAGATGGTTGTTCTGTCAACAACGTACCCTGCTTAACTATTTCCCCCTTTTTATCAGATACTGTCCAAGTGATTTTAAAGTGGTGTTGATCGCAATATGCCCATAAAGACAGATATTGTTTTCTGTTCGGACTTAGCTTGCGCTTTTTGATTTGTCTTTTAAAAGTTAGATCGGAAGTCAAGCAACTTTGGTAAGCTTCTTCCAACGGTTTTGTATCCCAATTGTAATCAGCAGCAATATCCAGCATTCCCTGATGAATAACTTGTAATACCATGAGCTTTCTATCTTCCTCATTTAAAGAAAGATATTTTTTAAAATCAAAAAATTGGTACGATATAGCAAAACCTGGTATTTTCGCTTTAGTTGGAAATTGTCGGTCCTCACACAAAAAAATATTACATTTAAAAACTTTTTTTGAATCAAATTTTGGTAGAGATACCAAATATAGTTCTGATATAGCAAACATTCCTTTGCTAATGTTTTTATATTTTGTGTAATCTTCGAGAGGTAAGCTAATTTCTTTAATCATCATTTAGGCCTTTGTTGTAATTGTTGATTTATGCAGGCTACAATTTGCTAGTTACTAGGACAGTCCCATTCAAAATATCAACTTCCCAAGTATCTGAAATCAGTCCTTTATAATTAGACTCGACAATAAAATGTTCATCGTCTATCCAATGGAAATTCAATCGATAGCCCATAGCCAAGAAAGAAGGGTCTTCTGAAAATAAAGGCCCCCTTTGAAGGATTGTTCCTTTTTTATCAGATACTGTCCAAGTAATTTTAAAATGATAGAGATCACAATGCGCGAATATGGACAAATATTGTTTTCTATTCGGACTCATTTTACGTTTTTTAAGTTGAGTATTTAAGACGAGATCAGCATCCAAACAGGCTTGATATGCTATTTCAAACGGGCCCGTATTCCAGCCCTGCTCAACTGCAATACCCAACATTCCTTGATGGACTGCTTGTAATTGCATCATTTTTTTCTCAGTATCAGAAGACGCAAAATACTTATCAAAATTAAAATACAGATAGAAATCTGCAAACCCTTGTATATTTGGTTTTTCTGGGAAATTGTTATGCGGATGCAAAATAATCAAACAGGTATTGATTTTTTTAGAGTCAAATTTAGGAAGTGATTTAACATATAACGTCGGAATAGCATAAGCTTGTCTATTGAAATTCACAAATATTGGACTTGTACTATATTCACTTCTTAAGTCTATAACTTTAATCATAAATATCTCCTAATCAACCATAGATCGTTTTTATATTGCCTGCTCATCCTTTTGTTAGGTCTTGAGCCAATCTTACCAATTGCCCCAATTAATCACATATTATTGGCTTTAAATTATTATTTTTTATATAACTATCCATCCAGTCATAGTAATCATCTGGCAGCTCAATATTAAAACCATGATTCCAATAATTGTCCCCATGTACCAACAACATTGCCCAATGATACCCTTCATCATGACATAACATACCAACCGAATGAAAATTTAACTCTTCCTTAGAACATAAAAAAGATTCATTTATTATCTTTTCCGCATAATCATCGGTATATCTTAAATAATGAATAATGGATTAGTATCCCAAATATTATATATAACCAAGTTTTTCTATGAAAAATAACTCTATCACCAGCTTCATTATCAGTGAATATCATATTGTCTTTAGACTCATCAAACATTTTTTTCCTTATGGCAGATTAAGAGCAATTTTTACCAGTTTTATTAAATTTTTTAAATCGATTAAATAAATTGAATGCTTTTTTCTGTAAAATAACAAACTGCAAACCTATAGCTTTATGTACTTTTCCTCTTTTAGCATCACTTGGATTTGCCAACATTGGACCACTTACCGCATCATGGTTATGGTTTAAAGTGCCCTTTCGACCTTTTGTTACAAAATCTCCCCATTCCAAATCAGCAGATGAGAATTTTTTAATATCTAACTTATCCAATTCAGAATTAGGTATATCAAATTGTGTTATAGGAACGTTCTTCCTTGCTACCCATTTTTCTGCTTGCATACGGTTTGTTGTAACGTAGAAACCTCCTTAACCAGAAGGATTAAGGTGGCTGACATAGAAGAAGTCGTCTAAACAGCAAAACCGTGGGCGTGCGTTCTGCACACCCCTTACACCAAACTAATTTAAACACACCTGGCTACGACAAAAACCATCCAACCATTCTAATGAAAACCAAACAACCGCCCTGCTTCCTCCGCCCAAAAGAAAAGACCGCCCGCATTAACCGCGTGCTTCAACTCACCCCTGCTTATTGCGGTAATATTGCCCATCTGATCCGCCTGTACCTAAGGATTTGCCGCAATCCCTATCTGCATCTGCCGCGCGTACGCGCCAACCGAACGCCATGGCATTTTATCGAACTGGACGGTCATTTTTATTTGGATCTGGGACTGGGTTTGCCTGCAGGCCGCAGCGAATGTGACTTTACCCTTCAAACCTGCCAACTCCCCGCTTGTCTGCAGCAGGGCGATGACGAGGCTGAAGGGCATTTCTGCGATATTCTGAAGGCAATGTTAATGATGTTTTACCTGCCCGTTTTTGCGCTCAATCAGTCTCAGTCCTGCGTATGCAACAAAACCGTGTTGCTTCCTGAGACCGCTAAACCTCCACAAAATGATGAACAACGCACCAATCTGATTCAAAATCTATTTTTTAACAGTCATATAATGGATGCCCGCCGCAGGTTGATACAAGACGGGGGGATTCTGTATTTTATATTGGACGAAGCCAATCCCACCAAACGCCGCCCGTTGCGCGAATTGATAGATGAAATAAACATTCAACCTCAAACAAGCGAACCGGAACGGCAAAACATGCAAACCGTTATGGCGTTTTATCGCGAAATGTCCGATTTCCTGCAATCCGGCCTACCGAAACAAATAAACGAAACAACCTAGAACATTAAGGTCGTCTGAAACCATGTATTACGAACTCCACCTTACTTCCACGCCGCAACCTTCCTCCGCCCTTCACCGTTTTCAGACGACCTGTGCCGACTTAGGAGGCAAAGCCGTGCTAATCGAACTGCCCGAGGGCGAGCATCCTCAGCAGCCGATGTTTTCTGCCGTAATACAGTCGGACGATTATCATGCTGTTCGGCAGCATGTACAGATGCTTGCCAACCGGTTCGCTGCACAAGGCTTTACCATCGTTCGTGAAAAAATTGAAATTCCTGCCGACTGCGCCGCCCGTTTTCAGACGACCTATCCAAACGAAAAACCCTGTTATTTCGAATGGCACGGCAAGGTGCGCCATGAGGCTGAAGAATTGCCCGCCCTGCGCGCCTACTGCTCTCGCTGCCATGCCCATCTGTCGCGCAACACTTTACGCCATACGCCTGACCAACGGTTTATTACCGTGCGCCATTCGGGTAATTACACTGAGTTTGTTGAGCGTGTACAAAAGTTGTTAGACGATCTGCCCGATTCAGTATCCCTTATCAAACAGCAATTTGAATATTGCGTGTATGATGGCAATTTGGATTTGGATAAAGGATGGACGCATTGAGAGGAATCCTTCAGGTCGTCTGAATCCCTCGCTCTCCGACGAACAGCGTGCTCAAGCCATGTCCCTGTTTTATAGTGGATTAACTTTAAATCAGGATAAGGCGACGAAGCCGCAGACAGTACAGATAGTACGGCAAGGCGAGGCAACGCCGTACTGATTTAAAGTTAATCCACTATATAACCTTGCTCAAAACGCATCATGAATCCCATTGAACTCTACGCCCTTCAGTATCCCGACCTTTCCGAAACCCGGCTGCTGGAGCTTATCGCCCAAGAAGCATTTATCCGCCGCGCTGCCAGCTTGGATTTTCCCTTTATGCTCAAAGGCAGCCACATCACGCGCCAATATTTTCCCAATCTGCAAATGCGCCTGCCTGCCGATTTGGATTATGTGATGTTGCCGTATAAAGAAGACTACCGTTCTGCCGAAAACAGTCTGAACAAATGGGCGCAAGCCGTAACCACCGCTTATGCCTATGATGGCGTAACGTTCACACCATTCTCCCAAAATCCCTTTTGGCGCAATGTGGATTACGCCATGTCGGACGATTTTCCCACCACCAATACCGATTTGACCTGCACCATCAACGGTCAGCTTGTAGAATTAAGCGTTGATGTATCGTTTAATCTGGATTTGCCTATCGAACCCGATTACTACACCGTATTCAATACAGCGATGGACCAATTTACGCTGCCCTATTCCGTACCGCTCGCCCCGCAAATCGCATGGAAGCTGCATCAAACGCTCATCCGTCCGCGCTTTAAGGATTTGTATGACTTGAGTTATCTCGTTCGACACATTCAAGGCGACACCAATCTGATTGCCCAAATATTAGACATACTTACCGCCGAATGCCGCCGCGACCGCATCCCGCTGGGAAACATACGCCACCTGTTTTCGAGCAATCTGCGTGATATTTTCTGCCATTACGATACACGCCACCCTTATATCAAAAACCTCCGCCAAGACTGGGACTACCAACGTAAAACAGATGAATTTTCTTATACCTGTCCGCAAATACCAGACGATTATCAAACCGTGTTTGAGCAATACGTACAAAGCTTGCGCGATGCGGGGCTGACGTTAGACAATCTTGTCTTGCCGCAATAAAGTTCAGGTCGTCTGAAAATGATTTTTCAGACGACCTCTCAGAAAGGAGCATTATTATGGGAATCCTCATTTTTAGAACCGACAAAACGAAATGGCAGAAAATGCTCATAGCTCTGTTAGGTTTATTTTTCTTAACTACGGCAATAGCCGGAGGAAATATGAATTTTCGTTCAGGTAAAAATGATAGTGATGTTTCAAGATTAGCCCATGCCAAAGCATTGGAAAGTAAATTAATTGGAGAAGAAGGGTCGAAATCCAAGCAAAGCAATAGCTTTGAAAGACTGAATAAAGAAGGAAATAGGGATAAATTTAAAAAGTTATATCATGAATCAGAAAATATTCATGGGAAGATATATGCTTTAATTTGGTTTTTTGATAATGATAAAAATCTGTACGGAAAATATAAGAATGAATTAAACAAAAATGAAGAAGTAATAATTTATCACGCAGATATTATAGTACCTTCCCCTCTGGCTGATGTTTTCCCAATGATTGAATCAGGCTATTTAAAGAAACATATTTTGTATTGAATGATCGGCGAATCATATTTGGGTAAAAATATCTACCCTGCGGATACAAACGGTTCATATACAAAAAGGCAAAAAGGTCGTCTGAATCTAATTTTCAGACGACCTTTTTGCCTTTTTGATCCTATTGAGGCTGCACGTTGAAAGGCATATCGATCTTTTGCCATTGCGCGCTTTCGTAGTCGAGTGCGGCGGCGATTAGAGGGTGTTGTTCGAGCCAGTTTTGGCTGATGCGCAGGATGAAGCCTTTTCCTGTTTCGTCGGCGCGCAGTTGGGTTTGCGGCGGCAGATCCAAAGGCAGGCGGGCGCGGCAGAAAAGTGCGGCGAGGCGCAGGGAGAGGACGGCGTACCAAAGCATTTCGCTGCTGCCGACGATGTCCGCCATTTTTTTCATGTCGCCGCGGTGTCCGATGACCAGTTGCGCGAGTATGGTTTGCTCTTTGCGGGAGAAGCCGGGCATATCGGCGTTTTCGAGGATGTAGGCGGAGTGTTTGTGGTAACCGGTGTGGGCGATGTCGAGTCCGATTTCGTGCAGCCTGCCTGCCCAGCCGAGGTATTGTTGCCATTGGGCAAGGTCTTGGACGGTTACGTTTTTGGCGTGGCACAGGCTGTCCATAAAGGCTTGCGCGGTTTCGGCGACGCGTTTGGCTTGGTTGAGGCTGACGTGGTAGCGGTTTTGGAACTCAGCGGTCGTCTGATCGCGCATGTCTTCGTTCAAACCGCGTCCAATCAGGTCGTAGAATACGCCGTCGCGCAGGGCGGCTTCGGTAACGGTCATTTTGGTGAGTTCGAGTTCTTCAAACGCTGCCATCATGACGGCCAGTCCGCCGGCGAACACTTCCACGCGTTCGGGCTTGAGGCTTTCGAATTTGGCTTTTTTGACGGAACCGGCTTCAATGATGCGGTCGGCGAGGTAGCGCATGCCTTTGTAGGTGATGTCGGCTTCTTGGGGCAGCTCGGCGGCGATGAGGTCGCGGATGGATTTGGCGGAGCCGGATGTGCCGATGGCGAAATCCCAACCTGTACGCTTCATGAGTTTGCTGATGCGCTGGATTTCGTTACGTGCGGCAGAGATGGCGGCTTGGAAGTCTTTGGCGGTGATTTTGTTTTGGAAGAAACGCAGGCTGTAAGTGACGCAGCCTAAGGGCAGGCTTTCGGTAGCGAGCGGCTGGAGGTCGGAGCCGATGACGAATTCGGTCGAGCCGCCGCCGATGTCGATGACGAGCATCTTGTCGCCGTTGGGCGGTAGGGTGTGGACGACGCCGGTGTAAATGAGGCGGGCTTCTTCACGACCTGCGATGATTTCGATGGGGAAGCCCAGTGCGGCTTCGGCTTTGGGTAGGAATTGGGCGATATTTTTTGCTACGCGGAAGGTATTGGTCGCCACAACGCGCACTTGTTCGGGCCTGAACCCGCGCAGCCGTTCGCCGAATTTTGCCAAACAGTCCAAGGCACGCTCTTGGGATGCTTCGTCGAGGTTTTTATGTTCGTCCAAACCGGCGGCAAAACGCACCATTTGTTTGAAGGAATCGATGACTTTCAGTTGTCCGTTGTTATTTTCGCAAACTTGGAGGCGGAAGCTGTTGGAACCTAAATCGACGGATGCCAGGACGTTGGTGGGCGTAGTGGTCATGAAGGGATACCGGTGGATAAACGAAGCTCTAATGTTACTCTGTCCCGCCGTTGATTGACAATATCGCAGATCAACTTTAAACCGCCGCAATATTGCACTGAGTTGATGTATCACTCATTGTCTGTTTCAAGTCAATCCGCTCATCAATGATACACGCCACCTTTGATTCTGCACGGAGATATTCTTATAATACCCGTTTTGCAAACGTCAAAAGGTCGTCTGAAAACAAAAATAGGGTTTTCAGACGACCTTTAAACCGACTAAACGAATGACAGTACACATGAAAACGGAAAACCTGATCCTCACGCCCGAATCCCCGTCCCGCCGCCGCTTTTTACTGGCTGGCGGCGCATTGCTGCTCAGTCCTGCAGCCGCACTCGCCGGCGCGCAACGCGAAGAAACACTTGCCGACGATGTCGCTTCAGTGATGCGCAGCTCCATCAACAATGTCAATCCGCCGCGCCTCGTGTTCGCCGATCCAAACGAAGGCGAACGCTGGCTGGCGGCGATGTCCTCCCGCCTTGCCCGCTACGTTCCCGATGCCGCCGAACGCCGCCGCCTGCTGGTCAACATCCAATACGAAAGCAGCCGCGCGGGGCTGAATACCCAAGTGATTTTAGGGTTGATCGAAGTCGAAAGCGCGTTCCGCCAATACGCCATCAGCGGCGTGGGCGCGCGCGGGCTGATGCAGGTCATGCCGTTTTGGAAAAACTATATCGGCAAACCTTCGCACAACCTGTTCGACATCCGCACCAACCTGCGCTACGGCTGCACCATCCTGCGCCACTACAACAATATCGAAAAAGGCAACATCGTCCGCGCTTTGGCGCGCTTCAACGGCAGCCTGGGCAGCAACAAATACCCCAACGCCGTCTTAGGCGCATGGCGCAACCGCTGGCAATGGGGCTGACCGCGGGGTATAAACGGCTGCGCCCGTGCAAATGCAAACCCTTTTGAATCCTGTATAATCCGCACATCTGATAATTTTAAAATTTCAGACGACCTTAAAATCCTACCGGGTCGTCTGAAAAACCGTTTATGGCAAAAGACACCCGCATCCAAATGTTCCCGCACGAATGGCGTGCCAGCACCACCCTCTCCGGCGTTTACGCTCTGCGTATGTTGGGGATGTTCTTGGTTCTCCCCGTTTTGTCCTTATATGCCGCCTCGTTGCCCGGCGCGGAAAACAACAAAACTTTGGTCGGTCTGGCAATGGGTATCTACGGACTGACGCAGGCTTTGCTGCAACTGCCTTTGGGCATCGCCTCCGATAAATTCGGACGTAAAAAAACCATTTATGTCGGACTGATTGTCTTTGCCGCCGGTAGTTTTCTCGCCGCTGCCGCCAACTCATTGCCCATGCTGGTTGCCGCGCGCGCCATACAAGGGGCGGGCGCAGTCAGCGCCGCAGTGACCGCGTTGCTCGCCGACTTGACCCGAGACGGCGTGCGTACCCGCGCGATGGCGATGATAGGTTTGAGCATAGGTTTGACCTTTTCCGTCAGTCTGGTGGTCGCCCCGATGATTGCCGATATTATCGGCGTTTCCGGATTGTTTATGCTGACCGGTATCCTGACCGTCATCAGCATAGGCGTTGTCGCTTGGATGACTCCTGATCCCGAAGTGTCCAAGCTGCACGAAGACACACAGGCGCAGCCCTCGCGCATGGGCGAAGTCCTCCGCGACCGCCAGCTTCTCAACTTGGATTTCGGCATTTTCGCGCTGCATGCCGCACAAATGGCGTTGTTTACCGCCCTGCCTTTTGCCATGACGCAGCTCGGTTTGGAAAAAATCCAGCATTGGAAAGTCTATCTGCCCTCGACTATTGCAGGGCTGGTGATTATGATCCCCCTCATCATCATCGGCGAAACCCGCAACAAGCTCAAACAAGTCTTCATCCTCGGCATCGCCTGCATCGCAGCGGCGCAAATCGGCTTATTGTTCGGCATGCACTCGATTTGGCTGATTACCGCCTATCTGGTTGTTTACTTCATCGGCTTCAACGTATTGGAAGCCAGCCTGCCGTCCATGGTTTCTAAGATTGCGCCGGCCGATTTGAAAGGCACGGCGATGGGCGTTTACAATACCATGCAGTCCGTCGGGCTGTTTGTGGGCGGCGCAAGCGGCGGATGGCTGTTTCAACAATACGGCTTTGCAGGCGTTTTCACCTTTTGCAGCGTATTGATGCTATTGTGGCTGGTCATCGCCGTACTCGCGCCCGCGCCCAAACCCGTCAAAAACCTCAGCTATCCCGTCAGCCCCGTATGGCAGGAAAAACACGATTCGCTCTACCAAGCATTGTCCCAAGTCGAAGGCGTCGAAAGCATTACCTTCAGCGCAGACAAACAAACCATTTACATCAAGGCGTTGCAAAAAGGATTTGACCAAGAGGCCGCCGAAAACATCATCACAGGAGTTTAAAAAATGTCATTGAACAAAGTCATCCTTATCGGCCGTCTCGGCCGCGACCCCGAAGTCCGCTATATGCCCAACGGCGAAGCCGTCTGCAATTTCAGCGTCGCCACCAGCGAAACATGGAACGACCGCAACGGCCAGCGCGTAGAACGCACCGAGTGGCACAACATCACCATGTACCGCCGTCTCGCCGAAATCGCCGGACAATACCTGAAAAAAGGCAGCCAAGTTTATCTGGAAGGCCGCATCCAAAGCCGTAAATACCAAGGCAAAGACGGCATCGAACGTACCGCATACGACATTATCGCCAATGAAATGAAAATGCTCGGCGGCCGCAACGACAACAGCGGCGGCGCACCTTACGACGACGGCGGTTACAGCCAAGGCGGCTACCAACAACAAGCGCCGCAGCAACAATACCAAGCCGCCCCGCAAAACCAAGAACCCCCTGCCGCCCCCCGCCGCCAAGCTCCCGCCGCACCGGCAGCCCCTGTCGAGGACATCGACGACGATATTCCGTTCTGAGTTACATATAATTAAATATTGTAAAATATAACACAAAAAAATGAGAGAAACCTTATAAAATAAGGTTTCTCTTTTTTACACTTTTATTGACACAGGCGGATTGAGATCTTTGCAAAATTCCCCAAAATCCCCTAAATTCCCACCAAGACATTTAGGGGATTTCTCATGAGCACCTTCTTCCAGCAAACCGCACAAGCCATGATTGCCAAACACATCGACCGCTTCCCACTATTGAAGTTGGATCAGGTGATTGATTGGCAACCGATCGAGCAGTACCTGAATCGTCAAAGAACCCGTTACCTTAGAGAGCACCGCGGCCGTCCCGCCTATCCACTGTTGTCCATGTTCAAAGCCGTCCTGCTCGGACAATGGCACAGCCTCTCCGATCCCGAACTCGAACACAGTCTCATCACCCGCATCGACTTCAACCTGTTTTGCCGTTTTGACGAACTGAGCATCCCCGATTACAGCACCTTATGCCGCTACCGCAACTGGCTGGCGCAAGACGACACCCTGTCCGAATTGCTGGAACTGATTAACCGACAACTGGCCGAAAAAAACCTAAAAGTAGAGAAAGCATCCGCCGCCGTCATTGATGCCACCATTATTCAGACTGCCGGCAGCAAACAGCGTCAGGCCATAGAAGTCGACGAGGAAGGACAAGTCAGCGGCCAAACCACACCGAGTAAGGACAAAGATGCCCGTTGGACAAAGAAAAACGGCCTCTACAAACTCGGTTACAAACAACATACCCGTACCGATGAGGAAGGCTATATCGAGAAACTGCACATCACTCCTGCCAATACCCATGAGTGCAACCATCTGTCCCCTTTGTTGGAAGGCATTGCCGAAGGTACGACCGTCTATGCCGACAAAGGCTACGACAGTGCGGAAAACCGGCAACATCTGAAAGAGCATCAGTTGTTAGACGGCATTATGCGCAAAGCCTGCCGCAACCGTCCGCTGACGGAAGCGCAAACCAAACGTAACCGATATTTGTCGAAGACCCGTTATGTGGTCGAACAAAGCTTCGGTACGCTGCACCGTAAATTCCGCTACGCCCGGGCAGCCTATTTTGGTCTGCTCAAAGTGAGTGCGCAAAGTCATCTGAAAGCGATGTGTTTGAACCTGTTGAAAGCGGCTAACAGGCTAAGTGTGCCTGTTGCCGCCTAAAAGGCGGCCCGGATGCCTTATTATCAGGTATCCGGGGAGGATTAAGGGGGTATTTGGGTAAAATTAGGAGTGATTGGGGGAGAAAACAGCCGAAAACCTGTTTTTGGGTTTCGGTTGTTGGAGGAAAAGAAATTTTGCAAAGGTCTCTGCCTTTTGCGTTGAAGTTTTCCAACCCCCGCCCGATACGCTTTTCGTTATAATCATCCCGATTCCTGTTTATATATATTTCAAAATGTTCAAACGCTTCCCTTTATTTTTCCTCTGTGCCGCACTGTTTTCGGGCTGCGCCACTCATCCCAAGCACACCCCCGCCGCCGTGGAAACCGCCGAAACGCTCGGTCTGCCCGCCAGCTCGCAGCCGCCGATTGCGCCGCAATGGTGGCGTGCGCTCAACGATGCCAAGCTCGACAGCCTGATTGACACCGCCCTCGCGCGTTCGCCCGATTTGGCGGCGGCACAGGCGCGCTTGCGGCAGGCGCAGGCGGGGGCGGATTTGGCGGATTCGCAGCGCGGCGTGAAGATTGGATTGGGGCTGAGCGGCGCACTGCTGCACCGCGACGGCGTAAACGAGCGCGAGAAGCCCGAACTCATCAGCGATTTGGAAAAGCGGCTGCTGGGCGACCACGGCACCAATATCACTTATGAATCGCTGCAACTGCAAGGGCAATGGTCGCCCGATGTGTTCGGCAAATACAAGCACCAGCTGGAAGCTGCGCTGGGGCAGCAACGCGCCGTGGAATACGAAATCGCGCAGACGCGGCTACTGCTGGCGCAGGGCGTGGCGACGTATTACCGCCAATGGCAGTTGCTGCTGGAAACGCGGCAGCGCGTGGCGCAGCGGGCGCAGTTGAACCGCGAGCGCGAGCAGGTGGTGCGCGAACTCATCCGCGCCGGACAGGTCGCGCCGAGCAGGCTCTATGCGGTACAGCAAGGCAACAGCCGTTTTCAGGCTGCCTTGTCGGATTTGGACGGCAACATTGCGCAAATCCGCCACGCGCTTGCCGCCTTGACCGGGCAACCGGCGCAGGCGTTGGACAACTTCGCGCCCAACCCCGCCGCCAACACCCCCGCGCCGCCCGTGTCGCAGCTCACCGCCGATTTGCTCGGCAAACGCCCCGATTTGGCGGCGCAGCGCGAGGCACTGACCGCCCGCCGCCATCTGGTTGCCAGCGCGAAAACCGAGTTTTATCCGAACATTACCATCAAGGCGCTGGCCGGCTTGTCCAATGTGGAAATCGGCAACCTGCCGCATTCGTCGTCGTTTCTCGCCGGACTGCTGCCGAGCGTGAGCCTGCCGCTTTTTACTTCCGGCACGTTGCGGGCGAACCTGTCGCGCAAGGAAGCCGAGTTTGACGAGCAGGCGGCGCGTTACAACAAAAACGTTTACACCGCCCTGCGCGAGGCGGCCGACGCTCTGACGCAATACGAAACCGCTGCCGCAGCCGTGCGCGACCAAACCGAGATGACCGCGCTGGCCCGCAAAAACGCCGCCGCCGCGCAAAGCCGCTACCGCGCGGGGCTGGACAACAAGCTTGACTGGCTCGCCGCGCAGGACGAAACCCTGCAAAACGAAGCGCAACTGGCGCAGGCACAGGCGAAGCTGTTTACCGCGTGGCTGGCGTTAAATACCGCCTTTGGCGGAGGTTTTGCGGCGGACAAATAAGGCAGCCTGAAAACGAGCAACGCGAGTTTCTGCGAAGCTAAAATCCTAAATGTCTTCTGAAACAAAATTTTGCTGTCATTCCCGCGCAGGCGGGAATCTTGGTTGAGCCGCATCAAAAGGCAGCAAAAACCACTGCCGCCGAAACCCGAACAAGATTCCCGCCTGCGCGGGAATGACGAAAGTTTGAGGCAGCCTGAAACGCAAAGGCTACCTGAAAACCAGCAAGCTAGTCGGGCATCCCTACCCGACCTACCCATAAGGACTCCCCATGCCCCTGCAATCCGGCGGCTACACCTTCAAGCCGCATGAAATGCCCTTTATGCCGGGTTCGCCCGCCTCGCCCGAGCATCCGAAAAAGCGGCGGCTCGCGTATCTTGCCATCGGTTTATTACTCGCGCTGTCGTCGGGCTTCCAAAACGGGCTGCTCACCGCCTCGCTGCCGCAACTGCGCGGCGATTTGTCGCTCGATTTGCAGCAGGGCGGCTGGATTCAGGCGGCGTATTTCATGGCTTACGCCTGCATGAGCGTCCTCTTTTTCAAAGTCCGCAAGGCGTATGGCCTGCAACGCTTCGTCCGCATCACCCTGTTCGCCCAGCTTGCCGCCAGCCTACTGCAACTGGTTTATCACCATTACGAAGTGGAACTCATCGCGTGTGTTGCCGCCGCAATCGCCGCCAGCGGCCTGCTGGTGCTGTCGATTTACTACATGATGCAGGGCTTTACCGGCACGAAAAAGCTGGTCGGGCTGGTGTTCGGGCTGGGTCTGATGCAGGTCGGCACGCCGCTGGCGCAGAGCCTCGTGCCGCTGCTGTATGGCGACGGCGACCTCAACGGCGTGTTCGCCCTTCAGGCTACCCTCGCGCTCGCCTGCACCGCCTGCCTGTTCGCCCTGCCGCTGCCGCCCGGCATCACCGTGCGCAAATCGTTCACGCTGACCGACGCGCTCAGCTTTACCCTGTTCGCCTCCGGCATCGCGCTGTTGTGCGCCTTTCTCGTGCAGGGGCGCACGGTGTGGTGGACGACGCAGTGGCTCGGCTGGCTGCTCGCGGGCGGTGTGGGGCTGACGGGGCTGGCGTTGTACATCGAATCGACGCGGCACAAGCCGATGCTGGACTGGCACTGGATGACCGTGCCGCAAATCCTCATCTTCGCCGTGATGGGCGTGATGGCGCGGCTCTTGACCTCGGAGCAGACCGTCGGCGCGGCGGGGCTGATGGGCGCGGTGGGCGTGGGCAGCGCGCAGATGAGCACGTTTTACCTGATTGTTGCGGGCGGAATGCTGGCGGGTGTGGTCGGCAGCCTGATTTTGCTGGATATCAACGACATCCGCCGCCCCGTGATGGTTGCGCTCGCCTGTTTCGCCCTCGGTGCGTGGCTGGAAATCGGCGTGGGCATGCAGACCCGCCCCGCGCAACTTTATTTCAGCCAGTTTATCGTTGCCTTTGCCTCGCTGCTGTTTATGGGGCCGATGATGCTTGAAGGCGCACTGCGCGCGCTGGCGAAAAGCCCCGACCACATGATGAGCTTCTCCGCCGTGTTCGGCCTGTCGCAAACCCTCGGCGGGCTGGCGGGTGCGGCGGCATTCAGCGCGTTTTTAACTTACCGCACCCGCGACCACCTCGCCGCCATCGCGCAAAACCTGACCCTCTCCAACCCCGCGCTCGCCGCCGACATCCAGCGCAACGCCGCCGCCCTCTCCGCCACCCTCTCCGACCCGGTGCTGCTGCAAGGCCGCGCCGTCTCGCAAATCACCGCGCAGGCGGGCAAAGAAGCGTCGGTGGCGGCATACAGCGACCTGTTCGCGCTGCTGGCGGCGATGGCGGCGGTATCGACCCTCGTCGCCGTCGCCCTGTGGCTGTACCGCCGTTATTACAAGATTGATATTCTGGCGGCGGAGAAGGCGAAAGTGTTTGCGGCGTTGGGGAAATAGTGTTTCAGACGGCATTAAAGGCAGCCTGAAAACCACCGCACCAACCCATTAACCGAATCAACAACCCCCAAATCAACGGAAAGCAAAAAATGTCCCAACCCGACACCCCCGAACAACCCGACACCGAATCCCAAAAAACCGCCGTGCCGCAGCCCGAGATGCAGCCTGAAACGTCGTCTGAAACCCCGTCCGAGCCGCAAGAGCCCGCCCAATGGCAGCCTGAAAAACACCGTTTCGGCAGCATCGGCATACTCGCCGCCAGCGCAATCGGCGTGGTGCTTGCCCTGTATGCCTTCCGCCTGCCGCCCTTCGGCATGGGCGAGGTTTACACCAACAACGCCTATGTGCGCGGCAGCGTAACCGCCGTCAGCCCGCGCGTGGGCGGCTATGTGCAGAAAGTGCTGGTGCGCGATTTTGACAACGTAAAAGCAGGGCAGCCGCTGGTGGAAATCGACCCCGCGCCCTACCGCGCCAAAGTCGCCCAAGCCGAAGCTGGGCTGGCGGGGCAGCAGGCGGCGTTGAACAAAACCGCGCAGGACAAAGCCTCCGCCCTCGCCGTCTCCAAAGCCAACCAAGCCGCGATTGACAACGCCCGCGCCCAGCTTGACCGCGCCCGCCGCGAATGGCAGCGCATACAGGCGGTGAGTGCCGATGCCGTGTCGCAAAGCAGCCGCGA